>CAZOPN010000056.1:0-15562 GCA_964581685.1 uncultured Sangeribacter sp. | reverse complement strand
AATTCGTCTTAACAAGAAACGACCGCCTTTTGAGCGGTCGTCGGGTCTGGTGGTGTCACCAGGAATCGAACCGGGGACACAAGGATTTTCAGTCCTTTGCTCTACCAACTGAGCTATGACACCATCGGTCTTTTCAAAGCGGCAGCTACCGGAGTTTTATTAGTTCCTGTGCTTTATTTCCGTTTTGCGTGTGCAAAGTTAAGTATATTTTTTTATTCTGCAAAATTTATCTGTATTTTTTTGAATTTTTCTTTACTTTTTATTCTTACATAAGACCATCCCCCCTCTTTTAAGATCAGTTCCAACAAAATCTCTTACTCTAAATGTTATGTGTGATAAATCGTTAGCAACTGCCGGTCGCGAGGAAACCATAAGAACGAGGAAACCATAAGAAATGGATAGGCCAAACAAAATGAAATCAATTCGAACTAATTCCAAGCCGAACTGAAATCAAACCGAACTAAGACCGCCCCGCATCTAAACCGACCTTTTTGAAAGTGCCTAACTCAAGATCATGAATCACAGCCGACGGCGGAGAGCACGGAAGAAAAAACCAATATGCCGAAACAATGTAGGCAGAGAACCATAATGGCGCGACATTATGCGATAACGTTCCTTAAGAGAAGTAAGTTTATTATTATCAGTCAGTCCGTCGTTAAGATAATTGATGGCAACAATCCCCAGATTCGTACATTTTGACATATCGGCAGCTCCGATACATCTAACGGTCCAGTCATAATCAGCTGAAAAACGCCATTGTAAATCAAATTCAGGAGCTATCGCCCTGCGGACCATAAACGCCTGATGACATATAAGCATTCCCTCAGCAAACGATTTCTTAGTTAAGCGTTGGGGCGCGGTAAGGTGACGCGGGCCGACATCTTTTCTTTGCGCATCAACAATCATGGTATCGGCAAAGATAATATCATCTCCGGCGGCAGCTCGTTCAGCATACCGGGCAAGCACCTCCGAATTGCGGAATGCATCGCCCGCATTCAGGAAAATCAGGTAATCACCCGTTGCCATACGCAGCCCTTTATTCATGGCATCGTAAAGACCCCGGTCGGGTTCGCTGAGAATTCGTGTACCCTCATATTTACGCGCTATTTCGAGAGTATTATCAGATGAAGCGCCATCAATAATTATATGCTCGTAATCCCTGAAAGTCTGCTCCGCAACCGAACGCATCGTAGGATCGAGTACCTTACCGGCATTATATGTGATTGTAATGATTGAAACAAGAGGCATGACAATTAATCAAATTAAAGCAATAAGCTCAGTATTGAAAGACACAAAAGTAATAAAAAAATAAGATTTAGAAGCTTAAAAAATTCATCAGGACCCCAAAAAACCGACCCAACACGGCTCCGGCCGAAAAACTTATCAAAAAAATTCTTGTATTAATCAATAATTAGAGGTAAATTTGTGGCGTATTACAACAAAAACACCTAAAATAACTAAGAATTATGGCTTACGTAATTACCGACAGATGTATCGCATGCGGCACATGTCTGCCTGTTTGCCCCGTTGAGGCAATTTCAGAAGGAGAAATCTACCACATTGATCCCGACACATGCATTAGCTGCGGCAGCTGCGCATCTGTATGCCCCAACGACGCTATCGAGGAGGGCTAACGAAAAGGAAAAAAATCCAAAATTGGCTGCTTTCTAACGGGGGCAGCCAATTTTTATAAAAAAGCTATATGGAACATCTCAAGATAAAAGTCATCAACAGGAGTCACCATCCTCTCCCCTCTTACGGAACATTTGAAGCCGCCGGAATGGACGTTCGCGCCTTCCTTCCGGAAGGACCCGTCACAATCAAGCGGCTGCAACGTGCTCTCATCCCGACCGGATTATACATGCAACTCCCGCAGGGATATGAGTGCCAGATCAGACCGCGCTCAGGCCTCGCCCTCAACTACGGTATCACCATCGCCAACTCCCCGGGCACAGTAGATGCCGACTACCGCGGTGAAATCGGTATAATACTCATCAACCTCGGAGAAGATGATTTTACCATCAACGACGGCGACCGAATTTGCCAGATGGTGATCAAGCAATATTCTCACGTTGAATGGGAACCGGTCTCCGAGCTCGACAGAACAAAACGTGAAGACGGGGCGTTCGGACATACGGGTAGAAACTAAAAACTGATTTAAATGCGTAGAAAAACAATATTTGCCGCAATCATGGTTCTTACGACTCTCATATCTTTGGGAGCCGTAAGCACGACTACAGCGACACCGGAAAGAAAAAAAGCGCGTTATTATTATCTTGAGGGACTTCGCCATCAGGCACACGGGCGAGAAACGCAGGCTTACGAATATTATAAAAAAGCCTCCGACATTGACCCCACATACGCTGAAGCTCTTTCAGCCTACGGCACGCAACGCCTCTCCTCCACTCTCGACACGCTCCAGAGCCCCACTGAAATCCGGCGTTCGCTTGCCATGATGCGTCCGTTCGTAGACCTATATCCGGAAGAATATAACGAATCGCTTTTCTACGCATACGTCGCCTCCCACATCGATACCCTTCCCGAAGCGATCCGAGTTTTCGAACGCATCGACACCCTACGTCCCGACAAGACCGTTACCCTCGTCCATCTTGCAGATGCATACATGGCCAACGGAGAGACTCAAAAAGCCCTGGACGCACTTTCACGTTATGAAAAAGCGGAAGGAATGTCCCCTCAGGTAACTCTAAAGAAGATCAGTTATCATTTTGCCGCTAAAGACACCACAGGCGCCGTGGAAGAAACCACCCGCCTTGTGGAATACAATCCCTCCGAGCCAACCTATCTCCTCCTCAAAGGGAATATGTTTGAAGTGATAAATCAGCCGGACTCCATGCTCCACTACTATCAGCTGGCGGAGGCCTCCGACCCGCGCTCCGGGGCAGCAAAGATGGCACTCGCCAACTACTACCGCAACACCGGCGACTCAATCCTTTACGATCAGAAGATTTACGAAGCGCTTCTCGCTGAAGATTACGGAGTGGAAGATAAGACCGAGCTTCTCGCTGATTATCTGAACACGATGTTTCTTGACAAATCCTCTACCCAGCGCGGCGACTATCTTTTCTCTGTGCTGAGCGAGCAATATCCTCACGAACCCGACCTTATCGTTCTTTCGGCTCTCTACAGTGCGGCAAAAGGAGACCTCACGACCGCCAGAGAGCAGATTGCCTATGCAATCGACCTTTCTCCAACGGAAGAAAAACTCTATTCACGCAAGATATTATATGAAATCCAAGACAACGATATTGACGCAGTAATCGACACTTATAAAGCCGCAAAAAAACATCTCACGCCGAGTCCGGATCTCAAGATGCTTTATGCTAACGCCTGCCAATTCGATGCCCGCTATGACTCCGCCCTCGGGATGTACCGTGAGATGATCAGCGACATTGACCCCGATATGGCCTCTAAAGATTCCCTATCCGTCAGCGATATCAAAAACTACATTACCTACGACCAGCTCCAGCTCCTCAGCACAATATATACCAATATTGGCGATTGCTATTACGCAATGAAAGAACTTGACAAAGCATTCGCCTCCTACGATAATGCTCTGACCTTAATTCCCTCCAACCCTCTGGCGTTAAACAACTACGCCTATTTCCTTGTAGAAAACGGCGGTGATCTTGATAAAGCGGCAGGAATGAGTCGGGAATCGCTTGCAGGCGACAACGCGCTCAACCCGACTTATCTCGACACGTATGCCTGGATTCTATATAAGAAAGGAGATCTTGAAGAAGCCCTTAAAAATCAAGCGGCTGCCGTGGAGCAAGCAGCGTTGCGCAACAACGAATCGCCGGAACTTTACGATCATTACGGAGATATCCTCGCCGAAACGGGAAAAACCGAAGAAGCTCGCGAAGCCCGAGAAAGAGCATTGAAGCTGCTTGAAACCGAGTTGGAGACCCTTGATTCTTCTTCTTCCAAAGGGAAAGAGAAGAAACAGAAGGAACTCTCCGAGATGGTCTCCTCTATAAAAAAGAAACTTGCAGATGCTAAAAAATAAAGTCATAATAATATTTACCCTTCTTCTGCTGAGTCAATTGCAGACACTGCGGGCCGGAAACACCATGCAATCCGAACCGGTAGATACAGTGGCTATTATCGAAGAAACGGCCGAAGAATTGTTTGAACCGCTCTGCGAGCCGGAACGTAGTGAAGCAATTGAAAACATCATAAACCGCCATACTCCCTGGCAGAAGCTTTTGCTTAACGGCAAACTTCGCGATGCCGGGCTTCCCCTTTCCGTTTCACTCCGGATATATATGGAGAACGCAAAACGGATTCTTCTTTCCGCCAGAGCGCCTTTTGTAGGAGAGGCATTAAGAATCGACCTATCGTGTGATTCTATAATTATTATAAATAAAATGAAAAAGACCTATTGTCGGGAATCAGCAGAAGGTCTTCTGGATTTCTATCCAGGGGCAATTGCCGATTTTCAGAGCCTGCTTCTTGCCAGATTAGTCGTTCCGGGAGAGGGAGAACTATCGCAAGAAAACCGGGGTTTGATAGAAATAGGTCAAGGGGAAGATGGATACATAATTTTGCCAAAAGCTGACGATAATCCATCAGCTCTCTTCTTCGCTTACCGGACAGATGCTGAGGGCCGACTCAGTTCACAGACACTCGCAATAAAAGACAAAGAACTCTCCATCAATTATTCCTACTCCCGCAATGGAGCTTACGTCATGCGTCTGCTTCTCTCCGGCTTGCGTCGAGATATCCGGGCAACTCTCGATTTCGACACTCCGGCTCCATTCGCGACAATGCCGGCCCCGGCAAGTATAACAAACAAATATCGCCGTGTATCAATCGGGGAAGTTTTAAAATTCTGATCAACAACAATGCGCAACTGCTTTAAAATATTTCTGCTTTCTCTCATATTTATAACCGTTCAGGCCGGGGGGCTCCCCGCTCAGGCTGTTGTAAAAAAAGAGAATACTTCCGCTAAAAACAAAACGACAGGGGCCGGGAAGAAAGGCTCTTCCGCCAAATCAGGCAATTCAAAAAAGACTCAGGCTTCCTCTGCAAAGAAAAAAAATGCAGGAAAAGCCTCTGCCACGCCCGTCAGCTCGGCAGAAGCAAAAAGGCGTGAAGCCGCCACTCAGGAAGAGATTGCCCGCACAAAAGCAAAAATCAAAGAAAATGAGGCCGCCGTTCGCCGGGGACTCAATGATCTGGGTAAGATTCAGAGCGATATAGCCGTTTCCGAACAAAAAGTGGCGAAGACATCGGCAGAAGTAGCAAGCCTGAGCCAAAAGATTTCCACTCTTGAGACATCAATTGCACAAGGAGAGAAAGACATTACCGCCCTACGCGATGAATATCTCAAAGCTGTAAAGAAAATTCGACTAAAACGCAAAACAAATTCCGATCTGGCCTTCATTTTCTCCTCAAAAAATCTCAGCCAGGCCATGAGACGCATGCGCTACCTGAAAGAGTTTTCTTCATGGCGCGATAAAAAATCGAAAGAGATTTCAGCAAAAATAGCGGCTCTGCGACTCGATAAAGAAAAACTTGCTGAAGCCCAAGCTGATCATAACAAAGCGTTACAACAGGAAGTAACGGAGAAGAACGCTCTACAGAGCCAATATAGCCGGCAGAATGCCCTCGTGGCCGAACTAAAGAAAAATGGCCAGGCCCTCAATGCACATCTCGCCCGAAAACAAGCTGAAGCCAACCAGCTTAAGAGTCAGGTTGCCAATCTGATTGCACAGGAACAGCGACGCGCTGAAGAGAAAAAACGCGCTGAAGAAAAGAAACGCGAAGAGCAGAGACTTGCTGCGGAGCGCCGTAAAAAAGAGGAGACAACTCAACCGGAACATACTAAAAAAGAGGAAAAACAGACTGCTTCAGCCACCTCCCCAAAAGGCGCTGCATCCGATCAAAAAAATAACAAGACAAAAGAATCAGCAAAAAACGAATCGGCTAATTCTAACAAGAACAATAAAAAAGAATATGCGGAAGCTCGACGGCGCAAACCCCGAAATGAGAAAGCACCGGCCCCCAACCAAGAATCGGCAGCCACTAAAAATGTGGAATCAGCGGCCGCAGCCACAGCTCCCGCCGGTACAACTTTCGACAAGATGCGCGGAGCTCTCCCCAAACCTGTCTCGGGAGCTTTCCGTGTGACAAGCCGGTTTGGACGCCACTCCCTGCCCGAACTTCCCGATGTAATGTACGACAACCCGGGTATAGACGCAGAAGTCGCTGCCGGAGCATCAGCACAGGCAGTATTCGGGGGTAAAGTTTCCGGTGTTTACATGATTCAAGGGTTTTCCACAGTTGTGATAGTAAACCATGGCAATTATTACACCGTATACGGCAATATCGCCTCCCCTTCTGTTAAAGTCGGAGATGTTGTGAAACAAGGGCAAGCTCTCGGACGCCTCGCCCTCTCTGAAGATGATAACTCCCATAGCTCCATTCACTTTGAAGTGTGGAAAAACCGCGAAAAACTAAATCCTCTCGACTGGATTCGCTGAAAAAGTGAATACGATAAAACATAGAGAAACGATATGGAAAGCTGGCAGATAAGACGATATACTCCCGCTATGTCGAAGCAATGGGATGCTTTTGTAAAAGCCTCCCGCAACGGCACCTTCCTGCTCGAGCGTCCCTACATCGACTATCATGCCGACAGATTTTCCGATTGTTCCTGGATGGCTTTCAAAGGGAATCGGCTTATGGCCCTTCTTCCGGCCAATTTAGATGCCGACGGGGTTCTACATTCCCATCAAGGCCTGACATACGGCGGATGGATCTTGCCCGAAGGGCACCTTGATACGGCCGATCTATCAAGGATATTTGAAAAAGCCATTGATACCTGGAAAGAATTAGACATCAAGGCATTATATTATAAACCCATCCCATACATCTATGCAACCGCCCCGGCTCAAGACGATGAATATGCCTTATTCCGGCTCGGAGCAAAGCTGACCGACTGCAATGTAAGCTCGACGATCAACCTCTCCAACCCTATTCATTTCAATAAACTCCAAAGAAGACACTTCACAAAAGCCTCTCAGCTTCCTTTCTTAATCGAAGAAAGCAAAGATGCCCGGGCGTGCATTGCCTTGGTAGCGGATTGTCTTGCGGAGCGTCATAATGCAACCCCCGTACATTCGGGAGACGAACTACAATTGCTTCTTGATCGTTTCCCAAACAATATACGTATTTTCAACATACTTCTCGAAAATACCATTCAGGCCACTGTCTGCATCTACGACACAGGAACAGTGGCTCATGCCCAATATATTGCCACAACCCCTCCGGGACGCGAGCTGAATCTGCTGACTCCGCTATTTCACAGACTGCTCACCACAGAATTCGCATCACGCCGCTACTTCGATTTCGGCATCTCCAACGAACGCGACGGTTCGCTTAACGAAGGGCTACTGCGGCAAAAAGCGTCATACGGAGCCTCTGCCGTAAGCTATAAACGCTATCTGCTGCAATTCTGACCTTACATGTTCGTCATAAAACAACGCGCAATGGATAAACCGGAAAAACCGCTCGTTTCGTTTGTGATGCCCGCCTACAACGCAGGCAAATTCATTTCAGAGGCTATAGATTCAATCCGCTCACAGACAGAGCAACGCTGGGAACTGGTGATTGTGGATGACGGTTCAACTGATGATACGCCCATAATAATCTCACATTACGCCTCGCTCGACCCCCGCATCCGTTCTCATCGCCGTGAGAAAAGCTCCGGCAGCGCATACCAACCACGTAAAGAAGCAATTCTGAACGCCGAAGCTGAAATGATCGCCCCTCTCGATGCCGACGATTGGATAGATCCCGATTATCTCGCTCGCCTTCTTTTAGAAAAAGAGCAAAAAAATGTGGATCTCATATATCCTACGATGCTGCTTGAAGAAAAGGATAATTCACATATAGTTGCCCCGAGAGACAACAATCTTTTCAGTAAAGCTTATAAAGGTCGGGAAACCGTGATCCTTACACTCTTCGGCTGGAGGATTAACTGCAACGGAGGGATAATCAAACGGTCTATTTACCTCGAAGCCTATAAAAAATTTGGCGATGAGTTCACATATCAATGCGCAGATGAGTATCTTTCGCGGCAACTGCTGCTGCTCTCACCGAGCGTTGCCTTCTCAGAAACCATTTATCATTACCGAAGCAATCCGGAGTCGATCACGCGTCGTATATCCCTGAAACGGTTTGATTTCCTAACAAACAACTTAAACCTGATCCGTTTTACGGCTGACAATTTCGGTAAGCACTCCGATGAATACTTGCAGAGCCAGAAAATGAACTTTTACGGAATCTTCGATGCTTACCGTCTACTTAATAAATACCCTTTTACGCGCAAAGAGAAAGAGATCGTCAAAAGAATGATTTCCGACTCACGTAAGCAAGTCAATCTCTCCTTATTACATCAAAGAATCGGTCATAGATATTATTATCTATATAAATTTAAAATTTTACCACTCCCTCTCTCGTTAAAGATATTAGATAGACTTTTATACTCAGTAGCTTTAAAAAATAAAAAGAGATAAAATGGAGTTGTGATCTTTAATTTACGCCATATTCAGGGCGCCAATCCGGGATGGTTATTCAATCGCTTGTTCAGCCAACCCCTTTAAACCACAAATATTGATTATTCTTCAATATTTACTTATTTTAGACCAGTCTCACTCGAATCATTTTTTTAAAGCAACCTAAAGCTTGAATCTAATCGTAACCGAAACCGTGAATATTTTCGTCAGGATAAAGAAATCAGCAGGCACACTTGGCCGACGCTATGGCGGTAAACCGTTTCAGATTGTCAGGAAATTTATCTATGACACTCTTCGGATTCCCGGCCAGTTACGCTCTCTGCGCGACATAAAGCGAAAGAAATATTCCAAGACAAACGAAGACTATATTCTTTACAATAAATATTATAAAGAAGGTCTGTCGGAAAGCACAGCCACTTACGCTCCCGGTGTTATTCTTCTCTGCGATGGCCGGATTTCGCACGGCGGCCTGACAGATCGTCTGCGCGGAATACTGACCACCTATCATGTTTGCAAGCAACGGGGAATCCCTTTCCATCTGAAATGGACAGATCCTTTCCCTCTTGAACGCTATTTACTCCCGGCCTCATACGATTGGACAATTCCGGATTCGTCCATAACTTACGACAAACGTTTCTCTTTCCCTGTCAATATCGACCAGAACAGCTCCTTTCAAGCCCGACTTGAAAACAAATTAAGACTCGATATGGCACTCCGAAACCCCAGATTCCAGACACATGTCTACTCTAATGCTGACAACGGGTGGAAACACTACCGCGAATTGTATAAAGAACTTTTCCGGTCGTCCCCAATACTACAGAAAGAAGTAGACAGCCATCTGAAAAAAATAGGAGCCCCATACTGGTCATTCTCCACACGATTCGTTACATTTTTAGGCGATTTCACCGACCTTGCAATCTTAGAGGCTACCGAAGAAGAGCGCACGGCCCTTATGGAAAAAGTAGCCGCTAAAATAAAGGAGATTCTTCAGGAACTACCTGACGGATATCGGTTTCTTGTAGCCAGCGACAGCCGTCGTTTCCTCAATTTTGTGGCAGAGATGGATTCCCGTATCTATATCGTACCGGGAGATATCCGCCATGTAGACCTCGACAAAGGTGAGTTTGATGGAGCATGGTTGAAAACATTCGTAGACCAACATCTGATCATGAATGCACGGCGTGCATATCTTTTGCGGACCGGCCCCATGTACAAATCCAATTTTGCCCGATTCGCTGCCGAAATAGGTGGTGCGGAATATAAATATTGTGAATTCTGAGATATGGACACTACCAAGCCTACCAAGAGCGAAAACAGCTATTCCAACATCCTGAAGCGTATTTCTGCATTCGGAGGTGTTCAGATCTTCAATATTCTCATCACTCTCGTGAGAGGGAAATTTGTCGCAATGTTCCTTGGTCCGGAAGGAATGGGTATTTCTTCTCTCTATACCTCTTCAGCCAACACAATACAGCAGATAGGTGCCCTTGGAGCCAATACGGCAATCGTTAAGCAAGTGTCAGAGGAGAAAGATAGCAACGAACGCATGCCTCATGTTCTGGCCGCATCCCTGAGGATAATATTCCTTACTTCTTTATTCGGAGCCATACTTTGTTTTGCGGCTTCTCCCCTGCTCTCCAGATGGTCGTTCGGCGACTATTCCCACACTATTGCCTTCATGTTTCTCTCCATATTTGTTTTCCTGTCTATTGGTGGAGCCGGCTTCCTCTCGATCCTTCAAGGTCTTGGGGAAGTAAAACGCCTTTCGCGCGCTTCACTTGTGGGAGGCATCACCGGGCTGGCTGTGGGTGTGCCCTTATACTATTTTTTCGGTTATGCAGGAATCGTTCCTGCAATGATTCTGCTGTCACTTGCCACTTTCCTGTTTTACTATATTTCCTACCGACG
This sequence comes from uncultured Sangeribacter sp., assembly GCA_964581685.1. Lineage (GTDB taxonomy): Bacteria > Bacteroidota > Bacteroidia > Bacteroidales > Muribaculaceae > Lepagella. Next base: position 5,111 of record CAZOPN010000056.1, on the reverse strand, counting down.
TTCAATCATCTTCGACAAGGCCACTTTTTCATGGAATGAACATAAACCTCTGGTTCGGAAAATTCTGGGGATAGGCTTATTGCTCATGGGAGGGCTTGTGGCCGGAACACTTACCAACTATCTTATAAACGCATTCATCCGTGCTTACGGGTCTATTCCTGACGTAGGTCTTTTTCAGAGTGCCAATTCCTTGACCAATCAATATGTAGGGGTTGTATTCAGTGCCCTGGCGATAGATTATTTTCCACGTCTCACAACCTCATGTTCAGATAATATCGGGATGCGACTGGTTATAAACCGCCAGACAGAAATTGTTTTATTGATAGTGTGTCCTCTCGTCATGGTTCTTATTCTCACCGCTCCGCTTGTAATCCGGATATTTCTAACAGGCGACTTCCTTTCAACCACTCCTCTTATGCGTTGGATGGGATTCGGGATTATCCTTCAATCAATAAATTTCCCGTTGGGATATGTCTACATAGCCAAAGACAACAGAAAGGCTTATATATGGATGGAGACAATTATATCAAACATTACATGGATCTCCACAAGCATTCTCTTTTATTATCTTTACGGTTTGATTGGCCTCGGCATCGGCTTAGTGGTAAGAAATTCCATCGGTATCATTCTTGACTATGCGATCAACAGACATCTTTATGGATTCCGTTACGACCGCAAAACGCTTAAGATACTTGCCGTCTCTCTTATTCTCGGAAGCGCGGCGTTCACCGCTTCCTTGCTTGAGACCGGTCTTTCATATTGGTTAATGAGCCTCCTCCTGCTTCTCTCTCTCCTTTATTCTTTCTTAAACCTCCGCAAAGCCCTTAAGAAAAACGACTGAAACAGACCTTCCTCATTCCTTAAGAAATGAGGCGAGAGTAGAGGCAAGTCTCTCCGAATAAAGAGCACTGTCGAAAGTTTTTTCCCACTTCCGCATTGCCTTTTCACCCATATCCTTTCTTAATGTGGAATCAAAAACTCTTCCATTTAGAATTCTTGCCGCTTCCTCAACATTAACATCACGAGGCAGAAAAATTGCGCAGTCTTCATCAGCAAGTTCCCGGATTTCCCCGACATCGGTAGTAATAACCGGAATTCCATACGACATAGCTTCTCCCATGCTGATCGGTATACCTTCCGAATAACTCATCATTATAAACCAATCCGCTTTCCGTTCAGAATACAATTTCTGAATCTCCCGGTTGGTCATTCTACCAGCCGTGACAATATCCAGATTCGGGATATCAAGAAGCATCCTCTTAGTGTTTAATTGCTCAAGACATGGACCATCCCCAATCACGGTCCAGCGCAATCTCCTGTCAGGATTCTTTCGGGCCAGCTCCTCCAGAACGTCCTCAATCAGATCCAGCCGCTTTATCGGATCGAGGCGTGCCACGGTAACAAATTCGATCGGGTTCAATCTTTCCTTCTCATCCTGCTCCCGCAGCGAAGCCTTTCTCCCGGCTGCTGCCGCCGTTGCTACTGCCGCCGCCTGTTTGTCTTCGGGTACCGCTGCCGGAGGGAAAAGCCTTATTGAGCCTAACGGAAGCCATTCAAATTTATCTTTAAAATCCGGGAAGCGACTGTCAAGATATTCCTTTCCACGGCGGGATATCGAGAATACTTTTCCAACAGAATGCAAAAGGCGGGAGCGTACTTTCTTCGAGCGGAACAACATCCTTTCATCATATAGGTCTGAAGTATGTGCACGCGTTGCCATCTTCCACCCCTCATTCTCTGCCATCAAAGCCTGAGCCGCGGCCGAATCATGAAACCAAAGGCTGTAAAGAATGGTATTATCTGGTGTAAATCCGTTTTTTTGAGCAATCTTGCTCAATCTCTTGCTTATTGCAATAGCTGTCAATGCCTGATAAAGTCCCTTAAGCCATTGCTTTATCCCACGGGCTTCATCTCTTATCGTGCTTAGCGATCGAATTGTAAAAGGATTAAAAAGATAACGCAATCTTCTGATTCTGGAATGAACCGTTTTGTCTTCCGCAAGTGAAAAATCCCCTGTCACGCCTTCAGGGAGCATGTCCATAAAACGGAGACTCCGCGACACCTTATCAACAGGAACAATGATGATTTTATGAAATCTACGGCGTAAAGCTTCAAGCTCGGCATCAACAAACACTTTCTCCGAATATAAGTCTCCCGGATAGCCGCCTGTGCAGTAAATCAGATTTTTCAAAGACTCCTTCTTATCCATTCCCCGGCAATTTTATTTGGTCGCCCAATATCTTAAGGTATGGTTTGCTGAAATACGTAATTCTTCCTGATGCAGGAGTAAACGTCAGTTCACCAAAATAAATACAATCACCCACCTCATATAAATCCACTCTTACAAAAGGAAATCCTTCTGACAATCGGGAGGCGATTTCCAACATTTTTTTAAGATTCCGCGGAGCCTCCGTTACGCTTTCGCTTCTGTCGCGTGCTACCACAGCCTCCGGAATATAGTTCCATTCAGGCAAGCCGTATAAAGCAAAACGACAATGAAAACTTCCACTGTCGCGATCATCGCAGACAAGACAATAGAGAGGTTTTCCATCGAAACATAAGAATTTAAAATCCTTAGGCAGTTCATTGTTCTCAAGCGGAAGCAACTCTTCCGCAAAGACGCGCGGTTTAATCCTGAGATAATGAGGTTCTGCACCGGCTTTCCCAAACCGCCGCCCTAACCATTCGCGAGCCTTAGCTTTAACCTTCTCCTCATCAAGCGTAAACTTATTCGTTACGATAAGGTTACAGGCAGATCCATTGTTAAGTTTCAGCACGAATTGTTCCGGAAGTTCCGCCAATTCAATTTCATCCGGTGAATCATATATCCTGATCAATGGTATCAGACAATCTCCCAAGCCCTTTTGTTCCACATATTTCCGAACCTCAATTTTATCGGCGAGGGGCGACCACCGGGACGTGTCTGAATTAAATTCAAGCCACATTATTTTTTCGTTAAAATCCCGGGGGCTGTCTATATCCGGGAAGATGCCCGTCTCAGCCAGATGCAGCCACTTTGCAGCCGCTTTCGCAGGGATGATATTCCCTGATGCAAGCGCACGCACAAACCTTCTCAGAATACTTCTAAACGGATTTTTCATATCATTAGCACAATACAAATATATAAAAAACATCATTAAACAGCAAGAATTTCCTGATTCAGAAAAAGTATCCTAATAATAACTCAACAATTTATTAAAGCCAACCCTGATTTGGATATTAAGTATATTATGAATCCATCCCATAAAAGAATTTTTTTTGAGAAAATTTAGTTGCGTAAAAATACTTACTTATAATATAACCCTTTAAATAGAGTTAATTAAATAGCTAAGTAAGTATTGAAGATTAAGAACCCATTTCATAACTCGGCCCGTATGTTCAGCAACTCCATTGCAAGAAAAGTTTCACATAAATTCTATAATATCTTTTTGCGACGGCTGCCCATATCATACGGCGCATTAGGTAAACTTTCAAAAAAACTAAGAGCCGCCGGAGCAAAACTTTTTATTGCCGGTATCGGAAAAAATGTAAATATAGAAACCGGCGCCATATTTTCAGATGATCTGATTCTCGGTGATAATTCCGGAATAGGAGTAAATGCAAGGATACAAAGTGGAGTAAAGATAGGAAAGAACGTTATGATGGGTGAAGATTGCCTTTTCATCACTCGAAATCATATCTTCAGCCAAACAGACGTCCCCATGAATGAGCAAGGTCTCACGGAAATTAATCCTATCGTGATTGAAGATGACGTTTGGATTGGAAGTCGGGTCATAATTCTTCCCGGCGTAACAGTAGGTACCGGAGTAATCATCGGAGCCGGAGCTGTAGTAACAAAACATATCCCTCCCTATATGATCGTTGCGGGAAACCCGGCCCGGATAATACGCTGTAGAAAAGAATCTGAACCTCAAAAAAATTAATTTTAATTATCATAAAGCGATGGCTCAGTCCCCGGAAATATCAGTCATTGTAGTAACCTACAATCAGGAAGACACCATCTCCAGAACGCTCGACTCCATTCTGGAGCAAGATTGCAATGTTCCGTTCGAAATTGTAATAGGCGACGACTGTTCCACAGACCTAACGGAGCAGATATGCAGGAGCTATGCACAACGATATCCTGAAATCATACGATATTTCAGACGTGACCCAAACATTGGCGTTATGGAGAACTATTTCAGATGCATTGAAGAAAGTAGAGGACACTTTCTGGCCGATTGTGCCGGCGATGACTTCTGGGTTGATAAAAACAAACTGCAAAAGCAATACGATATATTGAAAGGAAATCCGGATGTCTCGCTTGTCCACACGGATTGGCAATGCTACAATCCGGAAAAAAACATTGCATTCTCGGCCGATTTTCTGAAAACGTACAACAGGACACAACGCATAGAATACGAAAAAGGGATACTGGTTGCGCCCATTCTTCGACACGATAACGAAACGACAATACATCTATGCAGTGCAATGTATCGACGCGATATAATTATTAAGGAGCTTGAAGAATATCCTGAAATTTACAGAAGTCCCGATTATACATGCGAAGATCTGCAGATAATAGCAGCAATGGCAGCTAATGGAAAAATTGTATTCCTGCCTGATGTCACACTCTACTACACGATTTCTTCAAATTCATTATCTCATAACACAGACTTTACAAAAAAAATCAAACAAATAAAAGGGTCTTTGATACTGACAGAAAGATTAAGCAAGCGCTACCACATCAATACAAAAGAAAACAATAATTACATCTCGAGCCAATTTGATTATCTTGCAGCACAAGTCTTTCATTCCGCCGACAAGGAACTAAAAGAGGAATGCTTTAAACTTAAAAAAGAGATAAAGCCTGCAAAAATAAAACTTAAAACGCGTTTCCGTGAGCTTATCATCTCCACTCCCATCCTCTGGAAGCCGGCACATCTTCTCTTCTCCAAATCCATCAGCCGCTAATCCTCAATAACTCCAAGTCCCTGGGTCCTCTGAAGCCTCCAATCTCTCCGATATTTCCAATAATTCTAATTCCTCCAATCATTCCAATCCCTCCAATTCGTTCCCTCAAATAAAAAAAGAGCCGAAGCAGATGCTTCGGCTCTCATTTAAGGTGGCGA
>CAZOPN010000055.1:0-15670 GCA_964581685.1 uncultured Sangeribacter sp. | reverse complement strand
CAGTATGCCGTCAAAATCCGGTAGAACTGTGTTGCTGCTGATATCTGTCATTTTTTGTATTAAGTAAGTATTTTATAGCGGGAGTCTCAGGGCACGGGGTCATACCCGCTTCCTCCCCAGGGATGACAGCGGCAGATTCTCTTGAGCGCAAGGAAACCACCCTTGAAAAAGCCATATTTACCGATCGCTTCTATGGCGTACTGGCTGCATGTCGGCTGATAGCGGCATGCTGCGGGAAGATGTGGCGAAATAGCGCCTTGATAAAAGCGTATGAGCAGGATCGCGATTGATTTCATTGCGATTTAATTTTTCATTTCCTTTCCAGTTTCCGTTTCGGTCCCCGGTTCCTTACCCGTTCCTCCCAATTCATGGTGGCCCAGTTTCTTTGATAGGCGCCTTAACAGATTCTTCATTTTCTCTTCGATCACATCGTAAGGTATGTTTTTGTCGCAGAGATAGATGAATGCCATATTGAGCGAGCCGGTCTGAGGCAGGTCGGCTATATGGTCGAGATAATCGTGCCGGTGGAGGCGGTAGGCTTCGCGGATTCTGCGACGCATCAGGACGCGGTCGACGGCATGACGTCTTTTTTTCTTTGGGACAGTGATGAGCATCTGCAGTTTTCCGACACGTGGAGGCACTCCGCATCTGAAACTCTCCTCCAGCTCCGTGGGCGAGAGATGTCGCCACGAGAGTCGCAAAGGAAAGTCGTAGATATTGTTTCCTTCGCGGAAGAGTGCTTCCACCAGACTGCGGTGACGCAGTTTCTCCTCTTTTCTTAGCGTGAGTCTCATGATCGGCGGAAATCGAATAAATAGACAGCTCCGGCATAGATGCAGAGGAAGAGAATCCTTATGGCATACATCACCGGATCGATAAATATCCTCTCGAGCCACATCCCTCCGCTATAGAGGATGGCTGCCAGCAGCACGTAGAGAAGAATTTTCGACATATCATATTTGATCGGATAATAGTGCTGGCCTAAGAAATAGGAGATCACCATTACGGCCATATAGCTGAGCAATGCGGCCCAGGCCGACCCCATATATCCGTCGGGAATTCCTATTGTCGGAACCAGCCATAGGTTTAGTCCGAGCATGAGCGCGAAGCAAAGCAGCGAGAGATACATCCCCCATTGGGTTCGGTCGGTGAGTTTATACCATAGCGAGAGATTGAAAAAGACACCGAAACATAGCTCGGCCACCATCATCACAGGCACAACACCGAGGCCCGGCCAGTAGGAAGGGGCCACGAAATGTTTGAGCACGGGCAAGAAATACATCACGCCCAAAAATATGAACAAACCGAAGATAATGAAAAATTTCATCGCGTCGGCGTATGCTTGCCTGTTGTCTTCCCCGCTCTCCTTTGCGCGGGCGAAAATGAATGGTTCGTAAGCATAACGGAAGGCTTGCGTGAACATCACCATCACGATCGCTATCTTTATGTTGGCCCCGTAGAGGCCCACCATTGTGCGTCCGGCCTCAATATTGCTTTTGAAGATATAAGGTATCACTATCTGTCCCATATTCTGGCTCAGGATGCCCGCCACTCCGAGAATCAGCAGCGGCCAGCTGTATTTAAGCATCTGCCGGAGAAGTGTGTTATCGAAGCGGTAGCGGCGTCCCGTAAGTTCGGGAAGCAGCGAGAGGAGCACGATTACGGTAGAGATGATATTGGCCACGAAAATCCAGCCTATCCCGAACGCTTTCCCTCCCATTGGCTCATAGAACCAGTCGATAGCTCCCGGACAGCTTTTCTGCAACGCCGGACAAGCCAGCAGGAAGAAAAGGTTAAGACCGATATTGAGCCCGACATTCATCAGTTTTATCCCCGCGAAACGCAATGCTTTCTTCTTGAAACGCAGGTAGGCGAAAGGAAGATTGGAAAATGCATCGATGGCTACCGTAATGGCGAGAAGCAATACGTAGAGAGGATGGCGCGGCAGGAGCAGAGCGTTGGAGATCGGTTGCAGAAAACACCCCACAAGAAGAGCAAACAGCAAGGAAGTGGTGCCGACTGAAATAAGCGATGTGGTGTAGACCTTTTCCGGATCTTTCTCTTTGTTGGCAAATCTGAAGAATCCGGTTTCCATTCCATAGTTGAGTATAACGAGGGCGACAGCCGTGAAGCTGTAGAGATAGCTTACGATTCCATATTCATCGGCCGGAAACAGATATACGTACAGCGGCACCAGACACCAGTTCAGGAAGCGTCCTACGATGCTGCTCAAGCCGTATATGGCTGTTTCTTTAGCCAAAGCCTTTATTCCTGCCATGACGATTTAAGGGATGGGTTAAGAATTAGTTAAGAGTTAAGAATTTTGAGGGGAGGTTATTCATCAAAGAGGGTTTGCTGCAGGGGGCCGCGATGGCGTCCGAGATGTGTATAGGCAAGGTCGGTCACTTCCCGGCCACGGGGAGTCCGCTTCAGGAATCCTTCTTTGATAAGGAATGGCTCGTAGACCTCCTCAAGGGTTCCGGCATCTTCGCCTATAGCGGTTGCTATCGTATTGAGACCCACGGGCCCACCTTTGAATTTATCTATGATAGTAAGGAGGATGCGATTGTCGATCTGATCGAGTCCGTAGCGGTCGATATTCAGTGCTTCGAGCGCATGGCGTGCTATGGGAAGATCGATAACTCCGGAACCTTTCACCATCGCGAAGTCGCGCACACGACGCAGAAGCGCGTTGGCCACACGCGGAGTGCCGCGGCTGCGGAGAGCGATCTCCCGGGCTGCTTCCTCATTAATGTCGGTGCGTAGCAGACGTGCCGAACGTTTTATGATTCCTTTGAGCACATTATGGTCGTAATATTCGAGATGGCAATTTATGCCGAAACGGGCTCGAAGGGGTGCTGTCAGGCTTCCGCTGCGCGTTGTGGCTCCTATAAGCGTGAAGGGAGCGATCGTAAGCTGAACGCTTTTTGCTCCCGGACCCTTGTCGAGCAGAATATCGATCCTGAAATCTTCCATCGCCGAATAAAGATATTCTTCTACAACAGGGTGGAGCCGATGAATCTCATCTATGAAGAGCACATCGTGACTTTCAAGACTCATAAGGATCCCGGCAAGGTCGCCGGGCTTGTCGAGCACCGGGCCGGATGTAACCTTGAAGCCTACGCCAAGCTCGTTAGCCACGATGTTTGAGAGCGTGGTCTTGCCGAGCCCCGGCGGCCCGTGGAGCAATGTATGGTCGAGGGCCTCCCCGCGCATGCGGGCAGCTTCAACGAAGACACGGAGGTTGGATATTATTTTTTCCTGACCGGCAAAGTCGTCGAAAGCTAAAGGACGGAGTGCTTTTTCAATATCGCCGTCAGAGCTGTCCGGACGATTGCCGTTACGGATGTCGAAATCATCTTGCATATTGCAAAATTAACTAATTCGGAATAAAATATGGGAATGAAATGTTAAAAAATCATTTCATTTGAACTAATAGGCTCTAAAAAGGGTTATAGAGACAAAGAGCTACCGGGCGTTGCGAGATATGCCCTTAGGTTGCTATCGGAATATACAGACGTGGCATCACCGGATGTCGTTTCTGCAAAGGTTTCAAAAAGTTATCAAGAATGGTATTATAAAAATCACCTTTTCGTAACCTTGATGTTGCGGGGGCAGGAGAGAATTTCTTTCCGGCTCCCGCTTTTTTATCCTATAATAATCAGTAGAGATATAAAGAGGGCCGCTGTCGTGGCTGACAGCGGCCTCCTGCGACGGGATAGCCAACGGCTTCGCGCCGGGGTCCCGATCTATGTGTGATATCTTTATTTCAGAAGAGTTCTTCCTTTCTCGATTGCCTGCTCATTGAGCGGAATGAGCTTATGGTGACGTTCGGGAAGAGATTTCTTCAGACCTTTGATAACGTTTTCCATCGGCAACTTATAGTCCATCGCCTCCAGGAGAGCTCCCATCACTACCATGTTGTAGGCTTTGGAATTACCGATTTCCAATGTGGCTTCCATGGCGTCGATCGGATATATTGTGATATCCTTGCGGTCGGAGGGGTTATGAATACCGTTCGTATCGTAAATCAGGATACCGCCCGGTTTAACGCGCGGACCGAATTTATCCAGACTCTGCTGGTTGAGCGCGATTACGATATCATATTTGTCGAGCACTGGAGATGAAATTTTCTCATCGGAGAGAATCACGGTGACGTTGGCTGTGCCGCCACGTTGCTCGGGGCCGTAGGAGGGCATCCAGGTCACTTCCTTATCGTCCATCAGGCCTGAATATGCCAGAATCTTACCCATCGAGAGTACACCCTGACCACCGAAACCTGCTATAATTATTTCTTCTTTCATACTGGCGGGATTTGCGGTTAGACATTCTTAAGGTCGCCGAGAGGATATTTCGGGAACATGTTCTCGGCCATCCATTCGTTGGCTTTTTCGGGCGACATCTTCCAGCCGGAGTTGCAGGTGGCCACAACCTCCACTACCGATGTTCCTTTCTTTGCCAATGCGTTTTCAAAAGCTTTCTTTAAAGCGGCTTTGGTCTTGCGGACGTTGGCCGGTGTGTGCACCGACTGACGCGTTACGTAGCAGGTGCCGTCAAGAATAGCCATAAGATTGGTGATCTCAAGCGGATGGCCGTTGAGGTCAATGCGGCGTCCGTAGGGAGTGGTGGCTGTCTTCTGGCCCACAAGAGTTGTGGGTGCCATCTGGCCGCCGGTCATGCCGTAGATAGCGTTGTTGACGAAGATCATAACTATGTTCTCACCGCGGTTGGCAGCATGGATCGATTCTGCCGTACCGATTGCCGACATGTCGCCGTCGCCCTGATAAGTGAAGACAACATTTTCCGGCCAGAGGCGCGATATGGCGGTTGCTACCGCAGGGGCACGGCCGTGAGCGGCCTCAACCCAGTCTACATCGATATAGTTGTAGGCGAAAACGGCGCAGCCTACGGGAGAGACGCCGACTGTCTTGTCGGTAAGACCCATTTCATCAATCACCTCTGCCACGAGCTTGTGGATCACGCCGTGGCTGCATCCGGGGCAATAATGCATGTGGACCTCTTCGAGAAGCTCCGGTTTGCAATAAACCTTATTTTCCTCGCGGATTATTTCGTTCAGTTCCATTTATTTCTTATTAAGGTGATTATTTTATTAATTTTTCACGAAGGGCGGTCACTACTTCTTCCGGACTGGGAATGATTCCTCCGAGACGTCCGAAATGCTCTACAGGAAGGGCATCGTGCACAGCCAGACGTACGTCTTCGATCATCTGCCCGGCATTAAGTTCGACAACGAGTACACCTTTCTTATCTTTGGCAGCCCGGTTCACGGCATCTGTCGGGAAAGGCCAAAGCGTGATGGGGCGGATGATACCGACCTTTATTCCCTCTTCGGCGGCGATTTCGCGGGCTTTGTCGCAGATACGGGCGATAGAGCCGAATGCTACTATCAGATAATCGGCTCCTTCAACGTCGATCTCTTCCCAGCGGGTCTCGTTCTTTTCTATTTCGCGGTAGCGTGCCTGTAGCTTATGATTGATCTCCTCCATTCGTGAAGATTCGAGTTCGAGAGAGGTCACAACATTGCGCTTGCGACCATCGCGACGGCCGTCGGCAGCCCAGGGGCACTGACGTCTGATCTCCTCTTCCGTGCGGCGTGGACGCGGCTCGGGGAGCACTACTTTTTCCATCATCTGACCGACTATACCATCGGCGAGAATCATGGCGGGATTTGTATATTTGAAGGCCAGGTCAAAGCCCAGACCAACGAAATCTACCATTTCCTGAACTGTGGATGGGGCAAGCACTATAAGATGATAGTCGCCGTGGCCTCCCCCTTTTGTGGCCTGGAAATAGTCGGCCTGCGAGGGCTGGATGGTGCCGAGACCGGGGCCACCGCGCATTACGTTGAGAATCAATGCCGGCAACGAGGCGGCGGCGATATATGAGATTCCCTCCTGCTTGAGGCTGATGCCGGGAGAGGACGATGAGGTCATAACCGCTTTGCCGGAGGCCGCGCCGCCGTATACCATATTGATGGCGGCTACTTCTGATTCGGCCTGGAGCACGACCATGCCTGTGGTTTCCCAGGGCATGAGCTCTTCGAGAGTCTCAAGCACTTCAGACTGAGGGGTGATCGGGTATCCGAAATATCCATCGCAGCCGTAGCGTATGGCGGCGTGTGCGATAGCTTCGTTACCCTTCATGAGTCTTACTTCTTCTTTCATATCGATGTGGGTGTTTTCTTGGTTGGAGTGGTGTTGGATGCCTTCGCCGCGGAGAGATCCGCGACGAAGGACTTCAGGTTAGGGGATTAGTCAATTCTTTTTCGATATACTTCTATGCAAGCATCCGGACATACCCATGCGCAGGAACAGCAGCCCGTACAGTTTTCCGGACTCGACATGTATGCGTAGTGATAGCCGCGGTCATTTACTTCGTTGGGCTGGAGCGATAACGTATTGGTGGGACACGCCACAACACATAGATTGCAGCCTTTGCATCTCTCGATGTTGACGGTGATTGCGCCTCTTATTTTTGCCATGGTTTGTTATTTTTATTTTGTTGCCTTGACACGACCGGGGCGGATTAGCCGTCCTTGTGATCTGTCGCGGCGACAGGTGTGTTTACAAAAGTAATATTATTTTTTTATCATCTATAGCCGATTTTACATGTTGTAAAACATAATCAGTGGCAAAATGCTATTTTTTTAATGCTGCAGCGAGTATTTCCATTCCCTTTGAGGCTTTTTCTCGGATTACGGTGACGTTATCGATACCGGCTGTCGATGCCGGATTCGGGTCTATATAATAGATGGGCGTTCCCGGACGCACACAGCGTATGAGCCCGGCGGCCGGATAGACAACGAGCGACGTGCCGATTACCACAAATATATCGGCGCGCTGCGTAAGCTCCGCCGCTTTCTCAATGTTGGGGACGGGTTCCTGAAAGAAGACGATGTGCGGACGCATGCGATGGCCGTTACGCCCTCGCGTTTCGGGTGTGGTCTCAAGATGATCTATATCGAGCGTTTCGATATAATCAGGGTCGGAGACCGAACGTATCTTCATCAATTCCCCATGAAGATGCAGCACATGGCTTGAACCGGCCCGCTCGTGTAGATCGTCTACATTTTGGGTAATGATATAGACGTCATAATCTTGCTCAAGTTCAACAAGCGCTTTGTGAGCAGCATTGGGCAACGCCTTTAGAAGCTGACGGCGCCGTTCGTTATAGAAGCGGTGGACAAGTTCCGGATCGCGACGGAAGCCATCGGCAGAGGCCACTTGCATCACGGGATAGTTCTCCCAGAGACCGCCGGCATCGCGGAATGTAGAGATTCCGCTCTCTGCGCTTATTCCGGCACCTGTGGATACTACCAAGATCGGTTTTTTCATAGTAAATCGTTTTTTTTCGGCCACGGAAGTGTGGCTCGTCATTTACAAAGTTAATATTTTCCCCGAATTTTTTGTTAGATATATAGAAAAATAATGTTGAAGAAGTCGTTCAGGCGGCTTATAAAAAATATACTTATATGAAGAATATAGTGATTATGGGAGCTTCCTCAGGCATAGGGCTCGCTCTTGCGGAGCTGTTGGCCTCCCGGGGAATCAAGGTGGGCCTTGCTGCCCGCCATACGGAGTCGATGGAGAGGTTGCGCGAGAGATTTCCGAAAAATGTGGAATATTCTTCTATAGATATTAATAAGGAGGATGCTTCCGAAAAGCTCCTTGAACTTGCCGGACGTCTCGGCGGTATGGATATATACGTTCATGTATCCGGAATCGGATATGACAATCCGGGTCTGCGTCCGGAGCGGGAGGTTCAGATGGTCTCTACCAATGCGGCAGGGTTTGCAAGGATGGTCGGCACTGCTTACGGATATTTCCGTGATAACGGGCGTCGCGGTCAGATTGCTGCCGTTACATCAGTGGCCGGAACAAACGGAATCGGGAAATTGGCGGCTTATTCTGCATCCAAAGCGTTCGACCGGATATATCTGACGGCCCTCGAACAGCTGGCGCATACTGAAAATGTCGATATTGCTTTTACGGATATTCGCCCGGGATGGATACGTACTCCCCTCCTTAAGGAGGATGAGAAGTATCCGTTGGAGATGACGCTTGATTATGTCGTGCCGCGTGTGCTTAAGGCTATTGTCAGGCGTGAGCGTGTGGCTGTGATCGACTGGCGGTGGAATCTCCTTGTAGGCCTGTGGAGGCTTGTGCCCGACTGTCTCTGGGTCCGTATGAACATTCCGGTAAGTTAGTCCCGGTTTTTTAAACGTCTTGCATACTTCACGTTCTTATATTTTTGAGGCTGTGTCAAAAAATCATTTTTTTGACACAGCCTCAAAAATATGGTACAGTGTTATTTTACAAGTATTTTAGTCTTCCCCACAATGTAGATTCCGGGAGACATGTTGTTAAATTCGTAGTTTCCTCCTGCAGGAAGGTTTATGGTTCTTATCAGTCTTCCATCGATTGAATAAATATTTGCTGCTCCGGCTGCTTCCGTCGATATCTTTATCCAGCCTTTTCCTCCTTTTACGATAAGTCCGGGCATATCAGATTCCGGGTTTATTTCTTCAATAGCGTCCGTTTCCTTAAGTTGTTCAATTTCTTCTTCCGATAAAGCCTTATTGTAGATCCTTAGATTCTCGAATGTGAAAGAGGAGTATTTTTCATTCCACAAGCTTTCCATGTAGGGGTTATACCCTCTTTGGGTCATTCCAAGGTTAAACAGCGTGTTCCCTTTGTAGACAGGCGGGAAGCCGAGATTATTGATGGCCAATCCAGGTTTGCCGTCAATATAGATTTTAAGGTCCTCTCCGTCTCTTGTGAGAATGAAATGTATATTCTTATGATCTGCTTGACAGGGCAAATCATAACATACCGCATTCTTATCCCTAACTGCCGGTTCCGAAGAATCGGAACACAATTCGAGGCAAAGCACATCCGGTTTTTCCTGACTATAATTTAAGCCTATATAGCCTCCGGTGATGTATTTATCGCCGAAATAGAAAACGGGTCCCTCTTCGCCATGCGGTATTGTAAACTGCAATGACATTGTATACTCTCCTAATCCGATAAATTTATCTATCGGAACAGAGATATAAGAGTGATATCCGGAGTTTAGCGTAATGGCGTTAAATTCTCCGTTCTCGTCTCTCTCCCATTTAAAGCAACCGGAAATCTCGGCATGTTGGCCGCCATGATTATCTTTGGCTATCAATCCGCATCCATCGTTAAAGGGGATATGTATGAAATTGTCTGGACGGGGAGTAGCCGAGATTACCGTTGTTTTCGCATCTGCCCCTTGCGTCTGAGCCGGAGAGAGATAATAGGTGTAGACTGTATTATTCCGGAGACCGGAATCTGAATAGAAGTTATCTTTAACCCCCTCCGCTATTTTTATTTTTACACCTTGTTCGTCGGAACGTTCAACATCAATTCCCGCTTTAGTTTTATTCCAGGAGAGTGTGACAATTCCGTCTCCTTCAGCGGCATGTACCCCGGTTATTTCTTCCGTGGGTTTTATTATTTCCCGAGTCGTAACGGTAATTTCATTCGATGTGATTTCATCGTCTGCATTTGAGAAGGTTTTCACTCTGAATGTATATGTTTTCCCCGGCACAACTTTCGATGTGATGTAAGAAGTCGTGTTCTCAGTCTGTCCTAATATTTCCCATTTATCCGAGTCGCTTTCTTTGCATTCTATCACATAGCCCGGAGCCCCTGCCGCTACCGACCAGCGCATCGAGACTCTATACGATTCGACAGGATATACCGCTTCAAGATAAAATTCTCCTGAAATGCTATCACGAGTTACAGGGACTATTCTTGAGAATCCGGATTCTTCATCCATATAGGATATTGCCTTGATTCTATATTCCCGTAGAAATTTCATGTCTACGGCATATTCCGCCATGACATCGTCGCCGGGATTATAGTCTTTCCCCAATATCTTTTCTCCGATTTCTTTCCATTCTTCAGTTGCTCCGCCGAGATCAGTATCCCTGCAGTAGATTTTGTATCCTTTACCCGTCTCTCCGTTATGGTCATACCAGGAGAGCCGGAGTGTCTTGCGATCTTTTGATAATGATAATAACGGGAGTGGAGGCGCGATATGCCACAGGTGCTCATATTGATTCGCTGCAGAAAAAGACATTCCTGTCTCAAAATCACGGTATACCTCTCCTAACGGGGTTAAAACCGTCAAATCGTCATCTTTCTTTAATCCGGCGATCCGGAATCTCTCGATTTTAGGGTTTCGGTCGAATATCTGAAGTGTCTGCTTTAATAAATCGGCAGATTGAGAGAAAATCTCCTCTTCAGTAGTTGCATCTTGCGAGTAGGTGTCCGTAAACGGTTCGCCGGCAAACGTTATTTCGTTTATCCAGACAGGCCGTTTATTCCCTACGGAAAGCAGATAGTCAATATCCGATTCCAACTCCTCGCTATTTTTAAATTTATGATATAGTCGGGCGAAATCGACACGATAGTTCAACGAATCGATCATTTCAAAGAATCGTTTGTTCCATGTCTTCTCATAGCCGGAGGGTGCGCCGGTTCTAACTCCGGCTGTAAACATACCGGGCCATGATCTGACAGCTTGTTCCGGAGAGGTTGTCTCAGGAAACGTTGAGAAATCCGGTAAATAATCGCCCATAATGACTGAAATCCTGGTTAAATCCCGAACTTCTTTGGCGGTATGCTCCCGACTATTGTTTTCACAGTTATATACGCATTCATAATCGGTTGCACCATAATCCTTTTCAGAAAGAAAATAGTTGAAATATGAAGAGGCATTCATTAATGGAGCCTCATATATGGAGTTTGCAATCTTTTTCTCTGTCCAGTGATGACGTTCTACTTTCACAAATGAGATAAATGATCTCCCTGTTCCATCCTTAGTCACAAAACCATCCGGCAACTCATTAACCACAAGCTCATCTTTATCGGCTATATAGATTCTGCTATGGCCGGTACCATCCGGGTTGTTGGCGAAGCAAACCTGAAAGCCGCGCTTGAGGCGGAATGAGCGTATATTGTTATCGAAAGATCCTAAGTCCCCATCTTTCTCATGCACTGCGAATTTCCGTTCTGCGCCTGCGCAGTCGGGTTCGCTATATACGGTCAGTGCGTCGGAGAGTTCTTTATACCCGTGAGGGATGATTACGGCCCCGTTCCGGTATAACTCAACCCTTACATTCTTATTGATATCCGCTGCTTCCCCATCAATTGCGATATATTTCAGATAGTCCGCCTCAACAACGGAGGGTTTGATGCAGTCAAAAAATAATAGTGCCTCGTTCCCGAGAATATTTATTGAAGCGTTTTCAAACGGGGGAGTATCCGTTAGATGAATTTCGGCGGAGCCGGAAATTGCCACATCCATATCCTTGAACTTCCCGTAAATTCCGTTTTCAGATATTTGCAGCGTCTCCGCAAATATTTTAGGATAACTCAACAGGAATATAAGGATTATAAATTTATTTATGTATGTTTTATTATTTTTCATAGACGTTTTCTAAAATGGTAAAGAAGAATACTGTTCGAAATAGTTTTGAATAATATTGTAGGCATTTATATGTTTTTCACTACATATTAAAGATGTTACTTCTTCTCTTGTTAAATTAGGATTTAATTGTAATAACATAGCGGCAATCCCAGAAACAATAGGAGCAGCAAAGGATGTGCCACTATTTTCATAGTCTCCATTATCGGGTTGAATCATTTTAATATCCTCACCTGGAGCCCATACGTTGATTTGGCTACCGTAGTTTGAATTGGCAGATTCAGTGCCATATTTATTGAGAGCTCCGACAGAAATTACATATGGCGAATTTGATGGATAATTTGCCTGCTCTAGATGTTCATTCCCCGCAGAAAAAACGATAATACATCCTTTCCCATTTCTGCCATTTCGGGCCGCATATGATATTGCTTCTGTCAATAACACATGTGGAATACTTGTGGTCCATGAGCAATTTATAATACTAACACCGTTCTCAGCTGCCCATATTATCCCATTCGATCTTTTTTGAGTACTTTGTGATGAAACGGAAGTGTAGTCAGTGCTTATGGGAACAATGGTGGCATCCGGTGCTACTCCGGAGATGAATTTATTGTTATTTCTAATGGCAGCTAAAACACCTGCGACACATGTCCCATGTCTAAGAGAAGCTGGTGTTGCTGAGCCAGATGGAGGTAACGAGGTGTCATAAAAAGATGCCGGAGATTGACCGGTTTCAGTGTTATAACTTAAATTTGTTGAAATATTCGTTATTAAATCTTCATGAGTGATATCAATTGGAGAATCAAAAACTGCAACTTTAACACCTCTCCCTGTCGCATAATTCCAAGCATCGCAAGCCGATATATCATATCCGGTTTTTTCTGAGGCACTATTGTAAATACCATTGTAAAGATACCATTGTTCACTAACCAAAGGATCGTATGATATACAATAATCTAAAGGTACATTAAGATCCGGAATCGCATATTCAAAAAAACCGGTTTCATGAAGGATATTAGCCAAATCAATTGACGTATATCCAGTGTTAGGTGTAATTTTAACAGTATGCCAAGCTTTCAAATATTTATTATTAGATACATACTTAAGGCTATATTTTTCTAAAACGGTTTCCAAGGGAGTTATGTCATTCTCATCCTTAAGCTTTATATCAATATAATGAGTAGGAATAATTGTTTTTCCCTTTTTATCTACAAAGCAAGGCAAGATGTGTTTCGTGCTTAGATCATTTGATGGGTTATTTATAAGAGAAGTTGAGGACTTTGAATTTTTAATAATTTGGATCACATCCTCATCTTCAAATATCTCAGTTACTATATCGACATTATTACTTGTAACTTGGCTTAGAACGTTGTTGTTATTTAAATATACAACGGAGTATAAATTGTTCAGAGGCGTTAGATAAAATTTTTCACCCTGATGATAATAATAATAGTCATTACTTGCTATAGTTTCAAAATTTATTGAAAAAATAGTCATAAGGCATATTATTATAATATGCGCGCACGTTTTGAATTTTGAATTTTGATGTTTCATATCATTTGGTGTTTCTGTTATTTGATAATTTTATTTGTTTTCATCTTATTATCCTTAAACGTTACGATATATAATACTCCTTTACTTTCAGTATAGTTGTCGATATTCTTACTTGTAATTTCCTCAGAAGTTTTTAGTTGTTTTAGGAGGATACCCTTTTCATTGAAAATGAGAACGTCTGTTAAAATATTATTTAAAGAATTCAATTCATTCTCCATTTCCGTTTGGTCAGAGGTGTAAGAATTATGTTGAAGACTCTTATTAAGAATATTTCTATCTAAAATTTTATCTATTGAAGTGTCATCTTTTTTGTATATAAATACAGATGCAGTTAAATTAGAGTAAAGAGCAGTGGGGCTGGATACATGAATTCCATTGAAAGGTACTGTATTTGTTAATGATAGCTTAGTGTATCTTTCCTGTGGAGATTCGGTGTACATGCGATTTTCGTATGCAATTATGCGTTGCCCTTCCGATTGTCTAATAAAAATTAAGGGGAAGATAGTGGATCTTGAGCATTTAGCTTTCACCTCATATTGACCCTTAAGAAAGTTCTTAGGGCATCTATGCAAAGAACCATATATTTTAGATTCTTCGTAAATGTAATGATTGTTTATATTTATTTCGATCTCTCCCTCTTTCCCTTCAATAAGATGATATGCACGTAACTTATAGGTTCCTGTTTTAGGAATTTTTACTCGGATCCAAGAATGAAATAGCATGTCTCTTCCTTCTGCTAAAGCAATGTTATAAGAATCCAATGTCGCATTTCCATATTCCAAAGCACAATCACCATGCCAATTTAAAACAGATGCTTCGTACTGGGTCGCGTATGTAAAAGAATTATCCTCGTTGTTACAACCTACATAAAAAAGGTCAATGGCATGCGGAACATATCCTCCGCCTGAAATCGAAATAACGTCTCCTTCTTCAAAATTACAATCCAAATTATAGCTGTATTTTAAAGGTGTAGCATAGGAGTCAATGAGCATTTCTCCAACTGTATTATAATCTTCAGTATTATTATAATCTATATGTTCATTGTATAATTGAGAATTTATAAGAGGCGATTTATTACTTCGTTTGGGAAAAGTAATAATAAGGGCGTCTACCTCTGGTATCAATGGAGAATTATCAATTATTGTAATTGTATTTTCTCCCGCATATAGTTTTATTCCAGGACTATTTTTTAAATTATATTCTTGCCATTGGCAAGATGTCATTTCTAAAGAATCTATATATGTGTTATTTATATTAATCTTATATGTTGAGAACTTTTCATCCGGTAGCTTATAACCTCTGGCATAGAAACCGATACGACAATCCACATTTTCTTGTAATTCAAGTTTAAAGATTCTTGAACTACCCAATTCAGTAGATTCTATATAAGAATCTTGTAGGATAAAAGCGTTTTCATTTGTGGGTTCCTGATTCAGGTAAATTTTTTGTGCAGTTATTGATGAATACTGCATGCATAGACAGATAATAAACAGGAATTTGAACGTAAAATGTTTGTTTTTTAACATAATTATAACTTTATGTGGTGAAATAAATTTTTGCTAAGATAGTCATAATATTTTAAAGTGCAAATAGTGATTGTTTTTTTTTGAAAATTATTGAAAAGTTTTTAGTCATTACACGTCAGAAGAGGTTTAATTGACTCGCTTCTCCGAAGCTGGCTAAGAGAGGATGCGGGTTCACCCCCACACCAATGCTTCGCTGCGCGCGCATTGATGCGGGGATACAATTGACTCGCTTCTTCGAAGCTGCTGCCACGGATTAGAGGGTATCCCTCACTTATATACTATCCTATACCACACATGTAGTGAGAGGATAAGGATAAATGAAGATTATGATGGTAAGAATAGCTCCGGAGGAGCGAAACAATTATATCCCCGCATCGATATGGAGACGCGTACCGGCTACATATCGGTGTGGGGTGTCTACCACATCCATATACTTCCGGCTTCGGAGAAGCGAGCCAATAATTGCTGTCTCATTTCTCCGAAGCTGAATGACTGTGAGGGGGTATAAAATAAATGGCGTGCGGAATCCGCACGCCATTTTTATCGAAAACGGTTTGTCGCTGATTAGCCGTTGTATTTCTTCATGATTGCGATGAGGTCGAGAACTTTGTTTGAGTAACCGATCTCATTGTCATACCAAGAGATAACTTTTACGAAGTTGTCAGTCAAATAAACGCCGGCATTAGCGTCGAAGATAGAAGTGAGCGGGCAGCCGAGGAAGTCGGAGCTAACCACTGCATCCTCAGTGTAGCCGAGTACGCCTTTGAGTTCGCCTTCTGCAGCCTCTTTCATAGCTTTGCAGATATCCTCCTTAGTAGCGGGTTTCTCGAGGTTGCAAGTAAGGTCTACAACAGAAACGTCGAGAGTCGGAACACGCATAGAGATACCGGTGAGCTTACCGTTGAGCTCGGGGATAACTTTACCTACAGCCTTGGCAGCACCTGTAGAAGAGGGGATGATGTTGCCGGAAGCGGCACGACCACCACGCCAGTCTTTCATAGAAGGACCGTCAACAGTCTTCTGAGTAGCAGTTGTAGAGTGAACAGTTGTCATAAGACCTTCCTTGATGCCGAATTTGTCGTTGAGCACCTTAGCGATAGGAGCAAGACAGT
>CAZOPN010000054.1:0-16102 GCA_964581685.1 uncultured Sangeribacter sp. | reverse complement strand
TATTTGATTGTTTAACCAACTAGCGACCTCTAATATTTTTAGTGGACACTAGTGTGTCATTTTATGAGATAATTTAAGGAATGTATCCTTCACGGTCACAAACTGCGAATGTAAGCGTCACCGTAAGAATTAACCCTTATCTGCAGGCTTAACACTTATTTCAGAATCTGTCTTATCTCCTTTAATATGATGATACGTGTTTCTTATCCAAGAAGGAACGATTAGAGCACCGATAAGGAGATAAAGATAATAAGTGATGATTCTCCAGAAAATTGCCAGAATAAGCGCCATTCCCGCTGTTCCTATTATGTCGCCGTAATATTCCGAGAATAACCATTCACTTAATCCCGCGCCACCCGGCGTAGGACTGATCATGAGCACAACCCATATCACAAACTGACGTGCAAGTATTATCCATTGGTCATGAAGAGTTTCAGGCAAGAAACCGAGAAACAGCATATTGACTACAAGATAACGGGATGTCCAGGAGAGAGCCGTACCGGCAAATACTTCAAGCCAGAAGCGAAATGGTTTCGTCTTGAGTTCTACCGACGTTGCAACCATATTATCCCCGAGTCCGACAATCTGTGACGACCATTTGCGAAGTATTTTCCAACCGGCTATTTTCCCAAGGGTCTTCTTAATCCAAAGAGGTTTCCAGATAATTCCCGTAAAAAGGATGAATGTCCATAATGCAATTCCGGCATATACAATCCAGAACGTATATTTAAGGCCATGTGAGAAGGCAATTCCACCGGAGGCAAATATCTGACTCTCGGTAGTGAAAAGTATCACAAACGGACATGCAAGTACAAAGAATAGCTCATCGAGGAAAAGAGTGGTAAGCATTAGAGTTGTGGCCCTCCCAAACTCTATTCCCTGAGAATTAAGAAAAACCATACCGAGGGAACTCCCTCCGACAGCCGACGGGGTAACACAACTGGTAAATTCGCAGAGCATATCTACTTTCCAGGCTTTTCCCCAAGATAAGTTACGATCGGTTAAAGCCCGGAATCTCCATGTAAGTCCGAAATCGCGACCGAACATACAGCAAAACCCCAAGAAAATACAGAAGAGACACCATGGAGTGAAGTGTATACTCTGCCAGACAGCAGAAAGATTCTCCTTCTTAGCGTCATGATAAAACATAGCCACAACAACTCCTACACCGATAATCACCGGAAGAAGCACTTTCCATACAGAAAAATTTTTCTTTGCCGTCGTAAGATCGGTTGAAGCCGTGTTATTCAGATTTTCCATAATAAACTACTTTACTTTCCTCTTCCGTCACTATACTTAATAAGAGTATCATAACGATCCACAACCTCCTCCACAACATTCTCCCAACTTCTGACAAGAGTATCTTTCGCACCTTTAGCGGCTCTTTCAAGCATTTCGGGGTTTGCAGCAAGAGTTTCTATCAACCGGGCATAATCTTCCGGCGACTTATCCACAACAAAGCCATTCTCATAATCACGAATAACCTCCGAAGCTGTCGACCCTTTCAGAAGGATTGAAGGGGTCCCCATTGCTGCCGCCTCCCTGACAACAAGAGGTGCGTTATCATAAAAAGAGGGAAAAAGGAAAAGATCGGAAGCTGCATAAAAATCGCATAACCTGTCGCGCTCCTTAATAACACCATTAAGTTTCACTCTGTCTTCAAGTCCGTAAGTTTTAAGCCGATCTTTAATCTCATCTACAGCATAGCCCGTTCCTATAAGATTCATCCGATATTTGATCTTGTGGTCAAGAATACGAAGTGTATCCACAATTACGTCAAGACCCTTTTCCCATATATGTTGCCCTACGAAAAGCAACGAAAGTTCGTTTTCCGAAACCCCTATCCTTTTCTTAGCTTCTGCTTTATAAGCCTTGACATCCCCTTTG
The DNA here is from genome assembly GCA_964581685.1 of uncultured Sangeribacter sp. Taxonomy (GTDB): domain Bacteria; phylum Bacteroidota; class Bacteroidia; order Bacteroidales; family Muribaculaceae; genus Lepagella. Next base: position 14,215 of record CAZOPN010000054.1, on the reverse strand, counting down.
ATAATATCAGAAAAGTCATTCCCGTTTTCCATTACAACGAGTGGCCCTTTATACCCATATTCTCTCACGGTCTCTTCCACTTGTGCCTGAGGAATCCATACCTCATCACAAGAGTTAAAAAAATCAAGAATCCGCTTCATAATAATAGGTACACACCAGGGAGCATATCGAAAAGAATGCTCAAGATCAGATCTGTACTTAGAATGAAAGGTGCCGATTAGAGGTACATTCTGCTTCTTCTTAACATATACGGCCAGTCGGCCGGAAGAAAATGGACAATGTGAATGCACAATTCTGAAATTTGTTTCCCGAAGCCTCTTCCATATAAAAGGATCCAATTTAGGATATCCGTATCTGTAAGGCTTGCGAGAACGAATCGGAAGAGAAAAAAATCGCATCACTTCGTAAGGATATTGCGGATGCTCCGGATTCCAGGGGGTAACTACACAAGGTGTACGACCCTTTTGTGCCAGCCAATGGACATAGTTTTCAACCGTCAGTGTCACTCCATCAAAAATCGGAGGGAAACTGTCGTTAAAGATACCATACAGGTTTTTATCTTCCGGATGTGAAAACATGCTACTCATAAGCTTATTTCAATAAGTAAGTGTTGCAAATTAAGGAACATATAAAACGAAGTTATTCTTGAGTTGATTTGGTTGCGGAATTGAAAATCGACGAGTTTCCTTTTTAAGAAAACACTGACGAGTCAATGAAAGAGAATATTTTCATATTCAACTGAATGCCAAGACCAAAGCTGCCAAAAAGAACGAGCTTTATTGTTCAAGATCTCCATAACACTTGATATCGATTAATTTCAATACTTACTTACCATATACATCATTATTATTTCTGCAACAGTTGATAATCATAATAACTGTTTAAATATATAACAAATAATGTTGATTATTGTTAAAACTGACTTTCATAATCAATCTTATATTAAAAAGACTTGATTCAAAAAATTTTATTATATTTGTAAAAATTAAAAGATTAGACTACTGCGAGATTTCCATATCTCAACATATAACGGAATTACTCACTAAAGGACTTGGGCTATGAAAGTTTTATTGTTTATAATTGTGGTGGCGTTGCTTATTGCCGCCCCTCTGGAGCTTATTTTTGACATTTCGCCGGATATTGCCATGCCTTGTGCTTTGGGTTGTGAGGTTATTACATTTATCATACTCTTTTGCATCTACACTTTTACTCATTGGGGTAAAGTCAGAATGCGCGCATTTAATATGGCTGAAATCCGTGAAAAGAGGATCATGAAAGAGAATCTTGAGACATGGAATCGCGACAACCGGAAGTTTATCAATGCCGAAAACAGACGGACAGATCGTCAAATCGAGAGAATGCATGATTATGAGGTACAAAAAAAGAAACAAGAATTTTTCACCCAGTACCATCATTATCCGATTGATGATTTCTAAATTTTATCTAAAATTTTAAAAGAAAATTTTGAAAAGATATAAGAGCGGGAGTATTTGAATACTTCCGCTTTATGCGTCCTTTAGCGGGTTAAATCGATGGTATAGTTTTGCTATAAAGAAGCTTCATATAATGGCAAAACTTAGTCCCGATTACATAAAATGGGTATTGACCCTGAACGCAAAACAAGCTCAAGAAGAATATCATAAAACGTCTATTAGCGGCGGCGTAAGTAATCCGCTGATAATCTTAAATATAGACAGAGCCGCTATTGCTAACGACTCTGTAACTGAGGTTCCAACCAGATTCGAACTGGTGTGAACGGTTTTGCAGACCGGTACCTAACCACTCGGACATGGAACCTTGCTTTTGCGATGCAAAATTATAACTTATTTTTGAATATTCCAAATTTTAAGCAATATTTTTACATTTCTTCGTTTTCTCTCCTAATTCAATTTAATTTTATGCCAAATGACCTCAATGTAAAAAAGTATAAGTTTTTTTAGGAACCGTACCTGGCATAAATTGCCACTCCTTTTGCCTTAGCCTTTTTTATATCTTCCGGATTATCGGCTCTAACTCCATATTTCTTCAGATCCGGAATAACGACGCGCGTCCCGGGACGAATGCGGTCCGGATGACCAAGAAATGAGCTGTTTTCCTCATATATATATGGCCACAGATTATAATTGCCATAATGAGCCTTGGCCATAGTAGTAAGATAGCGCGTGTGGGTAATCGTGTCATATACAACTATATCCGAGGGCTGAGTTGCTACATCGGATGATAAAGCCTCAACATCGACCAACGCATCAACGGAAGGAACCTCTTCAACAACGGTTTCCTTTTCCGTTTTATCCGGCGTTTTCATCTCAACAGAAGCTATCTTACTTTGACTTTCTTTCTGTTCAAAGGGCAAATATCCGAGTAAATAACCGATGAGGATACATGTACCAAATCCTAAAATCAAACCACATGCAATGCCCACCCAAAAACGCAAGACTCCCCTTCTCTTTTTTTGCGTCACAACCTCATTGGAAGATTCATTATCAGTCTCATCCTCTAAATATTCCCCTTGCTCCTCATCCTGATTTTTCAATTCAGGCTTAGTCTCCCCCAACTTTTCCTCTTCGGTTTCCTCATTAATTGATTCGCATTCAATTGATTCGTATTCCTTCTTCTCAGATTCAACAGGATCATGGACTGCTACGCGCTCAATCTCAACAGGGACATCCGTTTCAGTAATAGGTTCGGATATAGATTCAGGAATGGGGGCAGAAACCATTGGCTTTTCCAATGGTTGCGTTTCTTCCGGCATAGCTGAAGTTTCATCCGAGACCTCTTTAAAGTCATCAGCTTTAAAGTCATCAGATGAATTATCAAGTTCCTCCAGAAAATCTTCTGAAAAATCATCGTCAATTTCGACCGTATCAAACATATCGAATGGAGCATTCACACGATCAGCCAGTTCAGCAGCCGGAACAAATACAACTTTATTATGTTCCGGAATCTCGAAATCGCGCCCCGTATTAACATCCACACTTTTGCGTGCTCCGACAGTCACGATCTTAAAAAGTCCGATTCCCTTTATCCTCACGCTCTCTCCGGCAGAAAGACCCTCAATGACAACATTAATGAATTCCCTAATGAAATCCTCACACTGTTTACGTCCCAATCCCGATTTTTCAGAAAGCAACGAAATCAGCATAGGCATTGTAATCTTTTCTTCCATATTGTCAGTCTCTCTTTTCTCTTATTTGTTTTCGAAGGGGTGCCGATGGTTTAAAGACAAGCGTAAGCTTCGGGGGGATCAGAAGGCGTTTAGCTGTCGATGGATGCACAGCAATTCTTTCTTTCTTTTTCTTTGATTCAAAAGAGCCGAAAGAAGGAATAGATATTACATTCCCGCTTAATGCGTTATCCACCAAGATATCGCCAAGACTTCGGATAAGTGCTGAAATAGAATCTTTATCTAACCCCGACCCTTCCGACAGTCTTTCTACAAACGTTTTATTATCCATATTTTATATTCCCCGGATCATTAAGTTTACTCTTCGCCGCAGATTTGGCCTTATTATTTTGCCGTAAGGCCCTGCTCTACAAAATTAACATTTTCTATTAAATTATAAAAGGTAATTCATAAAACAAACGAAGTCCATACGCTGATTTCATAACTACTGCAAGAAAAGATATTAAAATCTTACCATTCACGATTAAAAAAATATTTAAAATATATTTATATTTCAAATTTGAGAATCTGCTACTTTTTTGTTAAATTTGTGGCTAAAGATAAAAATACTGAGAAATAAATCAACCTTAAATCTAATAAATTATGGAACTTCCATTTGCAGAATCATGGAAAATTAAAATGGTGGAGCCCATTAGAAAAAGCACACGCGAGGAGCGTGAGAAATGGCTCGAAGAGGCACACTATAACGTTTTTCAGCTTAAAGCAGATCAAGTTTATATAGATCTGCTTACAGATTCCGGAACAGGAGCTATGTCAGACCGTCAATGGGCTGCTATTATGACCGGAGATGAATCTTACGCCGGCGCACGCTCTTTCTTCGAACTCAAAGACACAATCGAACGTCTCACCGGTTTCAAATATGTCATCCCCACTCATCAGGGTCGCGCAGCTGAAAATGTTCTTTTTTCATATTTGGTAAAAGAGGGAGACTACGTACCCGGAAATTCACATTTTGACACAACGAAAGGACATATTGAATCACGCAAGGCATTTGCCGTCGACTGCACTGTAGATGAGGCTAAAAATACTCAGCTTGAAGCACCGTTCAAAGGGAATGTTGATCCTAAGAAACTTGATGAAGTCCTTGCCAAACATGCAGATAAGGTTCCGTTTATCATCATTACCATCACCAATAACACGGCCGGCGGACAGCCTGTTTCTATGGAAAATCTCCGCGAGGTAAGACGCATTGCCGATAAATATGGCAAACGTGTTATTTTTGACTCCGCAAGATTTGCGGAAAACGCATATTTCATCAAAATGCGCGAAAAAGGTTATGAAAACGCTACAATCAAAGAGATTGTAAAAGAAATGTTTTCATACGCAGATGCCATGACTATGTCGGCAAAGAAAGATGGTCTTGTAAATATGGGCGGTTTTATCGCCACACGCTGGGAAGACTGGTATGAAGGCGCAAAAACTTTCTGTATTCCTTTTGAAGGTTATCTCACATACGGCGGTATGAACGGAAGAGATATGGCAGCTTTAGCTGTCGGACTTGATGAAAATACGGAATTCGATATGCTTCATACAAGAATTCATCAAGTGGAATATCTCGCCAAAAAGCTCGATGAATATGGCATCCCATATCAACGTCCTGCAGGAGGCCACGCAATATTCGTTGATGCAAGCCTGATATTGACTGAAATTCCGAAAGAGGAGTTCCCGGCTCAGACGCTTACGGTAGAATTATACAAGGAGGCCGGAATCAGAGGTTGCGAAATCGGCTATATTCTTGCTGACCGCGACCCTGTAACGCGCGAAAACCGTTTCGACGGTCTCGATTTTGTTCGCCTCGCTATTCCTAGACGTACCTACACCGACAATCACATGAATGTCATTGCCGCAGCTCTCAAGAATGTATATGATCGCCGCAATGAAATTAAACATGGAGTTAAAATAGTTTGGGAAGCAGAACTCATGCGGCATTTCACTGTTAAGCTCGAGCCAATCATTTAATTTATTCATTCTGAAGAATGATCCAATATAAAACAGACAGACTTGCGGCATCCCGTAAGTCTGTCTGTTTTATATATTTAATTTTTAGTTCATTGACCGGCAGATTGGGTGGGCTGACCCGGAGCATCCTTTTGAGAAGGAGCCGCTGAAGAAGGAACCGGAGGTTGTCCGCAATAAGCTGTCGGAGAAGGATACATTCCGGTCGGAGGAATCCCGGGCTGAGCAGGGTTGCCACTATTGAGGAAATAAGGATAAGGCAGGCCGAATACGACTTCAGGATCTTTCCCCGGACTCAGATAACCCTCAAGCATAGTATCCCTACCCGAGCAATACTCAAATGTGTATAGTCCGAATCTATAGAGCATAACGGCAATATGTTCGAATACGGACGACTGTATTCCTTCGTATGGAATCCATGATGATGTGGAGGTAAAGCAATAAACCTGTAACGGGATTCCGACAGAAGTCTGAGCGAGCGTGCTGATAAAGCACGTGCTCTGATGATCAATTCCGGGATTGGCATCAAGCCACATTTTAAGATAAGCACGGAAAACTCCCAGATTAGTATGAATGGACCCATCAGCTAATCCTGCACTATTATTGACATTCTCCTCCTTACCTGCATTACGTTGTTCAATCTTTTTCTCAATCCAAGATTTGAGAAGCGGAATTTTTGCAAATTCTGCCAAAGATTGATCAGTGGTCTCCACAACACTATCGGCATCTATCATATATGACCGTTGTATCCTTCGAGTGTTGCTCTGCTGCATATTGCGATAATTCTTAAAACCTGAAGTGATAAGGTTATACGGAGGTACAGTTGAGACCGTCTTGTCCCAGTTTTCTATCTTAACAGCAGTCAAACCAACTTCAACCACCGTTCCATTTGCATCTGAACCGTTTGGAACAATCCAGTCGCCTACATGAAGCGAATCATTCTCCGCCAGCTGAACACCTGCGACAACACCCAGAATAGTATCTTTAAAGACGAGCATCAGCACGGCAGCAAAAGCTCCGAGACCGGCCAACAGAGCACCGGGCGATTTATTAACCAGAACACCTATTATAATAATTACCCCAATTACCCAGAAAACAAGTTTCAGGAGCTGAACAATACCTTTCAAAGGTAATTTTTTCTTATTATCGCGATTATCAACATGAGTCCATATAACGTCTGCAAGTGTAGCCAAAGCACGGCAAACTACCAGCACTATAAATATCCATGAGATTTTTGAAAGCCATAGAGCAAGTGTTTCTCTTTCATTTAGAGTAAATTGTATTAGAATAAGAAAAACAAAGGCGGGAACAACGCTGCAGAACTTTGTGAAAAATTTTCTCTGAACCAACATCGAGTAGACATCAGATTTAAGATGCGGACCGATACGGTTTAGGATTTTCACAATAATCCACTTAAGGACATTTCCGACAGCTATCGCAACAAGGAAAACGAGAGTTGCATACAACCAAATAAAAAGCGTATGTTCCTTGCCAAGATTAAACAGATTAAGAAACCATTCTACGGAATCCATAAGAATCCTCGCAATGAAATAGGAACTCTCTTTAGTAGCATCTGAAAGATGTGTCAGATCAGGGGCCTTAATTACCTCTGTTGGCATATTCAGCAGTAGTGGAATCATGAATAGTATTTGTTTATAGTTATAAAATAGATACAAATACGCCTTACAGAATGTTCAGCAATTAAGGATAGCAAGTCATAAAAATTCCAATAATTCCATTAACATATATTAACACATACTCACAATTTAATTATTGCACAAAGAGCTAAAGATGTGCAAATAAAGAAAAACATGTTGTAAAACATAAAAATTAGCTAACCTGCGTGATTTAAAAAGGTTAGGAGTGTATTTATGACACTCAAAAAAATAAAAATAAAAAAATATCTATAAAAAACTTGCAATTGACTGATAATTATTATATATTTGAATCGAAAGGAATTATAAATCTTAAAATTCTTAAAAATGCAACAGACTTTGGTAATCCTGAAACCCTCCGCAATCGAGAGAAATCTTATCGGAGAGGTTATAAGCAGAATAGAGAAAAGAGGCCTCATCATCACAGGTATGAAAATGATGCAACTTGATGAAAAAATCCTTCGTGAACATTATGCTCATCTTGTAGACAAGCCTTTCTTCCCTTCCATTGTTGCATCCATGACAGCATCTCCCGTAATTGTAATGTGTCTTAAGGGAGTTGATGTTGTCAGCGTATTCAGAGAGATGACCGGTGTAACCAACGGTCGCAAGGCAGCTCCCGGCACCCTTCGCGGTGACTTCTGCATGAGCGGACAACTTAATATTGTCCATGCAAGTGATTCTCCTGAAAATGCAGAAATCGAACTCGCCCGCTTCTTCAAGCCGGAAGAGATTTTCGATTATACACCTTGCAATATCAGTTTTATTTACGGTGACGACGAGATTTGATTATAACCTCAATCGATCCGACAATCCGAAAATACATTAAAAATGAGTATTAATTTAAAAAAAATTATAGGCACATTTGCCATTGCCGCGCTTGCCGTAACCGGCGTATCGGCTCAGACAATATCTTCCAAATCAAAGCATTCAAACGCTCACCGCGAGCTTTTGGCAAATCAGGCTAAAAGCTCCGACCAGATAAAGCTGGTAGACCAGAATACTTTCATTGATCTTATCGACGACATTGAACCCGAACCTGATATCTACACTGAAGGCTGGAACAGTAAAAGAGTAAATCCTTTTAAGGAAACAGATGTTCCCAATTCAAAAGTAATAGATGTCACCGGCTATTATATGCCTTGTCCCGGAAAAGTTACCTCTAATTATGGCTATCGTGCCAAATTCGGAAGAATGCACAAAGGTATCGATCTCGCTATCCGCTCAAACGATACAATATATGCGGCTTTCGATGGTAAAGTTCGCCTCACAAATTATGAAGCAAAAGGATATGGCAATTATGTGATAATTCGTCATCCCAACGGACTTGAAACAGTATATGGTCACCTTAACAAAGCGCTTGTTAAACCTGAGCAGGTAGTCAAAGCCGGACAACCCATTGCTCTCGGAGGAAGCACAGGTCGAAGCACAGGCCCGCATCTCCATTTTGAGACTCGCTTCATGGGTTATGCAATTAATCCAAGCGCAATCTTTGATTTTGCAAACCAGACCACACACACCGATACATATACTTTCTCAAAGTCTACATATACGAAGCCACGTAACTATGCTCCGTCAAACAATATGGCTCAGGCTGAGAAAGAAAATCCCTATAAAGCCAACACCTCAAGCAAGGCTACTTACACAGTTAAGAAAGGAGATACAATATCTTCAATTGCCAGAGCTTACGGAATGTCGGCAACAACTCTGAGACGCCTCAATGGTCTCGGCAACAAATCAACCATTAGAAGGGGTCAGGTTCTTAAACTAAAATAATTCTTCGAAATTACCATCTTCTTCATAAGCACTTAAAACAACAACGACAACAAAAGGGCCCCTTCATAATGAATGGGGCCCTAAAATTTTTTTCAATAAATAATTTATTTTACATCGTCATAAGATGTCTTATTGGAGCAACTGTAAGGTTGGCCGTATTGTTACGAGTAAGGTTGTACATGTTTTGATAGCCCAGATTAAGAGCATTCTGAATCATACGACGAGCTTCTTCAAGATTACCGGTCTGGCTGTAATATACGGCAGCCCAATAGTAGTCATCCTTATTCTTTTTCTCCATTTCTGACAATGCCTTCCGCATTGTCTCATCTCCATCAAGCTTTTTGCCGGAAAGAGTCTGAGCAAGCGCCTTGTAAGCAAGTCCGGGGAAAGAGTTTGAATCCAAATTACCCGCACGAGTATAATCGACAACCGATTGTTTGGCATCTTTAAGTAATTCGAAATTAACATACCCCCGAAGCATAAGAGGATAAGCGTCGGTTGGGTCAGTCATGATAGCCTCATTCAGAATTGTCTGCGCCGCCTCACCATCCTTAAGTGCGATATTGGCAAGAGCAACCGCAATCATTGCATCTGTCGAGTTAGGATCAATCCGGAGAGCCTTCGTAGCCGTAAGCAAAGATGACGATGCATTACCCTTTGCAAGTTCAATATCTGCCTTAACAAGAAGTGTGGCAGCATTTTCATCTTGCGAAATAGCCTTATCTGCATATTCCTGTGCCTCATCAAGTTTATCAAGAGCCATACAACATTTTGCCATCGTCGCATAGACAGCAGCCTGACGTCCGTCAGAAAACTCTATAAGCTTCTTAAATGCGTTATAAGCTTGATTGTAATTTCCGCTATTATAAGCTATATTGGCAGCCAGGAAATAGAGGGGAGCAGTATTGCTCGTGCGCTCGATCGCATATTGTAAAGCTGTCTCAACCGCACCATAATTTCTATCAGCAAGGGAGATAAGCGATTCGAGCGGTCGGGTGGAGTTATCGGCCAGACTGAAACCTCTCAAATAGTTGGCGGCAGCATTTTCATCTTCCTTCATCTCCTGATAAAGGTCTCCGATACGGCAATATGTAATATAATTGCTGGGATCGGCGGCCTCTGCCTGCTGGAGTAGTTTTCTGGCCTCTGATTCATTTCCCCTCATTATCTCGGCCCGGGCCATTCCAAAATAAGCCTCCTGACTCCTTGACTTTAGACGTTGCATGGACGCAAATGCCCGGTAAGCAGCGTCCGGCTGACCCAAATACAGACAGATATTACCTTTCTGATAAAGTAGAGAATAGTCATCGGGAGAGATAGACAACGCATTATCAATTGCCGAAAGAGCCTTCTCATAATCCTTGGTCTGGACATAGACATCAGCAAGTAATCCATACTCCTTGGCTTGAAGATCTTTATTTTTTGCAGGTGTATATTCGATAGCTTTCACAAGATCCAGAATAGCATCGTCATACATGGATAACTGATAATACTGACTCGCTCTTTCATAGAGCGTCTCATAATCCTTAGGATTTTCATTTAGAATCTTCTGATAGCCATTAAGAACAGCTTTGGTCAGAGGATTGATCTGCTGTGCGCCGCATCCCAATGCCATGGCGGCGGCCGTACAAATCATGAAGTTACGCAGTTTCATTATTAAATATTTGAAAATAAATAAGTATCAAAGTAAATTGGGATAATGAAGTAACATATAATGATTACTCAAATCATCCTATTTCATTCAGACACATCTTAAGCGCCGAAAGCTTTTCAAGGAGTTGCGGAGCATCAGAGAGCGGCAACATATTTGCTCCGTCACTTTTAGCAACTTTCGGATTCCGGTGAGTTTCCATAAAAATTCCATCAGCTCCCGAAGCAAGCCCTGCCTTTGCAATAGTTGATATCAGACCCGGCAATCCCCCGCTCACGCCATTAGCCGAATTCGGTTGCTGAAGCGAATGAGTAATATCCATTATCACATCGCATCCGCAACTTTCCTTCATCTCCGGTATGCCTCTCATATCAACCACAAGATCACCATATCCGAAGAATGTACCACGTTCAGTAACGGCAATTTGATTATTCCCATGCTGTCTAACCTTTTCACAGGCAAAATGCATAGAAGCCGGCGCAAGAAACTGTCCTTTTTTGATATTGACAAACTTTCCCGTTTCAGCAGCTGCTACAAGAAGGTCAGTCTGGCGACAAAGGAAAGCCGGAATCTGAAGGATATCGACATATTCAGCAGCCATCTCAGCCTCCGGAGCCGTATGAATATCGGTCACAACAGGAATACCGAATGTCTCGCGGACTTTCCTCAAGACTCGCAAAGCCTTTTCATCGCCTATTCCTGTAAAGGAATCCAGACGGCTTCTATTGGCTTTGCGGTAGCTTCCCTTGAAAATATATGGAATATCCAGCCTTGACGTAACCTCGGTAAGTACCTCTGCAATGTCCATTGCCATTTCCTCACCCTCAATCACACACGGCCCGGCAAGCAAGAAAAAATTCCCGCTTTTGCTTTTATGCAGATAGTCTGATATTTTCATTTCACTCATATTTTATAATTTATGATCAAGCACATGGACTGCCGTCAAACCATATAGAGCGGCAGTCTCCGTACGTAATCTTGAATTGCCGAATGTAACCGGAATAAAACCTCCGGCCATACAATAGTCAATTTCTTCCGGAGTGAAATCCCCCTCCGGACCTATAAATATTGTAATCGAACGTTCCCTTTGATATAATGTTGAGAAGTCTATACGTCTGACTGTCTCCGAACAATAACCCACAACTTTTTGCTCTGTTGAAGAGAGATCTACAAACGCCTTAAAATCTGTCATTTCCCTCAATTCAGGCAAACGAGCCTTGAGACTCTGCTTCATAGCGGAAATCATGATCTTCTCAAGTCTGGATATCTTAATATCCTTTCGCTCACTGCGGGCACATCTCACAGGAATAATCTCGCTCACACCAATTTCTACAGCCTTCTCGACAAGCCATTCCATTCTGTCGATATTTTTTGGAGGAGCAACCGCCAGCACAATTCGCTGACCAAAAGTATCGGGAATTTCACGACAGTTTACAACACTGACATGAGTCTTATGAGGATTGGCATCTGTAATTAGGCATTCATAGCAAAAACCTTTGCCATCAACAACTTCAATTTTATCCCCCTCCTTCATCCGGAGAACACGGCAACAATGTGCCGAATCGGAATCCGGCAGATATAACTCATCCTCTATATCCGGAGCATAAAATCTTATCATTCCTTTTCCTGATCAGATATCCAACATTCCACCCGGTTCTGCACTCATTTCCATTTCTTTCACCTCGTCAGTAGTGCTGTAACGCTTCTTACGATCACTGAAAAGGAAAATAAAGAGTACAGCTATTACGAGAGCATAAGCAGCAAAGATTAGCCAGGAGGTATGCCACCCTGTAAGTTGTTGTTCGGGAGAAAGGCCTTCGGCAAATACAAGTTTATTTACCACCCACTTACCTGCTATCAACGTTCCAAGCGATGCTCCTATACCATTTGTCATGAGCATAAAAAGACCTTGTGCGGAACTTCTTTGGGCCGGATCCGTCTGCGAATCAACATATAGGCCTCCCGATACATTAAAGAAATCAAATGCCACACCATAAACGATACACGATAGAAGAAGCCATATAAACCCGGGAGAATTGGTATCTCCAATACCGAAAAAACCAAACCTGAGCACCCATGCAAACATTGCAATAAGCATAACTCCTTTAATTCCAAATTTTTTGAGACAAAATGGAATCATCAGTATACAGAGTGCTTCGGCCGCCTGCGATATGGAAATCAGGAATGTGGGATTATTAGCCCACCATCCATTCATAAATCCATTTTTGAATTCTTCAAGAGAGGCAAAGAAATTTATGAAAGTAGAACCATAACTATTTGTAATCTGAAGGGAAACGCCAAGGAACATACTGAAAATAAAGAATATCGCCATTTCCTTACGTTTAAATAACTTAAACGCCTTCAGACCAAATGCATCTGCCAAAGAACGACTTGAATCTTTTCTCACCGGACAATTAGGAAGTGTAAGACAATAAAGAGCAAGTATAATGCTCAAAATTCCGGATGTAAAGAACTGGGCCGAAGTAAACTGAATATATTCACCTCCGATTTTAACAAAGTTCACAAAAAGCTCGGCACATATAAAGCCGACCGTTCCGAAAACCCTTATGGGGGGGAAATCTTTAACAGTGCTCATCCGATTTTGCTCTATTACATTGAAAGCAACCGAATTGCTCATGCCAATCGTCGGCATAAAAAATGCAACGGAGAGAGTATACAAAGTAAAAAGCGGGCCAAACTGCAATTGCCCTCCGTCGGCAACTGCCGCTGAAGCAACAAAACCGGCTGAAATCATAAAGGCACCGGCAAGAAGCTGACAAAGACTCAAAGTATATTGTGCAGGAATCCAACGGTCGGCTACAATACCAACGAGTGCAGGCATGAATATAGATACAAGTCCTTGCACTGTATAAAACCAGAATACATAATCACCAAGACCGTTATTGGCAAGATACATGCCCATTGAGATAAGATATGCTCCCCATATTGCGAATTCAAGAAAATTCATGATGGTGAGTCTCAATTTAACAACTCCAGTTTTCATAATATACTTAAATCTTCCTTAAAATATTTCTTTGAACATAGAAGCTTTTCTTGTCGCTTCCGCTTATCCGACAAAGGTAACATTATATGTTCAAACTACAAAAATTTGGCTTATGAAACCGCCAAAAATCATTGATCGGAACGTAATCTGAACGTATGTTTATCTAAAGACGCGTAATCAGAGCATGTCGGTCGGTGATCATAATGGCATTTTCCGAGTAATCAATAATACCTCGTGAGCAGAGTGATGAAATATCATCTGCAATCGACAGCACCGAAATTCCGGTAAGTTTGGAAAAGCTTTCCTCCGTCCCTTTAACGTAAATTTCTTCAGCCGTTTTATCAGAGAATAAAGCGACTATACTTGCAAGAAAACCCTTAAAACCGGCTGCAACGATATTAGCGGGAACATCTACTGCCTTTTGAGCCCTGAAAGAAAGATAATTCAGATAATTGATGAGAAATATATTATCTGAACCAAGCAAATTAACATATCTTTCCTTACTGAAACTTATAACAGTTGATTCACAAAGAGCTTCGATTTCATACGGGCTGCACGTATCCATACCGAAAAGTCGCTCCACACATAATACATTGCCCCCACTATATTTCTGGATAATATAAATATCGTGATTTTCAATTTTCAAGGAAAGTTTCACTCTGCCGGAAAGAAGTAGCATCACTTTAGAGATCCGTTCGCCACGACCAACAATAATCTCCCCGGGTTTACAATTCCGGAATTCAAGATGTGTCTTTTCCAGAAAAGATGAAATTTGAGCTTCACCAAGGCCTTTGAAAAGCGGAAGCCCCATTATTCTTTCATACATCGAAGCCATAGACATCTAAATTTCAGGTTAAACGGAGGTCTGTTGTGGGCAATAGAAAACTAAAATAAAAGAGGCTGTATGAAATTAATATTTTCAACAGCCTCTTCAATTGTAGCGGGATCGAGAATTGAACTCGAGACCTCCGGGTTATGAATCCGACGCT
>CAZOPN010000053.1:0-16171 GCA_964581685.1 uncultured Sangeribacter sp. | reverse complement strand
GGCATTGTTAATATAAGGCAATTCGATGCGCGTGGTTTAAGATTATATTTTAAAGGGAGTAGCCCGGGTATGGAGCGGCGGTCTCCCGACCGCCGTAGAAAATCAAAAAAGCCACTTAAAATTAACTGGCAAGGAGATAATCGAACCCCTCCTCCGGAGCTGCGCGTAACACCTGATAACCTCTCGCGACCACGCATCCGACTGACAGCTTCGGAGAAGCGAGACAATTGTATCCCCGCATCAATGCGAGCGTAGCGTAGCATTGGTGTGGGGATGAATCAAACGCGCTTCGCTTTTATTCTGAAACGGCACGGACACTTCTCCCGTGGTAGCAGCGGCCGTCATCGTACATGCTCCGAATACTGCTACTGAAGCCAAAGTAGTAAGCGCATTGAGAACCACTCGGAGCCGAACTCCAATAGTAACCGAAGGAACCTATGCCATAAAATGAAGAACCGAGACGAAAGCCCGAAGCCGGGAGGAAGATATAATTGCCGTTCGGGCCGATCACCTTATAGCCGTTATGACTTCCCATTGTGACAAATGCCCATGTACAGTTATTCAGCAATTCCTCAAATTCTGATTTGGTCGGTAAACGCCAGCTACCGCCCCAATTGGCTCTCGCAGCATCAAACTCAGCGTTTCCTCCAATATCTCCGTACGTTCTGTTGTAAGTCTTGCTGTTACTTTTCGTGTACTCCCCCTTGGTATAGGTTTCACCCCAGGCGAAATAACTTCCATTGTCTTCCGGTCTGCTTGCACCGATATTACAGGTAGCCCATTTCAAACCGCTCGGCAAACCTAAATCAACATATTCATGTCCGTTCAAATTACTACCGGTACTCCTACTTCCTGTTCTGCCTGTATTTCCCGATAATCCATTAAGTAATCCTCCGGCTACCTCTTTCGACAGTTTAATCAACTGCTGCATGGTTTCTGCCGGGCCATTGGCGTCAAATGCCTTTTCAACAAGACCTGTCTCTACATTGATAAGGCGAGCATCTACAAAAAGCTCGTCAAAGGCCTCGCTCACGTCAGCCACAACGACATATTTTACTCCAAATTTCTGTCCTAATTTAGCAATCTGGTTATCCCTGACCTCGCCGGAAACCTGATAGTTATTCTCTTTCGACATGGCCGAGAGAAACTCCGCTGTTCTTTCTACTGCGGCGAATTGTCCACTGGAAGTAATGGCACTGACAAGTTTGGCTCCGAGAACTTTTCGAATGGATGCATCCATATCCTCGCCACTGACATATACAGCAACTTTCTTTTTAACAACCTCATCTGCGGACGCTCCTATATTTATTCCGAGCAACAATAGGATGGCAAAAAGTAATCTCAATTTCAATCTCATAATACAAACTTCTATTTAGATTTCTTATTTATGAGACGGTAAGCTATATTGTTTGCCATGTCTGATAATACTCCTGAACCGGTATACTCACGCTTCAGACTTACAGACTTCATGACCTCTCCGGTAACAAGGTCTAACATTCGGGCCGACATGTGGCACTGGTCGTCAGATGAGATAACGGCATTTACAACTATCACATAGTCCACTCCCATACACTCTCCGACGGCACGAATCTCTTTTTCCGGGACTTCTCCCGATACCTGAAAATCCTGCTCTTTGTCAAGTGCTTTTATAAAGGCACTGTTGCGTTCAAAGGCTTTATAATCTTTGTTTCCTGATAAACGTGCAAGTACTGCTGAATTGACAATGGATTTGTCAGATTTACTCATATCTCCCTCAACGTAGACTGCAACCTTCTTTCCGGCTGCCATTGCCTCGGTGGAGAATACTGCACATGCCAGAAGCATCATGAAAAATAAAATCGTCCTTTTCATTTCAAATAATCTTAAACCCTGCAGCACCTCCGGATCAGGAAAAATAAAAAAATTTGCGTGAGGAACTGTATCTGTTGCCCGTCCCACGTTCTGAGGCCCTGGAATTGCCCATCGTAGTAGAACGGACAACGCAGAGGCCTCACGCAGAATATGATGATGCATCGTCACGATGCAACAATGTGGACGCGTAACAATACGCCTCCAGACATGGTCATATCCACAACCGGCATCTACCGTTGTCTCATCCTTGACTACGAATTGAAATTTTCCAGGTTTCAGAACGTCAAGAATAAGCGTCTGATAAACGCAATCAAAAAAACAAAATGTCTGCAAACCCTCCCGCGAACCCGGAACCGGGCCTCTGCGGACGGTCTACAGATGCAAATATAGAAACAAATTTTTATTTCACCAAAAGTAAATTTAAGTTTTCACAACAGAGATTGAAGGAAAAATCACTGAAATTTTATTGGCTCGCTTCTCCGAAGCTTTCGGTATGTATATGTGTTGAAAACCCCACACCGATATGTAGCCGCTACGCGTCTTCATATCGATGCGGGGATATAATTGTCTCGCTCCTCCGGAGCTGAACGTAACACTGTATAAACCTCTCGCGACCACGAATCCGACTGGCAGCTTCGGAGAAGCGTGTCAATTGTATCCCCGCATCAATGCGAGCAGAGCGATGCATTGGTGTGGGGTTGGTCCATAAAACCCTCTAAGGTAGCTTCGAAGATGCGGAACATTCACTATTGGCTCGCTCCTCCGAAGCTTTCGGTATGTGTATGTGTTGGAAACCCCACACCGATATGCAGTCGCTGCGCGACTTCATATCGATGCGGGGATATAATTGATACGCTCCTCCGGAGCTGGACGTACCGCTGTTATAACCACTCAAATAGAGTTATAAAATTAGCCGGCGGTCGGGAGACCGCCGCTCCATAGCCTCCACAGTAACCCCGACATCGTTTTTGCGAGGCAATTCGAAGCGCATGGTTTAAGATTATATTTTAAAGGGAATAGCCCGGGTATGGAGCGGCGGTCTCCCGACCGCCGTAGAAAATTAAATGAAATCTTCGAGGGATTCCTCGTATTCGAGCTCCCCCTTCACTATAAGGTCTACATCAGCGGGATCCATCAGAACTTCTCCGTCGTTCTTCAATTCTTTCTTCACGTAAGCAGTCAATTTGGAAACATCAATTTCCTCATCGTCTGTCACATCAGAATTAAGACTCAGATACCCGTTTTTCTCATACCAATCCCAGATGATGTCGATTACATATAATATCTCATCATCATCATATCTCTCACTGACCTCGGCCGGTAGAAGTTTACGAATAAACTTCACAGCCGCATCTTCATCATATCCTAACTGATCGCTCATAATTTTCTTTATTCTTTCTCTACTGAATTCAAATCAACAAGTCCCTCAGGGAGTGCGGTGTGAATTTCACGAGAATCATTATCGATATCCTCAATGAAAGCCTCATTAAAAGGTATGTATATTTCCTCGCCGGATGGAGTACGTACCGTGATAAGCACATTACTTGTCGAATCATCTATATATTCCACCTTGCCTAACTCTCCAAGCTCGGCATCTATTACGTCATATCCGATAAGATCATCGTCAAAAAACATATCGGCATCCTCCCCATAGAAATCCTTTATATCCTCTTTGAGGGCATATATCGGCTCATTAACCAGCTCTACAGCCTCTTCCTGACTATCAATACCATCAAGCTTGATAAGGAACGATGTAGACCCCTTGGGACGAATGGTCTCCACATAGAACGGAACAAAAATTCCATCCGATGAGATAACGGCCGGATAACCCTCCTCAAAAAAATCAGGATCTATGGAAAGAATGGCATTAAGCTCTCCTTTCAATGCATGTGTGCGTTGAAACTTACCTATCTCCTTTAACCGACTTTCTTCAATCATATAAAATTCCCTTGAAAGCTAAATGTTGAAAATTACACAACAGATAAAAGTAAAAATATTAAATGCTGCGTTAATCTCTAACTTAAACACTTATTCTTCTATTCTAATGATTTTAGCTCCCAGTCGGTTCAATCTTTTATCAATATTTTCGTAACCTCGGTCAATCTGATTTATATTCTGGATACGGCTTGTGCCTTTGGCTCCCATAGCGGCAATAAGCATGGCGATACCTGCGCGTATATCGGGTGAAACCATATCCGTTGCCCGGAGACAGTTAAACTTACCGGCTCCGATCACGGCCGCGCGATGAGGGTCGCACAATATTATTCGGGCCCCCATATCTATAAGCTTATCAACGAAAAAGAGTCGGCTCTCAAACATTTTCTGATGTATCAGCACACTGCCGCGCGCCTGAGTGGCGACAACGAGAAATATGCTTATAAGGTCCGGTGACAACCCTGGCCACGGAGCGTCTGCAATAGTCATGATAGAACCATCTATGAAGGTCTCGATTTCATAAATAGAATCCTGACGCACTCTGATGTCATCTCCTTCAATGCATAGGTTCACACCGATTCTCCTAAAAATTTCAGGCATAATTCCAAGGTCTTTCAGTCCTACATTCTTAAGCAGAAGATCAGATCCGGTCATGGCCGCCATACCGATAAAGCTACCGACCTCTATCATATCGGGGAGAAGGCGGTGAGAAGCACCGCCAAGACTTTCCACACCCTCAATAGTAAGAAGATTTGAACCTATACCTGAAATGCGTGCCCCCATAGATATGAGCATACGGCATAGCTGCTGAATATAAGGCTCACAAGCAGCATTATAGATCTGAGTCGTTCCCTTAGCAAGAACAGCAGCCATAAGAATATTAGCCGTTCCGGTGACAGATGCCTCATCAAGCAGCATGTAGGTGCCTCTCAATCCTCCTTCGGGCGCCGTGACGCGATAGCTCCTCGTCTCGGAAGAATAATCAAACGACGCACCCAGCTTCTGCAAACCGATAAAATGAGTATCAAGACGCCTACGACCGATCTTGTCACCTCCGGGTTTAGGCATTATAGCCTCACCGAAACGTGCCACAAGCGGTCCTAACACCATCACCGAACCTCTGAGAGATTCAGCCTTCTTTTTATATTTCTCACTTAATATATAACTGATATCAACATTATCTGCCTGAAATTCACATTCCGAAGGGCTGATATACCTCACCTTTACTCCCATTTCCTGAAGCAGACAGATTAGGTTTCTTACATCGGAAATCTCCGGAAGATTGGATATCACCACTTTTTCAGAAGTAAGCAATGTGGCACAAATCACCTCAAGAGCTTCGTTCTTAGCTCCTTTGGGACTGATTTCGCCCTCAAGCCGGTGGCCCCCTTCTACAATGAAGCTACTCATCTTATTTTATTTTAGACAGTTATCGGTTTAGAATCGGATTTCAAACTATGGAAGAAACTTATTTCTTTTTTTTCTTCTGCTTTTGATTAGAAGGCATCGTTACCTCCTTGAATTCATGTAAAAGATAGGTAGCAGGATCAAGATTTATCTTCCCGTCGGAATATTCGCAAAGATCGCGTAAGATTTTGGCATCATCCACTCCCTCCTTATTGTGGGTAAACATGAGTTTCTTCATGTGGTGTGCAATGAGAGAAATCAACAGATCGCGTTCCTCCCCTTCCTCCATATCGGCAACTATCTTTATCATTTTCTCGATATTTTTGCCATAATGACGGTAACGCATCGCTGATGCTGTATATGGAATATGATCAGGCTTGGGATTCATCCTCTCCGCTGTCACCACATCGCAAGGAAAGTCAATATCGAGCCGGAAGCGGGAAATTATATTAATCTGGTCCCATATCTTACTGTAATCCCGGTTCACACCCACAAGCTCAGGGAAGAGATTAGCCATGTGGTCGGCAATGGCGTAAGCACATTGTGTGCGTTCCTCTCTATCCGGTATTTCCACACAATAATTCACCATTCCCTCTACATTCCTGCCAAACTCCGGCAAGACGATCGGCGACATGTCTGTATTATAAGGTATCATTCAATTCTAATATTTTCCGAATTAAGGTTAGCCCCCTTTCAATTGTATTCTGAAATCACAGACTAACTTATGCAAAGATAATCATTCCCTACGGCTTGACAAAACAAAAAACCTTCAGGCAGTCTCAATCTTAGGCAGCGAATATTTTATGATTCGCTACCTTAAAGGCGGCTCTTCGGTGTGGTGGTCTGGTATTCCTTCAGATATTCGGGAGTGCTGTAAGCAATATCCAAAAAGCGTTTTTCCCTGAAGGCCTTTTCCGAGAGCGCGAGCATATCGACAGCACGCGGTTCGAATCCGTCAAGAAAATGTGCATTGGGAGACATGCATACTGTCTTGAATTTCGCAGCTCCATCTCCCATAAAATACACCTTGTTGTCACGCAGAAGTTCCTCATACGAGTGTTCGTCGAGAATCATCGGAGTCGGCTCTATTTTATGATTGAGCGCAAAATCGTATGCCGCTGTAAACACCTCCATACGGCGCGCATCAATCATCGGTACAAGAATCTCATCTCCATTTAATTCATTTCTGAACATTGCCCTGACGGCAATTATCTCCAGAGTACTCACTCCGATAAGCGGTATATCCTTACTGAAAGCAAGACCTTTTGCAAGCGAAAGACCAATACGCAGACCTGTATATGAGCCGGGCCCAATACTTACAGCAACTGCATCAAGTTTCTCCTCTTTTCTCGCGAGTTCATTCATGCAACTTTCAACAAAAGGAGCTAACTGCTCCGCATGTTTCATTCCCTCGCTGTTCTCAAGCTGAAATTCCACAACGCCATCCTTACACAATGCAACGCCACAGCGTTTCCCGCTTGTCTCTATATTGAGTATTACAGCCATTTTCTTTTATTATATTAGAAGTCAAGAAGCTATATTAATGTTATATATTTTGAGATGGGCTCTTAGGCAAATGATCTGACCGTTGCCCTATCTTCTCTGCATATTTCTCGACACATCTCATTCCATCGATCGCTGCCGAAACAATCCCCCCCGCATAGCCGGCCCCCTCGCCCGCAGGATATAGATCGGCAATTTCCACATGTTCCAGACTCTCCCGATCTCTTGGAATTCTCACAGGACTCGAAGTGCGTGACTCAAGACCTATCATAACCGCTTCATTGGTGAGAAAACCTTTACTCTTTCTTCCGAATTCGAGAAAACCCTCCTTAAGTCGATCCGAAATAAAAGATGGGAAAAGCCGGGCAAAGTCGGCAAAGTGAATACCGGGGGCATAGCTCGTGGCGGGAAGAGTTTCTGAAATACGACCTTCGGTAAAATCTTTCATCCTTTGAGCGGGAGCATTCAGAGAATCCCCACTCTCTTTAAAAAACCTCTTTTCAAGGTCTTCTTGAAATTCCATTAATTCAAATTCCGGATTCTCCTTTCCATATTCAGGAAAATCTCCCGGCCTGATCTCAACCACCATCCCTGAATTTGCCTTCGAGCCGGCACGCGCGGATGCCGACATTCCATTCACAACCAGCTCTCCGGGTGCACTTGCCGCCGGAACAATCACACCTCCCGGACACATACAGAAAGAATATACACCCCGGCCATCGGCCTGTGTTACAAAATTATATTCCGCTGCCGGAAGATAGGGACCCCTACCATCTGCAGAATGATATTGGATTCTATCTATAAGCTCCTGAGGATGCTCAAGCCTAACTCCTACGGCAAAACCTTTTGCCTCCATGCCTATTCCATCGCTATGCAGAGATCTGATCGTATCGCGCGCTGAATGGCCTGTAGCAAGAATTACAGCTCCGGGTATTCTTTCTCCATCAGAAGTTACAACTCCGATGGCACGGTTATTTTCTATTACAACATGGTCAGCCTTCGTAGAAAATCTTACTTCTCCTCCGTTTTCCTTTATCGTCTCTCTTATAGCTTTGATCACCTTTGGTAATTTATCGCTGCCGATATGAGGATGAGCATCTGTCAGAATCGATCTGGATGCTCCATGCTGAACAAGAAGATTCAAAACTTCGCGGACATTCCCTCTCTTCTTACTGCGGGTAAAGAGTTTTCCATCACTAAAAGTGCCTGCTCCCCCCTCTCCAAAACAATAATTGCTTTCCGGATTGACAATTCCGTCTCTGCTTATTGTCGTTATGTCAAGTCTCCGAGAATCCACATCCTTCCCTCTCTCAAGAACAATAGGTTTTATTCCATGTTCCAATGCTTTCAGAGCAGCAAACAATCCGGCCGGACCGGCTCCTACAATCACGATCTGCTTCCCCGCATCTGCTACATTATTAAAAACAGCTGCCTCATAATCATCCGGAATTTCCGTATCGGGAACTGTGGCTATTCGAACGCTCATATTTATTTTCACATCCTTACGACGCGAATCGATCGAACGGCGAAGAATCTTATAATCCGTAAGATCTTTCTCCCTCACAGAGGCCTTGCCGGCAATTATCGCCCGGAGACAGACATCGTCAGCAGCTTGTTTGGGCGAAACACTTATTTCTATATCTTTTATCATCTGATGCTCGATTCGTTAGGCGGAATCCTCTTTGAATATGCAAATTTAACCATTTTTTTCATTTATCATGTAACTAAGGCCCCGTTTCCCAAATTTCCCCATCAGCCTCCGGTATGTCCGGGACCATGCGATGGTCCTCTCCACAACCCGGCGGCTGTCGATGGGTAGAAGTCGGGATTTGCATAGACAAAGCATTTTTATTATTTTTGTCATATTGAAGTTGTTAAAATTTGATGAAAAAATACAAAGGTGGGCTGTTTGACCTTGACGGTGTGCTGATCGACAGCGAAAAAGAATATACAAAAATATGGCAGGAAATTGATGACACATTTCATTCCGGTTTCGATGATCTTCCGCAGAGAATAAAGGGTATGACCCTTGATAACATTATTTCAACCTATTTTAGTAAACCTGCATTAAAACCGAAGGTTGAAGCGATGCTTCATCAACTGGAAAATGAAATGAAATACGAATGGCTTCCCGGTGCCCGTGAATTTCTTCTTTTCCTTAAGGAGAAGAATATTCCCACTGCCCTTGTAACCAGCAGTGACTGCATGAAGATGAAACATCTCAAAGAAGAAATTCCCGAACTTGAAAGCTTTTTCAATTGCATCGTTACAGGCGACAAGGTTTCCCATTCCAAACCAAATCCGGAAGGTTATATACTTGCCTCTTCCCTCATAGGAGTTCCTCCGGAAGACTGTGTCGTCTTCGAAGATTCCCTGCAGGGCGTAAAAGCCGGAAAGACGTCCGGAGCTTATGTAGTGGGAGTGGAAGGCACTTTGAAGGCCTCGGATATCAGCCCATTCTCAAATATCGTCGTGTCAGACCTGTCGGATAACCGTATAAAATCATTGTATAACGAATAATAGATGAGAAATATAAAACCTCTCGCTGAACGTTTACGTCCTGCTTCGCTCGATGATTATATCGGACAGAAAAAACTTGTCGGGCCGCATGGTGTAATTCGTAATATGATTGAATCCGGAAGGGTTAATTCTTTTATTCTCTGGGGCCCTCCGGGAGTTGGGAAAACCACTCTTGCCCGAATAATCGCAGCCGGAACTGATGTCCCGTTCTATACACTTAGTGCCGTGTCTTCAGGTGTGAAAGATGTTCGCGAGGTTATACAGAGATGCGAAGCAGATAACAAAAGTATGTTCTCAAAAGGGCGACCGATCTTATTTATCGATGAAATTCACCGCTTCACAAAATCTCAGCAAGACTCTCTACTGAGTGCCGTGGAAAACGGCACTGTCACTCTGATAGGAGCAACAACGGAAAACCCCTCTTTCGAAGTGATCCGGCCCCTCCTTTCCCGGGCGCAGGTATATACTTTGAGCTCGCTTGACGCAGAAGATCTTGAAACCCTGCTAAACAGAGCAATCGAGAAAGACGAGATATTGAAAAAACGCAATATAGATATCCGTTCTACTAAAGCCCTGTTCCGATATGCAGGTGGAGATGCACGAAAACTTCTGAATATTATCGATCTTATCGAACAATCTACACCCGATGATCAGACAGTTATCATCGATGACGATACAGTCACATCGCGATTGCAGGAGAATCCACTGGCCTATGATAAAGATGGAGAAATGCATTATGATATCATTTCTGCATTTATAAAATCCGTTCGCGGAAGCGATCCTGACGGTGCGGTCTATTGGCTTGCCAGAATGGTGGTAGGAGGTGAAGACCCGGCTTTCATTGCCCGACGTCTCGTAATTTTAGCTGCCGAAGATATTGGTCTGGCTAACCCAAACGCCCTGCTTCTTGCCAATGCCACATTCGATGCCCTGAATAAAATAGGATGGCCTGAAGGAAGAATTATTTTATCGGAATGTGCGATATATCTGGCAAATTCGCCTAAGAGCAATTCAGCCTATATGGCTGTCGATAGCGCGATAGCAGAAGTGAAAAATTCAGGAAATCTTCCCGTCCCTCTACATTTACGCAACGCTCCTACAAAACTGATGAAAGAGCTCGGCTATAGCGACGGATATAAATATGCACACGATTATGAGGGCAATTTTGTAGAACAACAATATCTTCCGGACGAGATAATAAATAAAAGATTCTGGCATCCCGGAGACAATCCTCAGGAAAATAAAATGCGAATCCAAAGCCGTAAATAATTTTATAAAGTATATATTGAAAATTTTAAATCTCAAATCACATTATTCCGATTTATTTTCAATACTTATAAAACAGATGCTGTGTCAAAACTGATAATTTGACACAGCATCAATTTTATGTGAGAATTGTTCTGAGGTAGTCTGCTAAAAATTATTTTATTTACCGGGATAAAACGTTTCAAATGTAGAATCGTCATAATAAACCGTAATTTGAAGTACTTTTCGCGGATTTTTACGCATTTTTTCTATTTGACCCTCCAATTCCGTAATCTTTAAATCACGCCTAAGTAAACTATTTTCCTGATAGTTATCCGATATTTTTTCGCGATTTAACGCGCTAAGATTTGAATATTTTTCTTTTTCCGACCGATTATCCTCATATTCCGGAATATCATCAAATAAAATCTCCCCATTAGGGACAGAGGCGACCTTCACTTCTTCCTTCTTCAGCATGGGGCCTTCACTAAAGAGCAACCACAGTACGGAGAGCTCCGGAAATGCCTTATGGATCTGTCCAACGATAACATCGCTAATCTTCTTATTACGCCCGGTAAGAAGCTGAGAAAGACTCGGACGTGGGATCCCACACTTATCAGCAAATTGCGAATTTGTAAGTCCCATCTCATCTATGAACCCTTTTAGACGAATTGCAACGTTATCTTCTCTCATTTGGAAATTTACTTTTATATTTTCACTTTGCAAATGTAATATTAATTTTTGTAAATAACAAATGAACATTCCATTTTATTATCAAATTGCATTTTGCAACAGCTTATTCATATTAAAATCATCAGTTAAAGATTCAGAATTTTAAATATTAGATCTTACTGCAACTTTAAGGCTCTTACTATATGAGTTAATTTATAATAACATTCTATAAATTTACTCGACTTTAACTTTTTGTTTAAAAGCGGGAGAATTTTTATAGTATTATTGCAACTTTTATTGTAATAATCTAATATTCAATGCAATAAATTAAATCTAAACAAATGTTAATACGTTTTATTAAGATTTGTATATGCTTAAATTCACTTTTTAAAACATCTATTATTTAATGAGAACGTTTACATTCGTATATTCTTTCTTCCACCCCGGATTAACATACAGTTATCAGTTTTGGAATTCTTCATTTGAGAATTTACATCCGCATGTTTTGATTCGTAAACTAAGAAAAAAGCATCTTTTAGACCATTGGCAAATGTTCCAATTTGACCAATTTACATTTTCGACTTTTCTATCCCCTCTCTAAAAAATATAGACATAAATTTAAAACACCATTATCTTTTACGACAATGTCATATATCATGTATATCAGTGGTATGCGAACCTCACTCAATCCTCAGAGCCTTAAGTTTAACGAAAATACCACGCAATAACCTTAAAATCAGATTATTGCGCGGTGTTATTTTTTCGTAATTTTTTATACTAAATAAGTAAATTTAGCCTCACAAATAGATTTAGACCGGTTTTAGTCGAGCATGAGAGCTATATTTCCCTCTAATGCCGGCAAGCCGAAGGCCTCTGTAATAATTGAATCGTTAGATGGTCGACGGAAAAGAATACTGCCTACCACCGGAATACTCATCACCCCATTTCTATCGATCAAACTTCTTAATCCTTTACTTTCTGAATTCTCCGATATCGGATTTTCTTGCCCTTTCTCTTTGTGACTCTCGGAAATCAATTTTCGCGACACAGCACCACCTCGAGATCTATATTCGAATATTTTCTCAGGAATTCCCTCTTTCACGAGAATCGAATATTTTAGATCGCTCTTATGAATACCTAAAAATTTTAAAATCTCATAAAGATTTAAAATTCGCATCATCCCGTATGGAATAACATTCTTACTTACCGAATAAGGCATTACCTCAGCTTTAACACTACTCGAATTTTTTCCGGATCCTATATAGAAATCCTCCCATATTGAATCGCTCGATTCATACCAGGGATTAGAAAAAACAACCATCGACCTTTCGGGATACTCACGCTTGATTGATTCCAATATTCTGAAAAGACTTCCCTTATCTGATGCATAGATTTTAGGGATATTAATTTTATCAGCCCCATTAATCTCAGCAAAAGCTATACTTGTAATTTCTCCATCACTATTTGAAGATATAAAAGTCTTTCCTCCGGAAATAATATTTTCTTCGATTATAGTTTTTATATCATTTGCAGAATGCAATATTTCAAAACCATTTATCGTTCTTTCCTGATTCTCTATAAAGGATATTATTTTTTCGAATAATAAACTATTATTTATAATATATTCCGATATATTTTTTGAACTATCTAAGATATCTATTTTTAAATTATTAAAATATTCCTCTTTGATATTTCTGACCTTGTCTTTTTCTAAATCTAAAATATATTGATATTCATTTTCGAAATTGTGAATTGAAGTATATCTATATATTTTTCTATAGAATGCGTTTACAAAACCACGATCTTCATAATATTTTATTAGTCCGTTTGTAGCCGGAATCAAAAATATAAATGAATAACCTTTTTCAGCCGCCTTATCAGATATTCTCTCAATAAGCTCCGACATTATTCCTCGTTGTCTGAACTTACTTTCCGTAGCAAGACCACAAATATAAAGTCCTTCAACAGCTCCTCTTTCGCTTCCGAAACGATATGGTATTCCCAGTAAACATGACACGATCCGACCCTCTTGCTCATAATATTCCACAAGTTCCGGATCAAAATATCGTTCAAAAATGAGATTTACATATTTATCGCTGTCATGAAAAGTGTCTTTCCATAATCGCATCATCTCCTTTTTCAGGCGTTCATTCTCCATACTCTCTATTTTTTTTGGCATGTTATTGTATTGAATCAACGAATTTTTTTCTATTTTTGTTTTAAATTGTCAAAACTTAGAGCCCATCTCAAAAATTTGAGAGCCCCTGGGGCGGATTTGGACGGTGCTTTTCTCCAAATCTCGTCAGTCATGATGCCCGCATCATTCCCTCCTCAACTTGAGAAAATCACTCGCCCAAATCCGCCCCAGGGGCACTCAAATTTATGAGATGGGCTCTAGTAGCTAAAACTATCTGAGCTGTCAAAAAAACAAAAAAATGGAAAAAGACATAGACCTCGATGGCTATCCTCTGCATTATGATGTTTCCGGTCCGGAAGAGGGTTCGCCGGTAATAATGATGCATGGCTATGGAGGTAATCATACCACCGTCGATTCAATGGCAAAGGTCCTTTCAACAGGGATGAGGGTATACAATCTCGATCTTCCCGGACATGGTCAAAGCCCGGATCCGCCTGAGGTGTGGGGAGTCAATGAATACACGATTCTAATCGAAAAATTCATACGTAAACTTGGCCTTGACACTCCGGCACTTATCGGCCATTCCTTTGGAGGAAGAATAGCAATTTTACTCGGCTCACGTAACAAGACCGGAAAGATTGTCCTTGTGGATGCTGCCGGAGTCAAGCCCTCTCGTCCATTAAAATATTATATTAAAGTCTATTCTTTTAAAATTGCAAAAAAAATCCTGCCTGTTCTGCTCGGAAAGAGAAAAGGTGAGGAAGCGATCAATAAATGGAGAGGTAAGGCAGGATCCGCCGATTACCGCAGTTCTTCGCCAATGATGCGGATGGTGATGAGTCGACATATCAACGAAGATCTGAAGCCGGCCATGCCTTTAATAAAGGCACCCACACTTTTAATCTGGGGAGAGAACGATACCGCCACCCCCCTTTCTCATGCCAAAACTATGGAAAGTCTCATTCCGGATGCCGGCCTGGTCTCATTTCCGGGTTGCGGTCATTATTCTTTTCTTGACAATCCCGGAGGAGTAAAAGCCGTATTAAAAGAATTTTTCAAGAAAGAGCTGTCTTAACAGATAAGTATAGTTAAAAATAAGTATAGAAATGAATATTGTCCTTATCATCGTATATGCCATTTGCGCTGTTTATGTGGTGCTTAATTTCAAATACGATCTGCAGATGTTCCAGCAGAACAGCTACAGGATTCCTCGATATTGGAAATGGCTCGTCAAAAGTCAGAATTACGGTTCTTATTGGCGACTCGCAGATATGGCTTGCTTTATGCTCGTTTTTTCCGTTCTTCTCAACGATGCCGCCTCAGCCATTCTTATCGCGATTCTGGCTATTGTAAAAATTATTATCATCCTGAAGAAGAAATATAAAAAACCGCTTGTCTTTACAAAGCGTGTCTGGAGACTTTACTCACTTTCTTCCTTACTTGCTCTCGGAGCTTCATTGACAACCATATTGGTCACACTCCATAAAAATCCGGCTATCGGATATTATAGCAACGTATCAGTTTGTCTTGGCACAATCCTGTTATGTGCTATTTTCTCATGGGCAATCGTTATTTTGGCAGATATTATTCTTATTCCTGTAGAGCGTCTGATCCGTAATCGTTATATCAACGATGCACGACGCATACTGCGTTCCATGCCTGATCTCAAGATCATTGGAATCACCGGCTCATACGGTAAAACAAGCACAAAACATTACCTGTCGAGGATTCTCGCCGAAAAATATGACGTGCTTATGACCCCGGGCTCTTTCAATACGCCTATGGGAGTGGTAAGAACAATCAGGGAATACATGAAACCTTATAATGAGGTCTTTATATGCGAGATGGGAGCTAAACAGATCGGGGATATTAAAGAAATCTGTGATATTGTAAACCCATCTGCCGGTCTGGTTACAGCAGTTGGCCCTATGCATCTCGAATCTTTTAAAACCATTGAAAATGTATGCAAAACCAAGTTCGAGCTTATAGACTCACTTCCGGCCGATGGACTTGCCGTAATTAACAACGATTTTGAAATGTGTGCCAATCGCCCTGTGGAGAATGTAACAGCGCTTCGCTACGGCGTAACAAACACCAAGGATTGCGACTACTATGCAACCGATGTTAAGTACACTTCAGAAGGAACAACATTTGTTGTGAACGGCCCGGATCAATTCACGCTTCCTCTCTCAACTAAACTGTTGGGCGAATGTAATGTATCAGACCTTCTCGGTGCGGTTGTAATAGCTCTGAAGATGGGAGTCGAGCCGGCAAAAATTGCATACGCCGTTAGCACCATTGCCCAGGTGGAACACCGTCTCAGCATACGTCGCACTCCGGGACAAGTTACCATTATTGATGATGCTTTCAACTCAAATCCTGCCGGATCAAAGATGGCGGTAGATGTTCTGGCTCATTTCACAGGCGGTAAGCGTATCATTATCACTCCGGGAATGATTGAGCTCGGTGAACGTCAGGAAGAGTTAAATGAAGCACTGGGTAAATATATTGGGGAAAGTCTCGATATTGCGATTGTCGTTGGGGCCTATAACCGCGATTCTATTGTGAAAGGAATAAAATCGGCCAACTTCAATGAAGACAATCTGTATATTGTCGATAGTTTCAATGAAGCCCAGAAAGTTCTTGCCACTTTTATTGCTCCCGGCGATACCGTTCTATATGAAAATGATCTGCCCGACACATTTAAATAAAAAGTTTTTAAAAAATTTTGCAGATTAAAAAATAATTCGCATCTTTGCGAAGTAATAAAAATTGTTGGGGCATTAGCTCATCTGGCTAGAGCGTTTGACTGGCAGTCAAGAGGTGACGAGTTCGAGTCTCGTATGCTCCACCAAAGGCGAATTCAGACCAAATTCTGAGTTCGCTTTTTCTTTTTCGTCT
>CAZOPN010000052.1:0-16176 GCA_964581685.1 uncultured Sangeribacter sp. | reverse complement strand
ATTGAATTTCAATAATTTCAACGTACTCTTATGATTTTTTAGTGGACACTAATGATTTCTTTATTCATTCCATTCCGAATAAAAAATGGATGCGCCATATCTGACACATCCACTTAGTACCTAACTGATAAACTTATAACTTATATTTTTTATAATGATTGCAGTAATTTATCTGTAATCCTTAAGTTGTTCGCGAAGGCGCTTGCGTGCGAAAAAGATTCGACTCTTAACAGTCCCAAGAGGAAGATTCATCTTTTCAGCAATCTCGTTATATTTGTAGCCTGCAACGAACATATTGAACGGAATTCTGTAATCGTCGGAGAAAGAGTTAAGAGCTGTTGAAATCTCTTTAACTGCGTACGATCCGTCCGGTGTGTCGAGACCGGAATCCTGAGAAATATTCAGATGATAGAGATCTTCAGTCTGGTCAATTACAGTTGCCTTTCTTACAGTCTGACGGTAATTGTTTATAAATATGTTGCGCATGATGGTAAAGATCCATCCTTTGAAATTAACGTTTTCAACATATTTATCTTCGTTGTCAAGAGCTTTGAGGGTGGTGTCCTGAAGAAGATCCTGAGCTTGTTCGCGATTTGTTGTGAGCTGAAATGCGAAACTGAGAAGATTACCTTGTAGACCGAGAAGTCTGTCTTTAAATGATTCTTTTGAAGCCATGTTATTGAGTTTTATCAGTTAGTACATCTTTATAACATTGCCATTGTAAAAATTGTTTTGAATTTTTCATTTTTTTCTAAAAATAAATTTGAAAACAAGAAATCATTGAAAATCTATTACTCGCAAGTATCTGAAATTGATAAAATTAAATCTAATGCAAAAAATATTTTATGATTCGCTGCATTAGCAACAAACTTTAAAGTTGTTTACTGATTCGGATAGGGGAATTGAATAAAAATGAGTAAATTTGCATTAATTTTTGTTGTGAAAGAAAATTCTAATTTTATATATCCTCTCAAATAATTGAATTGAGCCTGCATGAAGCAACTTTTAGCCATTCTTTTATATGAGATATCTATTATAGAAGATGAGATTTGAAGATATATTGACAAATGACGATGTGCTCGATGGGCTTTGGGATATGCATTTCGATGAATGTACTCCCATTCAGGAGCTGGCAATCCCTGTGATAATGGACGGGAAGGATCTCCTTGCATGTGCGCAGACCGGGACGGGGAAGACTGCAGCTTATCTTCTTCCTGTAATCAATCAACTTGCAGACGGCGGTTATCCTGAAGACCGAATCAATTGTGTGGTTATGGCTCCTACACGTGAATTGGTACAGCAGATCGATCGTCAGCTCCAAGGCTTTGCTTACTTTATGCCTGTAAGTGGAATGGCTGTGTATGGCGGTACGGATGGATATACATACGAACAGCAAAGAAAAAGTCTTAAATTGGGTGCAGACGTAGTGATTGCTACTCCCGGACGTTTACTGGCACATCTTAGCATGGGATATGTTGATTTATCTAAGGTTTCGTTCTTTATTCTCGATGAGGCTGACAGAATGCTTGACATGGGATTTTATGATGATATAATGCAAATCATATCTCATCTTCCCAAGGATAGGCAAACACTTCTTTTTTCAGCTACCATGCCACCTAAAATTCAGGAATTGGCAAAAAAAATACTTTATAATCCTATAGAAGTAAAATTGGCTGTTTCTAAGCCGGCAGAGAAGATAAAACAATCGGCATACGTTTGTTATGAACCTCAGAAATTGCCTATTTTGAAATCTATTTTTCAAAATACCCCTCCTTCAAAGGTAATTATATTCTCATCTTCCAAACTTAAAGTTAAAAGTCTGGCTCGAGAATTAAAATCTTTGAAAATTAACGTCGGTGAGATGCACTCTGATTTGAATCAGGTCCAGCGCGATAGTGTTATGCTTGATTTCAAAGCGGGTCGCATCAATGTTATTGTTGCAACCGACATTCTGGCGCGTGGCATTGATATTGATGATATTGAAATGGTCATAAATTATGATGTACCCCATGAAGCGGAGGATTATGTGCATCGCATCGGTCGTACAGCAAGAGCGGATAAAGATGGTAGAGCTATAACGTTTGTTGCTTCCGATCAGATAGGGAAAATGAAGAAAATTGAACGTGTGCTTGAACTTGAGGTGCCCAAAGAGGAAATTTCTTCTGAATTTGGAGAAGTTCCGCCATATGTTTCCAAAGGAGGAAAGGGAAGAGGAAAGTATGCCAAGAATAATCGAGGAACAGAAAGCAAACCAAAGAAGAAACAAAATAATGGGCGTTACTTCAGAAGAAAAAAAGGTGCCGGAGACAAGCCGGCGAAAGAGCAACAAGGGAATATTTAAATTTAAAAAGTTTGAATGCCGACATTGTGAAAGTTCCATTAAGATTGGTGTAGATGCTGTGCTGATAGGGGCATGGGCGGAAATTGAAAACCGGAGGAAAATTCTTGATGTTGGCACCGGTTGCGGCGTAATTGCTTTGATGTGTTGTCAAAGGAATGGGGAGGCTGAGGTAGTAGCTATAGATATAGATGATGCATCGCTTGAAGAGGCATCTGAGAATTTTATAAATTCACCGTGGAGCAAACGCTTGAGGGCTGTTAAAAAGAATTATTCAACTATGACCCGGGGTGATTTTGATTATATTATTTCCAATCCTCCATATTTTTCAGCCGGTATAAGTGAATTTGGTAATTCTCGTATTAAGGCAAGACATCAGGGAGAATTGTCCCCCGTGTCGCTTTTGCGTAATGCTCCTTCACTTTTAGTTGAAAATGGTGGCGTTGGTCTTATAATTCCTGTATCAGAATTGTCTGAGGTCCTCTCTGTGGCAAAGGAGGCCGGTTTAAAGTTATCTCGTTGGCTTTATGTTAAGGGCACGGATACGGCTCCTGTAAAAAGAGTTCTAATTGAATTTATAAAGACTCATCAAAATCAAGAACTTAATCACAAGCAAGTTTTAGATATTGAGAAAAGTATTCTGATACTTGAGTCTGCTCCCGGCAAACCAACAGATGATTATCGCACACTTTGTAAAGACTTTTATCTAAAATTTTAGGAAGCAAATATTTTATGATTCGCTGCCTTAGAATCCCGTTTCTAAGATCTATGTTTAGGCATTCATAAAATGGGTTAAGCGCTTTGAAATCATTAATTATGATTTCAAACTTCTGAATTTATAGAAATTTTATTTTTTTTAAGGGGACGAAAATATTTTGAAATAATCAACTAACAAATTTTTTAAACGTTATTTAAATAGATGGTTTATTTTTTGCTTATTTCTTTTAAATAAGTTAATTTTAAAGAGAATTAACAATAATAAGTTTAAACTGTTCCAATATATATCTGTCTTATAACTAAAACATCAAAAAAGTAATGCAAATGAAAAAGGCAATATTACTCTTTTCAATATTCTCCATGATGTCGGGCATCGCTTTGGCTCAGGATGAATATGATGATATATATTACAATCCGAAGTCTGAGAAAAGCACGGTTACTTCGACCAAGCAGACAAATTCAACAAAGCAAAATAAGAAGCAACCAAAATATATCAAGGACTTTGGAAGTATGGATGTCGATCAGTATAATAGGAGAGGGCAGTATTATATGTCTCCTGTAGATACTATTGGCACCTCAGCTGAGCAGGGTAGTGATTTCGTCTATACCCAGCAGATTCAGAAATATTACAACCCGACTATTGTGGTTGATAATGCCGGTACACTTCAGGATATACTTAATAATTCATACGGTAACGTAGAAATTGTATATAACGATTATGGTAATCCGGTATTCATGCCTTCTTATGGTTATCCATATAACCGTTGGAGTTATTGGTATGACAGCTGGGATCCTTATTGGAGTTGGAACTGGGGATCTTCCTGGAACTGGAGTTGGTCATGGGGACCATCCTGGAGTTGGAACTGGGGACCATCCTGGGCTTGGAATTGGGGACCATCCTGGGGGTGGGGCCCAACCTGGGGACCCGCGTGGGGATGGGGTCCGAGCTGGAGCTGGGGACCATCTTGGGGTCCGGGCTGGGGTCCGAGCTGGGGTCATGGAGGACATTGGGCTGACTACCGTCCAAACGGAAATCGTCCGAACCGACCCGGTCAAGGCTGGGCTTCCAATACGCAACCGGGTTATAACCGGCCTTATTCCGGGATGAGCGGCAGTGGGTCTCATAATGGTTTCCAAGGTGGAAATGCCATGAACCATCATCGTACATACGGAGGAAGTCGTACGAGCTCTTCACAGGATAGAGTTAATTCTTCGCAGGGTAATTCATACGGAGGGAATAGAGGCTATACGATCAACAGTAATGGCCATCGAACCTATAACAACAGCAGTAATTCGGTGACTACCAACAGTAACCGAACAACAAACAATATGAATTCCACCACAAATTCTAATAGAAGTTATAACTATAACAGTCGTTCTACCACAAATTCTAACCGTAGTTATAATTCTTCCGGTTCCGGACGAAGTTACAATAGCGGCGGAGGAAGCAGATCTACAGGTGGTAGTGGTAGCAGAGGTCGTCATAGATAAAGATAAATTAACAGGAGGCAACTTTAGCCGCCTGTTAATTGTTTTAACAAAAAAATAAACTGTATGAAAAAATTATACTTGTCAATTGCAGCTTTGTCTGTATCATCGGTTGCCTTTTCGCAAAGTGCTGTTGATGCATATCGTTTCAGTCAGCCGGATCTTAAGGGAACCGCGAGATTTATGTCGATGGGTGGTGCGTTTGGAGCATTAGGCGGAGATCTCTCAACTCTTTCTCAGAATCCTGCCGGTATTGGTGTATATCGTAGTAATGAGATTGGTATAACCGTAGATCTTGATATGCAAAATGCTAAAAGTTCATCTCAGGGCTCTTCAACAAGTGTGAGTCAAACCAAGTTTTTGCTTAACAATATTGGAGGAGTTGCTACCTTGCGTCTTCCCAGCAATACAATTCCTAATCTGAATCTTGGATTTACCTTTAACAAGGGTACTTCTTTCAATCGTCATTACCGTGGTAAGATTCCTCAGCTTTCCGTATCAATGTCTAATTACATAGCCGGAATTGCTAATAACGAAGGCCTCTCGGTAGCTGATGTGGAGAGAAGCGGATCATACGATCCTTATAATCCTACCGATGGAGGAATTGCAGCTCCCTGGCTCGCAATTTTAGGTTATGATTCTTATCTAATTAATCCTGTCGGAGACCCTAACGGGCCGGTTTGGGAAGGACAATGGGGAAACGGAACAACAGGTGCCGGTTACTTTGATGTAATAGAGAGTGGATCGGTTGAGGAGTATAATATTGCGGTCGGTGGAAATATTGCCAATAAAGTATATTGGGGTATGAACTTCGATATCATTAATTTCGATTACGGAATTAATTCTTTATGGGGTGAAAACCTTGATGGAGCTTATGTTGAACATGTAGATGATCAGGGTAAATCCTTGGGAATTGAACAGACCACTTCCAATTGGAATCTCAATAATGTTTATAGTGCGAGCGGTTCTGGTTTTAAATATTCTTTAGGTGTTATTGTTAAGCCTATTCAAGAAATTCGACTTGGATTCGCTTTTCATACTCCGACATGGTATACCTTGACTGAGGATTTCAATGCATGGACAAATATGAAATATTTCGGTAAGGATGGAGGCGCCGAGACAAACCATGGTATTCCGGGATATAATAATATTAATTTCTCTTCCCCATGGCGTCTTTCAGCAAGTATTGCGGGCGTAATCGGAAGTAAATTCATAATTTCGATGGATAATGAATGGGCTCTTTATAATAAGATGAAATTCTCAACTCCAAACGATAACTATTGGGATTATGATTATGGCTATGACTATGATTATCCGTGGTATGCACCTGTCGCCACCCGTTCTTATGATCCATATTCCGAAACTAATCAGGATGTAAAGAATATTTACAAGACTACTTATACACTTCGTCTTGGCGCGGAGTTCAGGGTCACGCCTTCGTTTAGTGTCAGAGCCGGATACAGTTTTGTTACTTCTCCTGTTAAAGCTGATGCTAAAGATGATAGACAGACAATATATACTTCCGGCACGATGCCTAATTATAGATTTGATAACATGACAAATTACGTAACATGTGGTGTCGGTTATAAGTATAAAGGTTTTTATGTAGATTTGGCTTATGTATTTAAGAAGATGGATTCTGAATATCATGCCTTTACTCCTGATCCATACAGCGGTGTTCAGTCTCCTCAGTCGAAAATAAGTTTTAACTCTTCTCAGCTTGTACTTTCAACAGGTATTAGATTCTAATTTTTTAGGCAGCGAATCATAAAATTTGTGCTGCCTTAAAGATACTATATAAAGATATTATATGGAATTGCCGGTGATTAGCATCGGCAATTCTTTTTTCCCTACTCTCATACCAAAGATAAACCGAGTGGTCCCTTCTTTAATTCCAAGACGTTTCTTTAGCATTTCTGCACTTTGAGGATAATTTCTTACCACAACATTTGCTTTAAGGCCTTTGAGTTTCTTTAAGTCTTTATGTTTTAACTGTGACTCAATTTTTATTATTCTTCCCGGGAATAAAGGGAAATGTCGGTCGGAAATAAAAAGTTCGGTAGAAGGTGAGATTTTTTTTAAATCCGGGTAAGAGGAACATAACCATTCGGAAACGTGTAGCTTCATTATTCCTGCGTTAGGCTCATAAAGGTATTTGCCTTCGCTGATTTCATTAATTTCAGCTAATGAACTGCTGCTTATGCCCAGTGCCGATTGTGGAATTTCAATTTTATTGGGTTCTCCGGCAGAGGGAATATCAATAACTGAAACCGAATTAAAATTTCCTCCTTTCTTTAGAATTGCAAGAATTT
The DNA here is from genome assembly GCA_964581685.1 of uncultured Sangeribacter sp. GTDB lineage: Bacteria > Bacteroidota > Bacteroidia > Bacteroidales > Muribaculaceae > Lepagella. The sequence goes on along the minus strand of CAZOPN010000052.1, from coordinate 9,321 downwards.
CTTTACATTCTCCACGGAGGCAAATAATATAAAGTTCTGATAGATCCGGTAACTCTTTAGCTACTTGGGTAATATCAAGCATAGGGGAGGCCTTAATGAAGACCCGAGTGGCTTTTCCAACAAGCTCATCATATATTGAAAGAAGATCCGGCGAGCAATCCTTAAAAGAATACAATCTTGAATTATTCTCACTTCGACGGGCCGGATCAATATATATTACATCGGCCTGCGTAATTCTTGAAAGCAGGAATGCCACGCTGTCGGTATTGATTACTTTAATATTATCAATCTTTGCTTCTCTCGCATTATATTCAAGGGTCTCGGCTTTCTCCGAATCAAGTTCCAAAGCAGTTACATTATTTCCGGCATGGGCGATGCACATAGCGTCAATTCCCAAACCGGCAGTCATATCAATCACCTTTTGTCCGGATCCGATCAGATCTGAATGAATAGCTGCAATCCGATGGTCAGTTGCTTGTTCAGATGCCACAACTGAGGGAAAGATAAAAGTATCTAAATTTAGAAAACCGGGAAGTTTTTTCGATCCTCTCTTTCTACAGTCAATTTGTAATACTGCCCGTCTGAGATCGAAGGGGAGGGGAATATTATTGTATTTCAATATTAGCGAAGCAGGTTCGGCAAAACGGTTATCTTCGATAAATTTAAAAAATTCGGAGTTTGGTTTCATGCTGTAAATTTAATTAAAAAATTGCATTATATTTTAAGTCTGCAAATATGAAATGTAAATAATAATAGTTAAATTTGTCAGCTAATTTTACAGACTTGTTAATAGGTTAATTTAAGATGCCCCGATACGAAATATTCACACCGGAAATACCGGAACCGGAAGAAAATCCTATAATCACTCAACCTGATAGTATACAGGAGGATAAAAAAGACAAAACAAAAAATATAAAGCGTGGTGTAAAGTCAAAACCGCGTGCCGTAAAAGCTGCGTCCAAGCCTAAGGAAAAGTCTACTGATCCGCAGATTCCTATAGCTGATAGAATAAAGCAATGGGCCATGAGTCCACAACTCAGAATAATCATTGGTATTTTTTTAGGTTGTGTTTCAATTTATCTTCTGGTCTCGTTTATATCATATTTCGGAGATTGCATACAAGATCAGTCCATAATCAATAGTGCTCCGATAGGACAATCGGAAGATGTCGGCAATGCAGGTGGAGAAGGAGGGGCTCGCCTTTCGGAGTTTCTGATCAACGAGGGCTTCGGCCTTGGATCATTCGTGATAATTATATGGCTTGTGGGCATGACGCTGAAACTACTCGTAGGGCAACCTAAGTTTAAGTCTGTGGACTTTACGATCAAATGTCTGGTAGCTCTTATAACAGTCTCCCTTATCGTGGGTCTGGCAACAATTGCAGTTTCTACATCTGTAAACTGGGGTGGTTATCACGGTCGGTATGTTAATGAGTTTATAATTCATTTTGTAGGGTGGACAGGCGCCGGACTTCTTTGTATTTTCCTTGTTGCGCTTTTCGTAATGATATGCCTTCGTGATCTCGTGAACTGGATCATGAAACTTAAACGTAAAAGAGATGAGAAACGACGTATCGCTGCCGAGATAAAAGCTGCTGAACTTGAACGTGAACAGGAATTGCTTAGAATGCAACGTCAGCAACATGAAGAGGATATAAAGAGTGGAGAGGCAACAGATAATAGGCCGGAACAGGAAACAGAGGCTAATCTTACTGGCGTGTCATTTCCCACGGAGGAAATGCCGCTTTATACTCTTGAGACAGTGACAGAGCCGGAAAATGTTGAAGAATATTCTGAGCCTGCCGAACTTGAAGGTATCGATACGGAAAAGGAGGACCCTGATGGCCCAGAGTGGATAAGGGAAAAGGGTGAGGAAAATGTTTCGGAAAACATTGAGGCTGGAATGGCAGATACTATTGCTGAAGTTAAGGAAGAAGAGACGACAGAGACCGAGTCTTCTGCTGAAACGGAAGAAAAGATGGTAGTGACGGTTAATACCATTGGTCAAAGTGAAAAGCAGCATTATTCCTCCCAACTTGATTTTGAATCTGCTCATAAATATAAATTCCCATCATTTGATCTTCTTCAGCCGGGAATTGAAAAAATTAGCATAGATGAAGAAGAGCAATTGGAAAATGAAGCAAAAATCAAAAAGACGCTTCTTGATTTCGGAATTCCGATTGTAAGCATAAAGGCTACTGTCGGTCCTACCGTAACTCTTTATGAGATTGTCCCTGATATAGGAGTCAAGATAGCAAAGATCAGAGGTCTTGTCGATGATATTGCTCTTAGGATAGCTGCTACCGGTGTACGTATAATTGCGCCTATTCCGGGAAAAGGAACAGTTGGTATAGAAGTTGCCAATAAGGATAAACTTGTGGTAGCGATGCGCACTATAATACAATCAAAGAAATTTCAGACCTCTAAATATGAGCTCCCTATAGCTTTGGGTTCAACCATATCAAATGATGTTTATGTCGCCAATCTTGCCAAGATGCCTCATCTTCTTGTGGCCGGTGCTACCGGACAAGGAAAGTCGGTCGGCTTGAATGCTATTATTGCTTCATTACTTTATAGCAAATCTCCCAGTGAGCTGAAATTTGTTATGATTGACCCGAAGCAGGTAGAATTTAGTTTATACAATAAACTTCGTGATCATTATATGGCAATGATTCCGGAAGAACTTGAAAGCAGCGACGGCGAGCCTGTTATCACGGATATGAAGAAAGTTGAGGCGACTCTTAACTCCTTATGTATTGAGATGGAACAGCGTTACACTCTTCTCAAGAATGCCCATGTAAGAAATCTCGAAGAATATAATCAAAAGGTTAAGGAGGGGAAACTCAATACGCTTGAAGGCCATCGCTTTTTGCCTTATATTGTTGTTATTGTTGATGAGTTCGGTGATCTTGTAATGGTTTCAGGTAAAGCCGTTGAAACTCCGATTGCACGTCTTGCTCAAAAAGCACGAGCCGTGGGTATGCATGTCATTATTGCTACTCAAAGACCATCCACAAATGTGATTACCGGTATCATTAAGGCGAATTTCCCTGCAAGAATCTCATTTAAGGTTTCATCGGGAGTCGATTCAAAGACAATTCTGGACACAACGGGTGCCCAACAACTCATTGGTCGTGGAGATATGTTGATTTTCAATAGCTCGGAGATGGTACGTGTACAGTGTGCTTTTATAGACACTCCGGAAGTCGAAAATATTGTGGATTATATTGAGAAACAACCTTATGCTCCCGGACCATATATTCTTCCCGAGCCTGTGATGGGAGAAGACGGGGAGAGCGTTGAGCCTGGTGAGATCGGTTCGCGTGATTCGCTATTTGAAGAAGCGGCAAGAGCTGTGGTTCAGGCAGGTATGGCTTCTACTTCATGGCTTCAACGTAGATTCAGTATCGGTTATACCAGAGCTGCCAAAATTATGGATCAGCTTGAGGCTGCCAAGATTATAGGGCCGCAACAGGGAGCAAAACCACGTTCGATTCTGATTGATCCGTTGTCGATAGATGATTATCTCCGTTCTCTCTGATCAATGTAATAGATTGCTCTGCTAAACGTTTTTCTAATAGAGTTTAATATATACATGATAAAGTTGAAATATTTTCTTATTCTTCTACTCTCTATTTTACCTTTTGGTGCCTCCGCATCATTAACGGCCGGAGAAGTTTTGGCAAAAACTGCCTCTCAGCTTGAAAAAACTTCGGGATTGGAATGTAGGTTCGTTTTAAATACGGCAGGAAAGAATATCAAAGGAATATTAAGAGCCTCCGGTAGTAAATTTTCAGTTGAAACTCCTGCTGCCTGCACATGGTTTAACGGAAGAAATATGTGGAGTTATAATCCTTCTTCTTCTGAAACGACTTTAACTGTCCCCACAGCTCAGGAACTTGCAGAAACTAACCCTTTGTCCTATCTTAAAGGATATTCCGGAATCTTTAATGTTGCGTTTGCTCAGAGAAAGGTATCGGGAAAATATATAGTGCTTCTTACTCCTAAAAAAAAGAATAATGCGGTAAAGTCGGTGGAAATCACGATAGATTCGAAAAGTTATCGTCCGGAAAAATTTGTGGTTTCACAAGGTGCCTCAAAGCTTACCGTTATAGTGAATTCACTCGTGCTTGGAAAGCATTTTGCTGCTTCAACGTTTGAATATCCGGCAGGGAAATATCGTTCTGCAGAAATCATAGATCTTCGTTAAAAGAAATTTCTGTTTCTATGTGTTATATAATAAAGGGAACATTCCCTGATATATGCATTGAAAAGTTTTATTATGGAGGAAAACATTAAAGTTCTTATTATAGGATCCGGGCCGGCCGGATATACAGCCGGAATCTACGCAGGTCGGGCTAATTTGAGCCCTGTGATTTATGAAGGTGACCAACCCGGCGGACAGCTCACCCAGACAACGGAAATTGAAAATTTTCCCGGATATCCGATGGGTGTAGATGGCAATGAAATGATGGGACACCTACGTGAACAGGCTCAAAGATTTGGTGCGGATGTGCGTTCAAGGAGAATTGTAAGAGTAGATTTTTCTGCGCGGCCTTTTAGATGTGAGGATGAAAAGGGGAATATTCTTAATGCAGAATCTGTTATTATATGTACAGGTGCATCAGCGCGATATCTCGGGTTGCCGGACGAAGAGAAGTATCGAGGTCTTGGAGTCAGTGCTTGTGCCACATGTGATGGATTTTTCTATCGTAAAAAGAAAGTGGCAGTTGTCGGTGGAGGAGACACGGCATGTGAAGAGGCTCTTTATCTTGCCTCACTTGCTTCAAAAGTCTATATGATTGTCCGTAAAGGATATCTGAGGGCATCGGAAGTGATGAAGAGAAGAGTTGCAGAAAAAGAAAACATTGAAATTCTTTTCCATTGCAACACCGAAGGGCTCTATGGTGCGGATGGAGTGGAAGGTGCAAAAATTGTTCGTCATTTGGGAGAGGAAAGTGAAGAACATTTTGACTTACCGATAGATGGTTTCTTCCTTGCTATCGGACATACCCCAAATACTGAAATTTTCCGTGGACAAATTGAACTTGACCACGAAGGATATATTGTAGTTAAAGCTCCGACAACCAAAACATCGGTGGAGGGTGTTTTTGCTGCCGGTGATGTAGCTGATCCGATCTATCGTCAGGCTGTAAGCGCTGCCGGCACAGGATGTCGGGCGGCTCTGGATGCGGAGCGATTTTTACTTGCTAAAGATGAATTATGACAAACGAGGATAAACAACGGCTTCTTGATGAGCGCTATCTTAGAATGGCATCTATCTGGAGCGAAAATTCTTATTGCCGGCGCCGAAAGGTCGGGGCATTGATTGTTAAAGATCAGATGATAATTTCTGATGGTTACAATGGTACGCCATCCGGCTTTCCTAATGTATGTGAGAATGAAGAGGGCATCACTTTCCCATTTGTTCTTCATGCTGAAGCCAACGCTATAACAAAGGTTGCAAGAAGTAACAATTCGAGCGATGGAAGTACGCTTTATGTTTCGGCAAGTCCCTGTATGGAATGTTCGAAATTAATAATTCAGGCCGGAATAAGAAGAGTTGTTTTCTCGGATATGTATAGAATTACGGATGGTCTCGACCTTCTAAAAAAAGCAGGGGTTGAGACTGTCTATATGCCTCTTGATTTATGAGAAGAAAAAATCTTGGGAATGTTCTCCTTCCATTAATTCTTGCAGTTGGTATTGTGGGGGGAATATTTATTGGTAAATATTCAGAAAAAAGAAAGGCCTCTCCGGAACAGGAAAAATTACAGACTATATTGAGCCTTATCAAAAGTCAGTATGTGGATGAAATAGATATTGATAGTTTGCTTGAAAAGTCAATACCGGATTTGTTAAGCTCACTTGATCCACACTCGGCATATATTCCTGCATCGGAGCTCACAATGGCTAACGATGATCTTGAAGGATCGTTCGGAGGAGTGGGCGTTTCGTTTCAGATTCTTAACGATACAGTCCATGTGATTGAGGTTATTGCCGGTGGACCGGCAGAAAGAGCCGGACTCCTTCCGGGTGACAGAATAATTGAGGCTGCCGGAAGACCTATGACCGGTGCTGAACTTACCAATGAGACTGTTTTCTCAACATTAAGAGGAAAGGAGGGAACTACTGTTAAAATTAAGATTAAGAGAAATAACAGTAAAAAACTCCTTGATTTCGATGTGGTTAGAGGTGAAATACCTTCAAATAGTGTCGATGCCCGCTATATGATAGCGGATGGTGTAGGATATGTAAAGGTTAGCAAGTTTGCCCGCAACACATATAATGAATTCTTCAATGCTCTTTCTGATCTTCGAGATAAAGGAGCCCGAAAGTACGTAATAGACTTGAGAGGCAATTCAGGTGGATTTATGGATCAGGCGATCTTTATGGCTAATGAATTTCTTCCTGAAGGAAAAATGATTGTATATACCAAGGGAAGGACACCGGAAAATGAGACTATCGCCGTTAGCGACGGAACTGGCCATTTCAAGGATGTTGAGATTACAGTTCTTACCAATGAATATTCTGCATCAGCTTCCGAAATATTTGCCGGTGCTATACAGGATAATGACCGAGGACTTGTAATCGGACGACGCACTTTTGGAAAAGGATTAGTGCAGAATCAAACTGAGCTGCCGGATAGTTCGGCCATTAGACTGACGGTTGCCCGATACTATACACCATCCGGACGTTCTATACAGAAGGAATATAAGCGTGGAAAAGATGGAAAATATCAACTTGATATTGTGGATCGGTATGCTCACGGTGAATTCTATTCACAAGATAGTATCAAGCTTGATAAGTCGAAGAAGTTTACTACTATGAACGGTAGAACGGTTTATGGTGGTGGTGGGATTATGCCCGATTTATTTGTTGCCGAAGATACAACCGGGTACACCTCATATTATATTGATGCGGTAAACAGCGGTCTGATCCAACGTTTTGCAAATGAAACGGCAGATTCTTATCGCCCATTGTTGAAAGGCGAGAAATCAGAGGAGGCATTGTTCCGAATATTACCGCGTGACAATACACTCTTGAATAATTTTGTGAATTATGCAGCTGCCAATGGTCTGCCGGCTCGTTGGTATTATATAAATCAGTCGCGAGATCTTCTGCTAAATCAGCTGAAGGCGGTTATTGCGCGTGATTTAATTGGTTATGAAGGATTTATTAAGGTATTGAACAGTGAGGATATAACGGTGAAAAAGGCTGTTGAATCTCTTAATACCGGCAAATCGCCCATCATGATTCTTAATGATGGAAAATAACTGAATAATATAGTAAAATTTTGTAAAACAAAGTTATGAATACTATGGAAAAAAGTGAAATAAGAAGAAAAATAAAGGCACTTCGGTCGATGTTGCTCGACTCAGAGAAACAATCGGCTGCTGAAGAGGTCTTCAGCCGACTTGAGGAATCGCCGGCTTTTATGTTGGCAGAAAAGATCCTGATGTATCATTCTTTGCCGGATGAACTTTCAACGCGCCGATTTCTTGAAAAATGGAGTGGAAGGAAAAGTTTTTTCCTCCCACGTGTAAATGGAGTGAATCTTGATATACTTCCATACAATGAGTCTCGCCTTGAGTTAGGAGCTTTTCATATTGAAGAGCCGACGGGAGAAGATACCATTGATCCTTCGGAGATGGAACTAATAATTGTTCCGGCTGTCGCTTACGATAGAAAAGGTAATCGCCTTGGCCGTGGAAAAGGATTTTATGATCGTCTTCTTAAATCAACCAAGGCTACCAAGGTGGGTGTCGGGTATGAATTTCAGATGCTTGACGAGCTGCCTGTGGAACCGCATGATGTTAAAATGGATATAGTAATCACTCAACAGACCTATATTGTTGTACGCTAAGCTATTTACACATTTAATTCTTAAGGAAGCTTGAAATGACCCCCGTATTTAATAGCGACAGCAAACTTAGAGATATTATTTTTTATGATGTTTCCGTTATACCGGTTCTCGACCGATTTGGAATACGTCTCGGAGTAGGTGATATCACAGTTGGTGAATATTGTCAGGATAAAGATATAGATCTTGACTTTCTTCTTGCTGTGATAAATGTATTTCTTGACAAGGATTTTATTCCTGCCAATCCGGTAAGAGTAACTCGTTTGGAACAGGTGGCTGAATATCTGGAGAAAACAGACCTGTATTATCGAAATATATCTCTTCCTAATATCGAGCGTCATTTCAATATTCTTATATCCAAGAGTCAGCAAAATAAGAGAGGAGACAATCTGGACATGCTGAAGAAATTTTTCTCTAATTTAAGAGATGATTTCTGTAAATTCATAGATACGGATATTAATTTATGGATTCCACTTTTCAGAAGAAGTGCCGGCATTCCCGGAAAATATATTGGTATTGAAAATGAAAATGATCTCCTTGATAAGTTTAATGAAGACAAAAGAGAGGCGTTTTCAATTGGGGGGAATATTATAGAGGATCAATTACGCGATCTCTTATCGTTTTTTGTGGTGTATCTAAAAGGTGAATATGATAATAATCTGATGGTGGCTGTGGTCAGTTCGCTTTTTGTTCTTGAAAAAGATGTGACACAGAATAACAGAGTGCGTGATAGAATTCTTAAACCACTTCTTAAGGGAATCTGATATGCCTGTATTCCATGTGATCGGTCTTTCTACACTTGAATATCTTGGTATTCAATCAATTCTTGAATCAAAAGGAATTGTTTCTATTGAGTTTTATCCAACTTTTAATAGAGACAATCGACTCGATCTTAATGGAGACATATACATTACCAATCCGGTCGTTGCTCTTTCAAATATAGACTTTTTTCTTCCGCGTCGTGCAAGGACAATTATTGTTACTAATTCCGATTCTGCGGATATATCGCAATTTAATACTATTTGTAGGTTTGATGATTCTTTAAAGATCACGTCTATCATTGATAATGTTGTTCAGGATCTAAAGGATACCCCCGGGTCGGATAATCTTCTCTCTCCGCGCGAAGAAGAGGTGCTTCGGGGTGTGGCCGCCGGAAAAACCAATAAGGAAATAGCTGAGGAATTATGTATTTCTGTTAATACGGTTATAACTCATCGTAAAAATCTCTCCACAAAACTTGGTATTAGGTCGGTTTCCGGTCTATCGTTATATGCCTTAATGAACGGATTGACTTAGCAATCTTTTTCAATATAACCATTTTCATTAATTATTACGAAGGGTTGTCTCGTCTCATAAAATTAAGATATTAAGCCACCCTGGAGCGCTTTAAATTTATCATAAGGTCGTAACTATTCAGCCAAAGTATAGGTGTAGCTGATTGCCGCTCATCATCAGACG
>CAZOPN010000051.1:0-16252 GCA_964581685.1 uncultured Sangeribacter sp. | reverse complement strand
GAACAGCGACTGGCCGGATTCGTGTCGCTTCATCAGAACAAGGGTACGGAGGGTATTCTAAAGCATCTACATTAGGATTTGGTTACACATTTTTACAACTTGCAGATGCCTGACAAGGCTTTCCATAAGTTTCCTGAAAGAATGTTACAAATACCCTGCCACGCCCAGCCAACGGGAAAAGTTACTGATGGTCTCGCAGCCTTGGGCTCTTTTTGTCCTTTGGCTCAGTCACATAGCTCGCTATGCTCCTTCGCCTGCAGGCCAAAAACAGCTCCAAGGCTGCGACCCTCAGCAAGCTGATTTTTTTATGAGTCGGGGCCTAAATGAACAAAAGTTATTTTAAAATAGTTTAACATATATTATGAGTAATACATTACGGTTGTTTCCACTTCTTCCGGATCTGTAAGACTCATAAAATATTAATTAATTTTTTACAGTTTTACAGTTATGAAAAAGTATCTGGCTGAATGTTTTGGAACAATGTTCCTCGTATTGCTTGCCTGCGGTAGCGCAGTTCTTGCCGGTCCGAAGATCGGTGTACTCGGAATAGGTCTCTGTTTCGGGCTTGTTTTGGTATGTCTCTGTTATTGCATTGGCAATATCTCAGGGTGTCATGTTAATCCTGCTGTCTCATTTGCCATGTGGACAGCCGGCAAACTTTCTACAAAAGATTTTTGCGGTTATGTAATCAGTCAGCTCATCGGAGCAGCCATCGGAGCCGGTTTTCTTTACTGGTTTGTAAATATTGGTGGAGATGGTTATGATTTCGGTGGTATAACCGGAGAAAGTAATCTTGCAGCTAATGTGCTTCAACCGGGTGCGACCTCCGGCATGGCACTCCTTGCGGAGATTCTTCTTACATTCTTTTTTATATTGATCATCTTCGGGGCAACTGACGAAAAACTTGGATTCGGAAAATTCGCCGGTCTTGCAATCGGTCTTGCTCTCGGACTTGTTAATATTGTTGGAATTCCTGTTGATAACTGTTCAGTCAATCCGGCACGAAGCTTTGGTCCGGCTCTTTGGTCGCCCACTGCCTGGGGTGATTTCTGGATTATGGTTGTGGGTCCGTTGGTTGGTGCATTAATAGCAGCTATATGTTGGAAAGGAATTCTTGCTGCCCGCGAAAATAAATAACATATTATAATCATAAAAAATCCCGTCTGAGAAAATTTCAGGCGGGATTTTTTATTGTCTCTTTTTCGGTTTATATATTTTCGGAATTGAGACTTACTTAAGATGTCGTAGTTTCAGAATATTTAGTTGTTATTTTCTTACGACAGCTTTAGAGGTTTTCACAGAACCATCGGAGTATGTTGAGCGGACAATGAAGATGCCCTTTTCAGGATTCTTTATTTCGAAGCCATTTAAGTCGTAATACTTAACACTATCAAGTTTCGCATCGGAGGCAATTTCAGAAACACTGCTAAGGTCGTTCTGGATTACGTAAGATTCGAGTGTAGAAGGTTCTTCCTCGCTTTCTTCTTCCGCGTTATAAAGATAAGCCAATACACCGCCTGTAATAACCGACCAATTGTCGCTTACACAGATATGTCCGGTCATCAACATAGTTTCGCGAATTTCTGTCTCTTCTTCTGTCTCCCAATTGTAATCATATCCCAGAGTGATTGTTTTCTTATAGTTCTTTTCCAACCATGCTGCTCCTTCAGGATTGATCTCAGAGAGCTTTTCTTCGATAGGAATATATTGGTCGGCGCCGGCTTTAAGAACAAAGCCCTGAGGAGGACGTTGAACAGCAGCCCAAAAACTCGGTTTAGGTGTGGAAGCAATTACAGAACCATCAGAAAGAATCTGTGCGGGAAGAGGGAAGCAACCATTTTCAAGATTCTTGATCTGGCTGATTTCTTCACTCTCTATGTCAAGAATGAAAGTCGGATTCTGTATTTCAGTTTCGGGCCACTCTGCATCCGGGGCGCTGACAATCACTTCTTTCTCAGCGGCAAGAGCTACCTTTTTTCCTTCAGCATCCATTGTGAAAGCATTCTGAACGAAGAATGTTGACTCTTTCTGAATAGCGGATAGATCGTCATAATACTTCATGAATTTGTCATTATAAGCCATGGCCTCATCATTGTATGCCTCGGCAGCTTCATTATATGAATCAATTTCTTCCGCTGTCATGTAATTGGAGAAATCCGGCATTTCGCCCTCATATCCACCATCTACCCATGCATCGTAGGCAGCCTGATATTTCTGATATTCTTCTTCAGTCATATAGTCTTTGAAGGCGGGAGGAACAAGGTCAAAGTTACCGGGATCTTCAGGGAGAGGCAGTTTATTGGGATTGATAAGTGATTCAGTAGGAAGCTTGTACGACCAATTCCCGTCAGCATCTTCTTTATAAATAACCGGATACGTTTCCATTCCGGAATTGCTCATTACGTAACCGAGGATTGTCTTGCCATCATTACTGATAAATGAGGCTGTGACATACTGGGGAGGCACTCCTAACCAGTCTTTTGAGGGGTAAGGCAGGAGTTGAACTTCTCCTAAGGTACCATCTTCGTTTACATCAACGTACATGGGAACATACATTATCGACCCCTCATCATGATTGATATCCTCATTTGAAAGTGCAGGGTTGAAAACCCATCCGACAATTCTTTTAGCGTCGGCCGTGATGCCATTGAAGTTGGCAGACTGATACACTTCTGTGATAGCACTTAAATCTACTTCTTCTCCGTTTTTAAGCATTACGGGACTATCGCTTTCTGTTGCGGCTACTATAACAGAGCCATCGGCGGAAATACAGTTTCCGGATCCAAGACGATAGGAATCAAGCTCAATACGTTCGCCCGTAGCAACTTTATAAAGTTCAACAGACTCGTATCCTTCACTGACAATAACAGAACCATCCGGTGAAATTCTCATGGAATAAAACTCAGGAAGAACCACCGGTTGCGTTTGTGCAAAAGCTGTTGCGGCTATTCCGCAGCTTAAGCAAAAGAGTAATCTTTTCTTCATGTTTAAAAATTTATTTGAAAAAATGTATGGTATAAAAACTTATTGCCGGATCAAATAAGATATTCAACAAGGTTAGAGCCGGCTAAAAATCAGAATCTACAGGCATTCTCCACGGAAGAATGCCTGTAGAACTATACGATTATTTAAAAACTTCTTTTGTAGTTACAACAGAGCCGTCAGAATAAACCGTGCTTACAATGAAGACGCCGGAGGATGGTTGTTTGACTTCAACACCACTTATGCTGTAATATTTCTTCGAGATTATTTCAGCATCCGCAGTGGCAATCTGCTCGACACCGGTATAAGGATTGTCAAGTTTAATTTGTTTTGCATTTACAATATTGCCGGTCAGATTATCAACGATAAAGGCAGTGAGATAGAATTCTCCGGTCTTCAGTGTTGAGGTAGGAATCTGAGTAGAGTAGGCATATTCCACATTGGCATCAATTGTATTTGGAATGCTGTTGATTATTCCTTCAACATCTCCTAAAAGATAGCGGCAAACATCGTTATATATTGTCTGGACAGAGCTTCCTTTCTTCTCCCAGCCCCCCATTGGCCCATATCCGCCTCCGGCATAACCATTTTTTTGAGAATATGGCCCGAGGCCATCTTCCGTAAGATAATAAGCCATACGGTAACGGTTATTATTTTCCATATCCATTCCGAACTTAACTTTACTTTCTACCATAAGAGTCCCGATCTCAGGCATGGTACCGGTCAGATCTGATACTTCAACAATCGAGGGGATATCCTTATATTGACTAACAAATGTGTCAATTTCGTCTTCCGTCATATTTTCAAGCACATCCATACGGTCAATCATTGCGTAAGGGAAGGATGGAACATAAGCATTTATGATAGCCAGACCGGAGTTCACCTGCATCGGATCACGGCTCGATCCACTGCTTGCATGGATGGCAATACGGGCAAATAGATCAGGGTATTTTTCAGCCACATATTCCATCATGACGATCCCTCGCGGACACCATATACACCATGTACCGGTTCCTTCCTCGATTACATGCATTCTTTTGAAACCTATCGAAGGATTGTAGCAATCTATCAATGTAGAGAGCTTTATGTTTTTAGCGTTGTTAGGTTCACCATCAACTTTAGAAAGAGTAAAGTTTAAAGGAATTCCCGCTTTTTCTTCATTACAGATAAGGGAGAGCTCGACAACATCATATTCATTATAAGCGAGATTCTTTGCAAGTTTGATGGTAGCGGTCTGTTCCTCGCCACTTCCTATTGTATAAGTCATCTCCAGATCCGAGGCCGAATAACCGTTATTCTTAATGAGGAACTGATAAGGGAACGCTTCTCCCGGCTTAGCGAATGGGGTTCCGGCAAGCTGCAAGAGAGAGACGGTGTTCTCCGGGAAATTCTCGCCTTCTATGGTACAACCGATACAAAGGGTTCCGATTTGGTCGGCAAAATTGTTCCAAGTGATCTTATCTCCACTCTTTTTACCAACCCAGCATCCATCAATTGTCTGAGGAACAAGGTAGTCTGTTGCGAGATAATATTGATTGGCATTGGGGATGGTAAAGTAGTAACCTAAAAAGAAATTCTTTTCGGCAGTGATTTTATATGGGGTATCAAGCGTTATTTTATTTTCCGTGAGAGGTTCCGAACCGAGTTTGGCAGTTTGAGTATACACGGGTGCATTCTCTTGATCTTCCTCAATGATGAAGATCGTGATATCATTTACAAGATTTGATTCTGTAGTTCCGGACACATAAACGCCGGTAGTGATATTCACTGATGTAATTTCATCTCCGTCAAAAGTAGAAGCGTTCTCCGAGCTCATCTCGAAAGCCAAATAAATCTCGCTTCCGACTGCGGCGTCAGATAGTTTCAAAGCATTACGTACCTCTCCGGCCAAAGTGAAGTCAATCGATTTGTCTTTTTCCGTCTCATCTGCTCTTGTATAAAGTTTTTCTCCTTTTTTTACAGTACCATTGAAGGCCTTAAAAGTAGAAGAAGAACATACCTCTTTCCTCTGCTGAAAGCCAAATACCGGCCCCGCCAAAAGAGCAGTGAGGGCAATAGTAAGTATTCTTTTTAACATAAGTATAAAATTTTAATTGTTGCAAATTTAGTTTAAATTTTTATATTTTGAGACAATATTCTATTAATTTTTTATATTTGTAAGCATTATAACATCGTTATGCAGGAATAACTTTATATTAGTCTTATTCCCCAAAATATTGAGAAATAAATAAGTTGAGAGACTCTCACACAAATGTATTAGTTGTATGGCGGTGGGAGATTAAAACGAAAGTGATTAAGAAAGTATTTTCTTAAGTAAGACCGGAAAAATAATAAAAAGAACGAGTTTTATTGTTTTTGATTTCTAAAATGCTTTTATAACGAAATTTGAATACTTACATGTAATTGATACTTTATCCCGGATAAAAAAATGTCAAATTAACATTTTTTAATATTTATAGGGGTAAATTATGTAATTCAAGTATTATTTTTGCTTTAAATAGAGTAAGACGCTATATTATTTCAATTAAGTAAGTTTTGCAAATTAAGGAACAAATAAAGCGAAGTTATTTTGAGTTGATTTGGTCGCGGAATTGAAAATCGACGAGTTTCCTTTTTAAGAAAACAATGACGAGTCAATGAAGAGAATACTTTAATATTCGACTGAATTACATGACAAAACTAACCCAAAAGAGCGAGTTTTATTGTTAAGATTTCCATAATATTTAATATCGATTTATTTTCAACACTTACTTACCCTACTGTTCGACATGCTAATATGGAGAATGATTTTGAGATTGCGCATTAAAATTTGATTCAGATGAAATATATTACTAAAGCAATTTTTACACTTGTTATTTGCATGATATGCAATGGTGCAGCTTTTGCTCAGTTTCCATCCGTACAATTGAAGAATCTTGATGGCGAGCCTGTTGATGCCGCCACACTTTCTAATGACGGAAAACCTTTTGTGGTAAGTTTTTTTGCGACCTGGTGTAAACCATGTCTGCGTGAACTGAAGGCCATTGCTGAAGTTTATCCCGATTGGCAGGAGGAAACAGGAATGAAGCTTATTGCAATTTCTATCGATGAGGCCCAGAATGCCGGTAAAGTTCGGCCACTTGTCGATGCTTTAGGTTGGGATTATGAAGTGTTGCTTGATACGAATTCAGAGCTTAAGAGTGCTTTGGGAATTCAGTCGGTTCCGCATTTGTATATAATTGATGGGAAAGGAAAAATTGTTGAAACCAGATCGGGTTATACCGAGGGTTCGGAAGAGCATATAATTGAGAAAATAAGGGAATTATGATAAGACGTTGTTCCATTCTTTCTCCTCTTTGCTTATTATTAGCGTGTGTATCTGTCTCGTCGATGGCTAAGGCAGACGATAAGGTACAGGTGCATGGGTCAGTGCAAGCAAACATTTTTATTCCGGATGATCCTGATGACTACAGGCTGGATAAACCCGTGGTATTTAATACATACGCCGATGTCGGGCTTGTAAGCAGATATGTGGATGCCGGTCTGCGTTTTGAGTTTGCCAAATGGCCGTTACCTCAATATCAAGAGCTAAACGGTTATGCCGGTTGGGGAATTCCTAATGTTTACGTTAAGGGGAAATGGAAAGGGGTGGAACTGACTGCCGGAGATTTTTATGATCAATTTGGTTCCGGATTCATTCTTCGTACCTATGAGGATAGGGCACTGGGAATTGATAACTCACTTCGTGGAGCTCGTTTGAAGGTGAACAGTATCAAGGGTCTGAGACTGACCTTGCTCGGGGGCGTGCAGCGTCATTACTGGGATTGGAATCGTCACACACAGGTCTATGGTGCAAATGCCGAGGTGTATATGCAGGATTATTTCCGTGGCATGGCTGCAAAAGGTGTTTCCTGGATGATCGGGGGATCATACGTACTGCTAAATGAGCAGAAAACCATAAAGATAATACCGAATACGGATTATGCTCTGAATTTCCCGAAATGTATTGATGCATTCGATATACGGTCTCAATTCTCGAAAGGTGCTTTTAATGTTCTTGGAGAATTTGCCTGGAAAGGACAGGATCCGGAGCTTGGTAATAATTACACATATCGCCCCGGAACGGCCTATATGCTCTCAGGCTCCTATTCCAAAAAGGGATTGAGCGCGATGTTACAGGTGAAAAGAACAGAGAATATGGGCTTTCATTCCGACCGGAATCTCAAGGGCACTGAAACGATGTTGAATCAATTGCCCCCATTCTCTTATCAGCACACATACGCTTTGGCTACCTTATACCCTTATTCAACGCAGGATACAAAAGGGGAATGGGCTTTTCAAGGGGCTTTCTCATATAATTTCAAACGTAAGACAGCACTTGGCGGAAAGTATGGAACAAAGTTTAATATGAATGTCAGCTTTATCAAAGGTTTGAAATATGGGCTGTCGCCCGAAGGCCCGAACGGAAGTTTATGGGGGACCGACGGACCCTCTACTTCTTTTTTCGGAATGGGACAGACATATTATTTTGACTTTAATTTCGTTATAGAAAAGAAACTTACGAACAATTTCCAATTTTCTTTCATGTATATGAACCAGCTCTATAATCCGAGGATTCAGGATACTACGGCTGAATATGGAGATGTAGACGTGAAGAGCAACATTTTTGTGCTTGACGGTAAATATAGAATTTCGAGAAAATTTAATGTCCGTGGCGAATTACAATATCTAACCACACGTCAGGATCATAAAGACTGGGCCTATGGACTAATTGAGTTCACATACGTTCCCTGGGCTACACTGAGTGTCAGTGACAAATGGAACTGTGGAGGCTCGGAGGGTCATTTCTATATGTTCGGAATTACGGGTAACTATAAATCGAACCGTCTCATGATAAGCTATGGCAAAACGCGAGAAGGTTTTGATTGCTCGGGTGGTGTATGTCGCTGGGTTCCCGCAACGAAAGGTGTTAGAATCGACTACAATTACTATTTCTGATATAATCAGATTTAATTTTGAGAATATACTATGACATTTAATAAAACATCAATAAGAAAATTTTTATCTCTGTTTGCTTTAGCCTTTTTATCGCCTTTCTTTTCATCATGTGATAATATAGAAGAGAGTGAGCGATATCTTATGGTAAATCCGGTGAAACCGGAAAGGGTGGTACTTTTAGAAGATTTTACGGGTCAGAATTGTGTCAATTGTCCGGATGCCCATACCATAATTGAAGGGTTACAAGATCAGTACGGCGATGCTGTGATTGCCGTGAGCATTCATGGGGGAGCTTTTTCCATCAGTCGTGATAACACATCATTTGATTATGACTATATTGGTCTCGGCACTCCGGAAGGAGAATACTATAACACTTTATACGGTATATCCTCATGGCCGAAAGGTTTAATCAATAGAAGAGGGGGTGTATCTGATTATGCAGACTGGGCTACAGTAGTGAGAACGGAGCTTGAGCGTCCGGCCGATTTATCAATAAATGTAGACGCCGGTCTGATTGCAGGCGAAAAGTCTGATGCTATCAACATAAATGTTGAGCTTATCCCGCAGGTAGATATAAAAAATGCCTATCTTCAGGTTTGGATCCTTGAGAGCGGAATCGTGGCCCGTCAGCGATCTGCCTCTAAAGGTTTAATTAAGGATTATGTTCACAATAATGTGCTTCGGGCAGCAGTGAACGGTGAGGATGGTAAGAAAATAGAACTGAAGCAAGGTCTGCATCATTCTTCGGATTATTCTATTGAAGTGCGCAATAATGATCAGGAGAAATGGAATCCGGATAATCTTTCGGTTGTAGCGTTTGTCTACTCTGAGGCCGGAGTTCATCAGGCTGCTATCGTGAATGTAGTGAAAAATTGAAACTATAGACGTGATAAAGCTACGGAACATCCTTAATGGATTAGTTGTGAAAATGAATTAAAAACTTATAATAAATGAAAAGAATTTTAGCTTCTGCGCTTGTTGCTATGCTTGCAGCAGCACCGCTCTCTGCAAGAGAACTGAGGTTTTTTAACGGCTCCACTGAAGTAGCGTCAGGGGAAACCGTTGAATCGTCTGCCTTTACAGTCACTCCGATTGGTAATGGAAGGGTTGAGGTTACGTTTGCTCCCGAGCTTTTCCTCTGGTCGGATATCTTTACCAACAGTATAACGATGACAGCTGATTGCGTTTCAGGTCAGGCGATTCAGTTTTGTCCGGGAGGGGAATGTGTTTCAGGAACTTCCATTACTAAGGAGAATATTACGGTCACTGCTGATCAGAAGCTGGATATAAAATATGAATATATAGCAGAACTTGAAGAATCTGAAAAGATACCGACTGTGGTTACAGAATTATCAGCTTTTGATGCCAAACATACAGATGTCAAGACAGAGATGACGATAGTGATGAGTTCGGACTCCGGCGTAGCCGGCATTTTTGTTAATGATAGCTCTTTCAAGGCAATTGCAGGAGCTGTGAAATATGATTTTGCAACCCCTACTGAAGTTATTCTTTATACACTTTCAGGAGAAACTTTATATACCGCTGTTTTGGAGGGGACCGGAACAATTGATACCTCTTCACTTTCTACCGGACTATATCTTTATAAAACCGGAACCAAATCAGGCAAAATCTATCTTCGGTAAAGGTTTCTAACCGCTGATAGGAGTAAAAGAAAGGGTTGTCGCGCCGGAAGGCTGACAACCCTTTCTTTCTGTAATTTCTTTTTTCCTTCTTTTTTTCTTCCTTTTCTTTTTAAGGAAAAGAAGAAAAATAATTCGGCACGAAGGTATAATTTACCGGGAAGATACTACATGATTACTCAAATCGCCGATAAATCTATTGACTGTCTGAAATAACGAAAACTGACCACCGACTACATGACCCCTGACTAACTGACTGCCGACCGATAGCTAAGTAAGTATTCGAAATTAATTTATATTATATGCCACTTTATTTTTGAGATAATTTCTTTGCGGAACGAAGGAAAATATATTCATATTTGACTGAGTGACAATAATAAATTAGCCAAAAAGAAAAGGGCAGAGAGTATAAAAGATAACATTAGTGCTTACTATCGTTTAATTTTGAATACTTACTTATATAATTACATTTCATTACATTTTGTTATATTCCGTTGCATTTAATTGCAAATCTTTTATTTTGTAATTGGTATGTTGAAATTTTACTATTTTTGCAATAAAGAATGAGTGTTAAAAAGGCTTGATAATAGGAAGCATGAAAAATCGCGAATTTTTAATAAAAAATTTAATGTTTGATATTGAGAAGAAGGTCGGACGCACTATGCAGACACCCAGCGATTTCAATCATCTTGTAAATGCCATTTCATCCCAATGTGATGAATTTATTAGTGCCCATACGCTTATGCGTGTTTGGGGATATCTGGCGAGCAATTCTAAACCAAGTGTGACAACACTTTCTATTCTAAGCAGATATTTAGGATTTATGGATTTCAAGAATTATGAACTTGATTTATCTATTAGATTAAGTGATGGATCAGGTTTTATAGATTCCGAGACGATTACTGCAGAGATGCTTGAACCGGGAGATGAACTTATCCTTACATGGAATCCGAATCGTCGATTGACATTAAGTTATAAAGGGAATCTTATATTTAAAGTAATTAAAAATGAGAATTCCCGGCTGAAAGAAGATACGGAGTTTCGTTGTGTTAGTTTTTCAATTGGTCTGCCGTTTCTTGCCTACATTATAAATGCCAATGAGGATCAGATGAATTATGTTGGAGGTAAAAAGACAGGGATCACTTCTCTTAAATTGTATAAGAACAACTTAAATAAAAAAGAAAATGAAAAGATTTAAATTATTCGTTATCAGTATGCTCTTTCTTACGGGATGCATACTTTCTTCTTGTTCCGGTATTACGAATCCTACTCCGGATGAGGTAATGTCAAAAATAAATTCAGGTCAGACTCTCGATGAGGACGACTATGCCACGATGATAGATTATATTCAGGAATTCTGTGCTGAAGGGGAGTCGTCAGATGGTTCGTATGAGTCTGGACGAGCTGCGGGAGAGAAATATCCATATTTCATGGCTTTTGGAATGACTCTTGGACACGCACTTGACAATAATTCTGACCAGATAAAAGATAAGGAGGTTGCGACGAAGACGATGCAAAGGCTTATGAATGCTTTAGGCCGGTAAATTGTAGATTTAGAAGGTGGATATTTTTCAACTCCGCAGTATATGAATGGAAATTTTAATAAGGTTTGGAAATATACTTGTTATGTGGCGTTGAGTCTGGTTTTTATTGTCCCTTGCGAGGCTCAGACAAGACACGGCGGAACAGTAGGTAAAGCTGCCACCCGTAAGACACGGGCAACTTCCCGAAGTACCAATCCTGCTGTGAGGCAGTCAGGTCAAACGAATGCGGATGGTATCCTGTACATCAACAGGGATAATGAAGTATTAGGAATGTCTTCAGTGATTCAACCCTATACTTGTAGTTTCAAGAAAAACTTGAATACAAAGAGAGGACCTGTCACCGTGGATTATTCTTATAAAATTGATTGGCCGTTACAGGTGTGCTATAATGACAAGGATCTTCTAAGATATATAAGGGAGGTGATAAACTACCGTATACTTGACTGGCACAAGGAAACTCTAAGTGAGGTTGTAGCCGGAATTGATATGTCGTCTGATATTATTTATTGGCTTAAGTCCCGCACTAGCTCATTATGGGACAGAACAGACAGTGTCGGAAATTTTTCAGGAGCAGTTAAGAATAATCTTAAAATCTCTTTAGTTCCTTCTGATGATTATGTTAAGATTATTGTAACGGAGTCTTCTACGTATGCCAATGGTAAGACTTTTTCTTCTACAAACCGAGGTCGCGTTGGTAAAAGTATAAAATATCTTAAGCCATTATATTCAGAGACGGACGCTCCTCCTGTCAATGTGAAAGAATATGTTGGGATATTAGGCAACTCTACCTGCCTGTTAAGTATCCCATCTGATTTACAGAATTCAAACGATGCTTATTATCAATATATTTCCTTATTGGGATCATCGAGAAAGCATGAATTAAAGGTTTCCGAATGGGATGGATGTAAATTAGTCCTGAAAGAATATTCTGATAATAATGAGGAAGTAGGAAGATTCACTTTAGGGTCTTCACTCGGGGATGTTTGGGATGGCAAATTTCAAGCTCTAAAGAATAAAACTTCCGAACATGTAGAATTCATAAGCAGAGTCTATTAATGATTCTTCCCGGATTCTTTTCCATAGATTCCTTTATCATCAAAGAATTCAAACATAACACGATAATACCGGCGCACGAGTCTGTCGATTTCAGCAGGATCGGGCGTCGGTATTATTTTTTCCAGATCATTCTTCATATAAGCCTTGATCGCCTTGCAGCTTTCTTCTTCTTCGATAATCACTTTTTTAAGACTATCTTTTTGTTCGGGAGAGAGAGTCCGATCTTTCCAGACCTTATTAACTTTTTTATTAGCCTCCCACCAGATCATTTGTGTTGCTCCCTTAATGATATAATCTAATTCCTGTTTATATTTATCTGAAGATTCAGCCGGATTTAGCGGATGGTCTTTTTCATTATCTACCTCGCTTTCTTTTATTCCTTGTTCTCCCTGATTAGCTTCAGCATGTATTATAGGTTCGGATTTAAATTGTGATATTTTTCCTATCTCAACTGCCGAGGATTTAATGTCGATTGTAGGTTCAGGTGTGACACTGTCAAGGCCAACTGTTGCCTGAGTTTTTGAGGGGATTGCTTTTTCAGGTTTAGATGTCAGTGCGATGAGTAAATAGATAGAGGTTAAGAAAACTATAATAGTACTTAAAATAATTATTTTTAGCTTTCTCTTAGGAAATGAGGAAAAGTTTCCCGGAGGAACGCCTGTTTCCATTTTCCTACATGCCCTATATATGACTTTCTTAACATGTTTATCCTTACAATCCGACACCACTTCCTCAAGTGTTTTTGAAAGGGCATACCAATCTTCACCGGGAGCCGATTCCAAAGATGCCGACTTATAAAAAGGTGTTCCTGAGTCTGCTTTGAAATTAATTTGATCGTATGAATCCGCACAACCGAAATCCAATAAAGTAACTGTTTCTGTCTCCTGGTTGAAGATGATATTGGATGGTTTAATATCCCGATGGACAATCCCGGCTTTATGGATTTCCTTTAGAATCTTTACAAGTGACTTAAAAACCTTTTCAGTAATTTCAGAATTAAAAATATAACCGCTGTTGATAAGTTCCCTTAGATTTTTCCCTGAATAATATTTCATCACGATACAAAGACCGATCTCTTCATGTGATATCAGATCAAACACGTTCACAATACCGGGGAGATCAAGACTGAAGCTGATGTCATATTCTTTTTTAAGAGCAGCCCGGGCTACAGGATCGTTCCTGAATTCCTCGCGTAGCCCCTTCAGTATAAAAAGCCGTCCGTTTCTTTTGGCCAGATATATCTTTGCGAACCCTTTTTCCGAGGTATAAATACATTTCCCGATAGAATATTTTTCGGATTTGAAAGCATGCTCCAAACCGGAGGCATCCTGTGGGGTTATTATAAAATCTGAATTATCATCCATCGTTTTTCCGGAGAAAACTATAAAATTATACACTTACTTAACGCAAAAGGTGAGTGATAATTATGGGGATTTCATACGAATGTCCATGTAATTCGTTTTAGTGAAGGCGTATGAATGATTGATAAAAAAAGACTCCGTCCCCTGAAAGGAATTGGGAACGGAGTCTTGTAAGACGATTCGCTCAAACATCCGGCTTGTGGGCTTCTATGGGGAAGTTTCACCGAAAATCTTCAAATCTAAACTTTCATCCGCTACTTGTTCAGGGTGGAGCGGGTGGTGATTTTTGAAGTCGGCCTTAAAGCTATTTTCTCTGAATGATCTTTAAACTTTAGAATATAGATGCCTTCTAAAACTCTCTCTAACTTGGATACCTCTATTTGTCGGTATATTAAACGCCCATCGAGAGAACAGACATCAACAGTCTGGTTTTCTGTCTGCCTATTATTGATTTCGGTTATATCAGTTGTCAGTGCATTGACGTGACAGACGGCTTCTGCTCCCGACAAATCTGAAGCTTCTGCAGTGATATCGCAGACTCCAATCCCTCTCACATCAACATCTCCTGTTTCATGCACGGTTGCCACATCAGGATCACTTGATCTCCATATCAAGGTCTTATTCAAGGCTTCGGGGGAAAGGACTGTAGCCTTAAGTCGAAATGAGTCTCCGGGCATTGCTGAATATTCGGTTCGGTCAAGAATTATTTCTCTGACGAGAGAATCTTGTATGGCATTTATTCTAAATTTATTCCAATTGTCGGCTTTACTATATTCTTCAATAGCATTTTCCCTAACACGAAGTTGAGCTTTGGAATACACGGTTTCCTCAAAGGCACTTGCTGACAGTTTGGGTGCGGTATAGCTATAGCAGACTATGGTTTCTATGTTTCCACAACCCTGAAAAGATTTCAGTCCGATACTTTTAACATCCTTTCCTAACATGATATGTTGCAGTGAGGAACAATTATCAAATGCGAATGCTTGAATAGCGTTTCCGCCTGAGGGAATATCAATGCTTTTCAAGGAACTGCAATTTAAAAATGCTGACGAGCCAATCTCTGTAACGGTAGATGGAATATGGATTTCTTCCAAAGAAGAACACCCTGAGAATGTTTTGGCTTCGATTTTCTTCAATCCTTCATGAAGCACTATCACCTTGAGTGATGTACAACCTGTAAAAGCGTATGAACCGATTTCAGTTACACGAGCGGGAATGTTGATGTTTTCAAGATTAACACAACCCTCGAATGAACTACTGGCTATATTAGTTACTGATTCAGGAATTTCCACTTTAGTGAGTCCGGCGGGGCAAATGACGATAGCTGTCTTATTATGATTCAACACGAGATTACTCTCATTATGAAATATAGCATTATCACTATCTACATTAATTTCAGTAAGAGATATACAACGTCCGAATGCACCGGCTCTTATCTTGGATGTAGATGCCGGGAGATTGATAGATGAAAGTGATACACAGTTATAGAATGCTGAATTACCGATTTCAATTACATTATCCGGTATATTGATATTATATAAAGAAGTACATCCGTTGAATGCTGAATTTTCAATGAATTTGATGGTAGGGGGGAGGATAAGTGATTCCAGTTTCTTACAGCTATAGAAAGAGCAATTACCGATAGTCTCTACAGTATTTGGAATATTAAATTGAGAGAGGCCTGGGGCCACGCAGATTATTGATTTCTTTTTACTATCTAAAACGATTCCGTTTTCTACTTTAAACGATGTATTATCCGGAGAAATGGTGAAAGATGTGAGTGAGGAGCATTCGCCGAAGGCAATAATTCCGATATAATTGAGAGATTTGGGAAGCTCAACTGAGGTAAGAGACGAGCACTCATAAAATGCACCTGTTCCTATTTTTTCAAGTGTTGAAGGTAGTTGGATGGATCTGAGTTTTGTTTTATGTCTGAAAACATCATTTGCGATTTCTGTAACAAAATAGCCGTTCACCTCTTCAGGGATGATAATATTGGAATTATTACTTGTGTTCTGAATCAACTTACATGTCTTCTCGGCTTCATCCGTAATCTTATAGACGCAGCCTTCGCTGGAGAAAGTCTGGCCCATAACTGTATTTATTGAAAATGCCAGACAAAGAAGGGAAATAATTTTTTTTGTCATAATATCATATATTTGAAATATAGAACATTCTTTCTTTATTAAGCCCCCGGGCTTTATTCCGACAGAGATAGGGGAGAATGCGAAGTTTCGAAGTTGTCGGAATAAAGTCACCGGGAACGAAATATTTCTTCGAGGCAAAAGTAACTTCTAACCGATAACTTTGCAACAAATGAACAAAATGAACTAATATGTAGTCTAAGGCCCTGACTCAAATAAATCAGCAAGCTAACCTCGACATCCTCAAGTATGAAATGAGTCCATCGGTTTAAGGCTATTCTTATGATATGCAAGGGAGGTAATGTTTACGAATGGACCCATGACAAATAAAAAAGCGGGTAGAATGCCCTCCCGCTTACGTCACTGCAACTTCCCGGACTCAAGACATGAAATATTAATAGAATAATGGAGCGGAATATTATGTGCTTTGGGGTCAAACAATGGGTTGTACTCATTAAAATACATTTACTTTCAGTCGTTTTTGTAAAGTTCGTACATATCTTTTATCCAACCTTTCATCGTTTTACGCAAGTGGAGCGGTTCTATAA
>CAZOPN010000050.1:0-16544 GCA_964581685.1 uncultured Sangeribacter sp. | reverse complement strand
TTGGCGTATACACGCTTTCCAGGCGTGCCTCTTCAGCCACTCGAGCATCACTCCAGTCTTTTATGTCAATCCTGAATAAGAATGAAATATTTCCCTTAGCTATACTTTCTACCTGATAGATTTTTTTCAGGATATTTATTTTATCCTTATTCGGATTTCATTCGCGAAGTTAATGCTTTTCCTTGAATTGACAATATTTTTTTGAGTAATTTTTATTAAATTTGCATAATTAATTACTTCGGTTTCTGTCTAATCAACTTTTAGGCTGCTGAAATATAGTATTTTAGTCTGATCGTCAGAATTATGAAAAAGAAGTTTGTGCTTTCTGTCAGTATGGCGCTTTTGGTGCTTACGGGGTGTGGAAAGGGGAAAGGAAGCAACGATGCCTCTTATCCTGAGAATTTTGGAGAGATTGGTGATGCCGGACGGGTTGCGTATCTTATGACTAAGGCCACACCTGATTCAGTGGCCCGCTTTATCTGTTATGCGTCGCTTCACCCGACAAAAGATGTAAGAGTCGACAGTATGGCGATCGCGACTAATTATGCCTACGAACATTATAAAGGTGATGATCTCGAGAAATTCGGAATTGCAATAGATGATTTTGTCGCTTCGCTTGATCTGGCTGACAAAATGAAAATCTATGCTTTGTCCGGGACGGAAGATCCTCAGGGACTTGGGTATCAGCTCGGCCTTGAATATATGGCCGATATAAGAGATAAGCATCTTTCGGCCGATCAAGTTGAGAAGGAGCTTTTAGCTTTCAAGAAGGCTTGCGCGAACGATAGTGATACATACAATAGATTCATTATAGGTTTCCGGACTGTCCTCAAACTTGATCAGGGGAAGGATATGCCGCCTGCCATTTATGAAAGATTTATAAACTGGGAATAAAAAGACTGTTTAAATCTGATGATAAAGATCGGATGATGTAGTGTTTAACAGTCGCTTATAAAAATATAGCTATGAGAGCATTTTCGGATTATTCCGCATTGATAGAAAAAACAATACGAGATATTAAATTTCCCGGCGATTCACGTGCCGGTCTGTATGAACCTATTTCTTACGCAATGTCGGCCGGGGGAAAGAGACTTCGACCGGCACTTCTGCTCATGACAGCGGATGCTTTTGGCGGAAAGGCAGACGCGGCCTATAATGCTGCTGCAGGAATTGAGATGTTTCATAATTTCACGTTGTTGCATGACGATGTTATGGATAATTCGGATGTGCGACGTGGCCGTCCGTCCGTACATGCCAAGTGGGATATAAACACAGCGATCCTTTCCGGAGATACGATGCTGACTCTGGCTACCAAGCTGATCTCTGATGTCGAGGATAGTCTTCTTCGTGAGGTGCTTGATTGTTTTAACGAGATGGCTCTGCGTGTTTATGAGGGACAACGTCTTGATATGGATTTTGAGAGTCGTAACAATGTTACACTCGATGATTATATAGGAATGATCAAGGATAAAACCGGAGCGTTGCTCGGAGCTGCCGCCAAGATTGGAGCTCTTATAGGCGGAGCCTCGCCTGAGGATGCAGAAAGAATGTATGAATATGGCATAATGCTCGGTATAGCTTTCCAGATTCAGGATGATTGGCTTGATGTATTCGGAGATTCAAATACGTTTGGGAAACCTATTGGCGGAGACATCAATAATAATAAGAAATCATTCCTTATGCTCAGTGGACTCTCTGAAACAACCTCAGATGCCGTGGCTTTGCGTGAGGCAATTAATCTACCGGCAGGAGTTACCAAAGTAAAGGTTGTGACCCGTATATATGAGAAAATGGGAATGACGGAGAAATGTCGCGCCGCCATACAGCATTATTCATCAAAAGCACTTGCAGCTTTGAAGGGAGCCGGCATGAGCGATGAAAATAAAGAGCCATATCGCCGACTTGTAGAGAAGCTCACAGGTCGAAAGAAATAGTTCGATGACAGATACACATACTCATTTATATATATCCGATTCTTACGGTGATGGCCGTGAGGTTGTGGAAAGGGCAATAAGCGCCGGTGTAGATTACCTCATCTTTCCAAATGTAGATTCTGCCTCGGTTGCCCCTATGATGAAACTGCATGGCCTTTTCCCGGAGAATACAGGGGTTGCTATGGGGATACATCCCACGGAACTTGGTCCATCCTGGCGTGAAGAGCTTAAAGAGATGGCTAAATTGGTAAGGCAGGGAGGGTTTATAGCCATTGGAGAAACCGGCATCGACCGCCATTGGGATGATTCTAACGTACCGGAGCAGAAGGAAGCATTCGGAGAACAGCTTCGCCTTGCCGCGGAAAACGGTTTGCCTGTGATAATCCATTGCCGTGATGGAGTGGAAGATACACTTGACGTTATTTCTTCATTCGAAGGAGAACTCCCGATACTCATATTTCACAGTTTCACATCGGGTTTAAGCGATGTAAGAAAAATTCGTGAGGTATGCGATCCCTATTTCGGTATAAACGGAGTCGTCACTTTCAAGAATGCCCGGGAGTTGCGTGAGGCACTTCCGGAAATCGGACTTGACCGCATCGTTCTTGAGACCGATGCTCCCTGGCTTGCGCCGACCCCGCATCGCGGAACAACCAATGAGAGTGCATATATACCCTTAATACGCGATAAGGTTGCGGAAGTGTTGGGAAAGACTCCTGCTGAGGTTGAGGATATTACAGACCATAATGCTAATGCAATTTTTAAAATAAGAGTAAAAGAGTCGTGATAAACTTTCCGCTTCAGCAACCGGTAGCAATTTTTCTGCTTGTATTGTTGATCATCCTCCTGGGGCCACTTCTTTTCAAGCGTCTTAAAATTCCCCAGATTGTAGGATTGATAATAGCCGGTATGGCTGTCGGCCCATACGGGTTTAATCTTTTGGAACGGGATGCCAGTTTCAGAATTTTCGGGGAGGTAGGAATTCTATATATCATGTTTATTGCCGCAGTGGAGATAGATATGTTCCATTTGCGGCAATCCGTGCGAAAGGGGTTGGTATTCGGTTTGTTATCGTTTGCCATACCAATGACGGCGGGAATTTTCGGCTCTCATTATGCTTTTGGAGTAGATTGGCCAACATCAGTTCTGATAGCGTCAATGTATGCTTCACATACGCTGATCTCTTATCCTGTGGTGAGCAAGTTCGGACTTGCTACCACCCGCGGTGCAGTAATAGCTGTAAGCGGAACGATTGTGGCCGTGATGCTTGCACTGCTTACACTTGCCGAAGTTGTAAATGTGAGAGTTACAGGCAGCTTTGGCTTTACGGGAATAATCAGGATGGGTATAAGTCTGGCCCTTTATATGGTTGTATTGGGTTTTGGTCTCCCACGGCTTACGCGCAAGGTGTTCAGTCACAACAGTGATCCCGTGACACAGTTTATCTTTATTCTTGCTCTCGTATTTTTCTCCTCGCTTTTAGCACAGTTAATAGGACTTGAGGCCATTCTCGGAGCCTTTTATGCAGGCTTAATTCTTAATCCCATGATTCCGGAGCGTTCAGGACTCATGAAAAATATTCGCTTTGTCGGTAATGCCATCTTTATACCATATTTCCTGATTGGAGTAGGTATGCTGATAAATGTCGGAGTGATTTTCCGCGGATGGGGAGTAGCTTGGGTGGCTGCCAATATGATATGTGTTGCTCTGATCTCAAAATGGCTTGCTGTCTGGTGTGCCGGTAGAATCTTCGGAATAGAAAGTCTTGACCGGCGCCTTATGTTCGGACTGACGTCGGGAAAGGCAGCGGCGACAATTGCCGCGACGATGATCGGATATAAGTATGGAATGCTTAGCGAAGATGTGATGAACGGTGCGGTCGTGATGATTTTGGCCTGTTGTATCGTGGCTTCCGTAAGCACGGAGCGCACGGCAAAGAAGATTAGAATTGCACTGACACGTAAAGATTTAAGCCATGATGAATTGCGGCCCGGTGAATATGCCCGGCAACTTGTCGGAGTTGCCAATCCGGTTACAGCAGAAGGAATCATGCGGCTCGCGGTCTTTATGCGTTATCCGGGCAACCGCTATCCTATTACGGCATTATTTATAAGAAACAATGATGATGCGGAAACGGTGGCTATGGGACGCAGTTCGCTTAAAGGAGCGGTTCAGATAGCCGAAGGAGCTGATATAGAAGTAAAGGAGATTGAGCGATTTGATATAAATGTTGCTTCCGGACTGGTAAATGTCGGCAAGGAACAGCAATCGACTGAGATCATAATCGGGCTACATCGAAAATCAAATGTTGTCGATACATTTTATGGAGCGATCATAGAGCAACTATTGCGGTCGACCAACAAGATGATATTTATGTCGCGTTGTTTCATCCCTGTAGATACTGTAAATAATATAGTAACTGTGGTGCCCGACAAGGCGGAGTATGAAACAGGCTTTCGACTTTGGGTGACGCGACTTGCCAACCTGGGTAGCCAGATAGGGGCGCGACTGGTTTTTCTTGCCTACCGCACTACAGCAGAATATATCCGGACCATCATAGAAGAGGGAGCCTTTTCAGTGCGTCATGAATACAGGCAGATGCATTCGTGGGATGATTTCATTCTTCTTTCCGGCGAAGTCGGTGAAGAAGATCTTCTTGTGGTTATAAGCGCAAGAAAGGGGTCGATATCATATAATTCAGATTTGGAAACGATGCCAGGTTTCTTAAGCAAGTATTTCAGCCGTAACAATCTGTTGGTGGTCTATCCACGTCAATTCTGATATAGTCGCCACCGATCTTCAGAAAGGGAGTCCTGTTCCAATATATCCTACAAGATCATTTTCAGTGAAATCGGATGCCATAGGAGGACGTTCCGGTGACGATAGTTTCTCCGCCAGAGTGATGGAGGCAGAATCCGGTTTGACTCCAAACCAAAGTCCTCCGGCGGTCCAGAACCAGACTCCCGAATCATCTGAAGCTATCCATTCCGCCCTCATACCGGGTAGATTCAGCAGGGATAGGAAAGGATCTCCAACCCCGATCGGTCCGTTGGCTGTAGAGGCTTGCGCACCTTCTGAAGCGAGACTTAGAAGGTCAATTTTATCATCGCTAAAACTATAGCCATAAAACATATCCCGGCCTTCAAGAAGAAATCTGAATATTCCTGCGTCATCGCTTTGTGTATTTATAACCAGATCATAAAGGCCGAGCTCTTTCTCAGGAATACTGTCACATGCCATTTCTATCTTAATCTTCCCGATTCCCTCATGAGTTAAGAAGGAGGCCGTTGCCGTCTCTTCCGTTTCAATAGATAACGAGTCGGCCGTTCTTATCTCTGAAGTGTCCTTATCTACTTTTTTATTAGATCCCGAGCAGCTCCAAAGCAAAGAAAATGTGAAGATAAAGATAATCGGGCGCAGTTTTTTTATATTCATAAGACAGGATTCTTAGTTAAGATTCTTTATCAATGCCTTTCATTCTTTCGAATTGTTCAGGATCGCCTACTACCCAAAGCAGGTCTCCCGGTTGCAGAATGATATCGGGTTGTGGCTGAGAAAATGAGCCGTCAGCATGTTGTATTTTTACAATCATTGAAAAGAAATCATGAAGGATATCAGTATCCCCAAGTTTTATTCCGACAATAGGAGAGGAATCGTTGAGCATCAGGCTTTGTAATTCAACCTTACGTTGGGAAATTTGAGCATGCCGTGCAGCCTCGCATGCAGTCTCAATGTCATTGTTAAGCCGTTTTAGCTGATCGTCTGTTCCGATAATACCAAGAATATCGCCGGGAAATATGCGAGCATCTTTTGACGGGAGGGGCATATAGTTATCGCCACGCTGGATACTTGAAATGCTCACACCGTAATCACGCCTTAAACCGGAGTCCTTGAGCCGGTCGCCAACAAAAGGAGTGCATTGCTCCACCTCAATAAACGCCTGATGAAGATCGTCAATTATATTATTATTTTTTCCAAGGCGGATATTCTCACGACTGTTGAGATTATTCATGAATTTCTGTTCCATCCGGTTATATCTCTGTGTGAGTTTTGTCGAGGCAAATATGAGAACGAGAACGAAACAGCCTGAGCCTACAAGCCATCCTACCAGAGATGAATAAGCAAGAGTGGTGAAGTAGACAATAAAGAAAAGGGCCACAAGATAACGTATAATCCTCATCGCAACCAAAGGGACATCATAGAAACTTGCCGAACGGTGCAGGGCAAGCCTTTCATCCGGTTTGGTGGTGCTGAATGAAAGAGCGATAAGGAAGGGGAGCATGGCTATGATGGTAAGGATGGTTGCAAGCAGATGTCCCCATTTATTGAAGTATTGTTCAAGAAGCGGAAAGAGGAATGTTTTCGAAATAAGAATTTCAGCCAGAAGAATTACCGAATAGAGAAGTATACGCCACAGGTAGCGCTTGATTATAGCCTTCCAGAGACGTTTCGTTTCACTGGTATCGCTCACCTGTTTCGAATATCTTTCAATTAAGAAATTCAAGCCTTTGGGGAGATGGCGTTCCACTATATTATACGCTCCGTTGGCCATCTTGATAAAATAAGGCGTTGTGAAAATCGTAAGTACGGAAACCGCCACGATAATAGGGTATAAGGAATTATTCAATACACCGAGAGCCATTCCCAGCGAAGCGATAATATATGAGAACTCACCGATCTGAGTAAGTGTGAAACCGCTTTCTATTGCAACCTTAAGCGTCTGGCCCGTGACGAGCATACCTAATGATCCGAAGATAATCATTCCTAAGATTACCACCACGGCCAAAATCAGAATCTCACCCCAATATTGCACAAGGATATTAGGATCAACCATCATTCCGACCGAAATGAAGAAAACGGCGCCGAAGAGATTCTTTACAGGTCCGATCACGCGTTCCATCTTTTCAGCCATAACCGTTCCAGCCAGGATCGAACCCATCACAAAGGCTCCCAGCTCAAGAGAGAAACCGCACATAACGCTGAATATGGCCATTGAAAAACATAATCCCATTGCCACGACAAGAAGTGTCTCATCATTGAGGAAATATCTTGTTTTGTTAAGGAAGGTAGGAAGCACGTAGACGCCCACAAGAAACCAGATAATCAGGAAGAAGGCCAGTTTGGCAATGCTATATAGAAGTTCAGAGCCTTTTACATCGCCCATGGCCAGTGATGATAGTAAAACGAGCATTAAAACGGCAAAAAGGTCTTCTATGATCAGAACGGCAAGAACCAGAGATGCAAATTTCTTTTGTTTCAGTCCGAGATCATCAAGCGCCTTCATGATTATGGTGGTTGAAGACATAGAGATCATACCACCAAGGAATATGCAGTTTATAGTGTTAAAGCCGAGAAGGTGACCTACTCCAAACCCGGCAAATGTCATTCCGCATATTATTATCATTGCTGTTACAATTGCGGAAGCCCCTGCATTCATGAGTTTACGGAACGAAAATTCCAACCCTATAGAGAACATGAGCACCACAATTCCGAGGTCGGCCCAGAATTCGATATTCTCCAGATTAGAAATTGAAGGAAGATATTCGAATTTAGGGCTTGCCAGAAAACCGGCAAGAATATATCCGAGAACAACCGGTTGTTTTAGTTTTTTAAACAATAGAGTAACTATCGCGCCGAGCAGAAGAATCCATGCGAGATCTGCTATCAGGCCATTTGTATGCGCTTCCTCGTTCGAAGGAGTGTCTGCATCCGGATTAATTTCTTTTGAAACTTTTGTCTCAACACCGGTTACGGTTTCCTGTGCAAGCGATGAATAGTTGGCGGAAATCGGAAGTGTAAACATTTAAGTGAGTTTGCAAAATTGGTTATGTATATATAATATCCAGACGGTATTTATAAAAAGAATAAATACCGGAAAGCTTAAACGGAAGAGTGATCTGATAAGGAATTTCTGTTTGATTTAAGTTCTGCTTTCCGTTTGGCTCGTTTTATAACATATAGATTATAGTATGAGAGGATCAGAGTGGTGAGAGGAAGGGCGATTATCATACCCATGAAACCCAGCAGACATCCCCATACTGAGAGAGAAAGAAGGATGATTGCAGGATTGAGTCCCATCGCCTTGCCCATTATTTTGGGAGTTAGAATCAGATCCTGAATGCATTGTACGATAACGTAGACGGCCATGCTCTCCCAAAAAATGATCCAGAAATCGCCGCCTGTGCTGACGGTCCAGACGAGGCATAGAATGGCCGTTATGGGTAGTGAAATTATCTGAAGATAAGGAACAAGATTAAGTATCCCTATGAAAAGCCCCAACACAACTCCCATCGGCAGCCCAATCAAAAGGAATCCTATAGAGAAAAGCACACCGACAAGGCAGGCAATCAGAAACTGTCCCCTGAAATAGCGGTTCATTGCATTCTTTATGTCATCAAAAATGCGGAAAACTCTGTGACGGTAGCGATGTGGTACAAGCTGTCGGAAACTCAGCATGAGTCGTTCATAGTCGAGCATGATGAAGACGACATAAAGCAAAACGATAAGCCAGCTTACCATTCCAACGATGAAGGCCACTCCTGAACTGAGAAAAGACCATGATGAGGATATGGCTTTCCGGATAATCTCTCTCCATTCATCTTTAGAAAGAAGTCGGGAAATCTCGTTGAAGTCTATATTGTCGCGTATGAATCTATGAATATCTTGTGACAAAAATGGGATATTAGATTGTGTGGAGGCGTATGTCTTAACCATTTCTGCCATCTGTTCGCATTCAGAAATCATGTATGGAATAAAGATCGCCAGAAATCCTCCGGCAATGATACAAGCCTCAAGCAGAGTTATAACCACCGGCACGAAACGAGTGCGGATATGAAGCCATTTCATATTCCATTTCACCACCGGTTCCAGCATATACGCAATCAGGCATGCTACAAGAAACGGCAGCAACACATCTTTTAAAAGATCGAGAAGATATAACGTTGCAACAATAGCACATACAGAAAAGATTATTCTGACCACACGGTCGAACGTATATGGCTTGCGTTGATACAGGTCGTCGTTCATGTGCTGAAAAAGTGTAAAAATCTTTTTTAATAACAAATGATATTCAAATATAGTCAAAAATTTGTTAGTAGCGATGGAATAAGATAAATTTGTGGTCGAAAATGAAAATAAAAAATATACTCACATTATCTTTCATACTCTGTTTCACTGTTGCAGCCCGCGCTTTCGGTGTAGGAGAGTTTATTGCATCAAGAGGTCTTGATTCGCTCAATACTGCTTTTCTTGTGTTTGATCTTGAAAAAGGGGAGACCCTGGCCGAATATAACCGTTCCAAGCCACTTACTCCGGCGTCCATTATGAAGTGTGTGACAGTTGCGACTCTTCTGCATCATGACGGACATTCACGCAGCTTTCATACAAAGGTCTACACTACAGGGCCGGTAATTGATGGGTCACTTTCCGGAAATCTGCTGATTGTGGGGAGCGGTGATCCTTCGCTCAATTCCCGACATGAGCCCAAAAGTGCCGACATTTGTGCGGAAATTGTTAGTGCGTTGCGTAAGGAGGGTATAAAGGAAATTAAGGGCCGAATTGTAGTCGATGAAAAAATATTCAGTGGGCCGGCGGTCCCTCCTTCGTGGGCAACGGGAGATCTTGCTGAGGCGTACGGCACCGGATCTCATGGTCTCAATTTTGAGGATAATGCGTTGGGCGGCAGGTCAGTTGCCAATCCTTCGCAAACATTTATCTCGCGACTTAAAGCGGCGTTGAAGGCAGCAGGAATCACGCTGGGCCTTGAAGATATTAAAGACGGAAAGGATAAACTACTTGTTGATCACGAATCTGCCCCATACGATGAGATTATGCGATCTTGCATGATGCGGAGTGACAATCAGTTTGCCGAGGCATTGTTACGTTCGTTTGCCGTGAATCGTAACCGGCCGGGTGCAACAGAATTGGCAGCACGTCTTGAAAGAGAATTCTGGCATAAACAAGGAGCTCCGTTGGAGGGAGTAAATATAGTGGATGGATCGGGACTTTCGCGGTCAAATAAAGTTACGGCTGATTTTATGGCTTCGGTACTTAAAGAAATGAGTGGTGATCCATACTATGCTTCTTTTTTCCCTTTAGCCGGTCAAGAGGGTACACTTAGGAAATTTCTTGCCGGCACTCCGCTTGAGGGATATATAGCGATGAAAACGGGAAGTATGAGAGGAATTCAATGTTATGCCGGATATAAACTTGATGACGATTATGTCCCGACGCATGTCGTTGTGGTGATTATGAATCAGATGTCAGACCGTGCAGCTGCACGGCAGGCCCTGTCAAAACTTTTACTTGAAATTTTTTCTGAAACAAATTAATTAAAGATATCCATATATTATGACAATTGATGATATAAAAAGTCTGAAAGACAAAGTTTATGAGCTGGAAGGGCTACTTGAGCTTGCGCAGCTCAGAGAAGAGAAAATAGATGAATTGTCCCCACTTATTGAGCGTAGGCTCCGCGACCTTACAAAAGGTCTTAGATCTGTTGAAGAGGATGATAAACCGAGATATGTGACGCTTCCTTTATTTGAAGCCGATGCAACCGGAACCATGTTATCTAAAAAACGAAAGATTGAGGAGACTGTAGAAAAATCTGAACCGGAGGAGATAGCTGATAAAGTGCCGGAAATGGAAAATATGGTGGAGGACGGAAAAGATGATTATGAAGAAAGTGTTGAGGTTGAGGTAGATGAAATAGATGATGTTTCGGCGGAACTGCCGGATTATCCCGTATCGTCTGAAGAAGAGGAAGCGGAGACTTCGGATATTAGTGAATCTGTTTCGATCACGGGGAGAGTAGCCGAGAAATCATATCGTCCACATTCAATGGCAAAACCCGCTTTTTGTATAAACGACCGATTCCGTTTTCGGAGAGAACTTTTTGAAGGTTCTGACGAAAGATTCAATGATGCCATGAATAAGGTGGCTATGATGGATGATTTTGACGAAGCGGAAGAATATTTTATCGGAGAACTCGGTCTTGATCCGGAAAAAGAAGAGGTTGTGGATTTTCTGGAGATAATCAGAAATTATTTTGAATAATGGCAGGGACACTCTATCTGGTTCCTACTCCTGTGGGAAATCTTGAGGATATTACTCTTAGAGCTATCCGTGTGCTTAAGGAGGCGGATCTCATACTTGCGGAGGATACGCGTACGAGCGGAGTTCTTCTTAAGCATTATGATATAAAGACTCCGATGCAGAGTCATCACAAATTTAATGAGCATAAGACGGTGGCAGGAATTGTATCCCGTCTGGAGGTAGGTGAGACAATTGCGCTAATCACGGATGCCGGCACCCCCGGCATTTCAGATCCCGGTTTCCTTCTTTCACGCAGTTGCCGTGAAGCCGGGATCGAGGTATGTTGTCTGCCGGGAGCAACCGCTTTTGTTCCGGCGTTGGTTGCCAGCGGGCTGCCCTGTGATAGATTTGTTTTTGAGGGTTTCCTGCCAATGAAAAAAGGAAGGACAACCAGACTTGGCGAATTGGCCGCTGACCCACGTACGGTTATAATCTATGAATCTCCATTACGTCTTGCCAGAACGTTGCGACAATTATCAGAATTCTTCGGGCCCGACCGTAAGGCGGCCGTATGTCGGGAAATTTCAAAAATGCATGAAACGATTAAAAGCGGTAAACTATGCGAGCTGGAGGAATTTTACAATGCGAACCAAGCAAAAGGAGAAATTGTTATAATAATTGATGGAAAAAAGCAAAGAGGTGGCCATGATGAATCTGCTGAATTGCTTGAACTTGAAAATGATTAATTATTAAAACGTTATATAATGAAGAAAAACATTTTGCTCTATGGCCTTGGCGCCTTGTTGCTGGCCTCATGCTCCGGCAATCAGAAGAAACTTGATGAAGATTCGATTAAAATCGCCGATCTTACCTCTGAATATCAGGAGGCTGTTACGTTTAATGACTCTCTGATGCTTCTTATGGGTGATATCTATACCGGACTTGATTCCATTAATATGCAGGAGGGTCTGCTTTATAATATGGGAGCCGGCGATAGTGCCGATCGTCGTGCGGAGATTCGTCAGAATCTTGCAACTATCAAAGCCCGTCTGGCAGCCAATAAACAGCTTCTTGCTTCCATGGAAGCCAAACTTCAGGCATCCGGTAATCAGAACAGCGTTTTGACAAAGACCATTCAGCAGCTTAAAGACCATATAGCTCAGCAAGATCAGAAGATTTCTCAGCTTGAGAACGATCTTACACAAGCACGTGGCGAGATTGCTAATCTTAATACTCAGGTTGCCGAAGGTCAGGAACAGGTAAAGGCAGAAACTGCTGCAAAAGAGGAGGCACAGGCACAGGCTACGGCTGCTGAGAATGAGGCTAACCGTATCTATTATGCAATAGGAACAAATAAAGACCTCAAGAGCAAAGGGCTGCTTGAAAAGAAATTCCTCGGCGCGACAAAAGTGCTTAAGGGAGAGTTCGATACATCCTATTTCAAAGCAGGAGACATGAGGAATCTTACTTCAATTCCTACGAATGCAAAGAAGGTAAAGATTTGGACAAATATGCCGGAAGGTTCCTATCAGATCACGGGAGAAAAAGACGGTCCTAAGACAATTCAAATTACGGATCCTGCTAAATTCTGGAGCCTGACACACTATCTTGTTGTGCAAATAGATTAAGCCCCCGTTTTATGAAGTTGGTCTGAGACATTTACAAAATATCCGGAAAGAGGATGTTGCGAAACTATTTTTCGTGATATCCTCTTTTCTTATATTAGAGGAACGTGTTAAAATAAAAAGAAGGTAAGTATGAATTGAAAATGATTACGGTGATTGAAAATGACCAAAAGGTGAAAAATTCAGATTTTTTTAAATTTTAATTCGGTAGTTTTACATGAAAATACAATTATTTTTGTAAATTTAGCGTTCGAAATATCAGGAATTATTTCAGGCGAATCAAAATTTTGTTCTATGACGAAGCATGGAACACTTTGAAGAAAATTGCAATTCATAAATTAAAGAAATGAACAAGCCCGGTAGCATCGCATTTATTATCTGTTTATCGTGTTTTCTCGCGATGTTCTCTTCATGTAAACCTACCGAGAAGAATTATCGCGCGGCTTATGATGCCGCAATTGCCAAGCGAGAGAAGGCCAATGCGGAAAATATGCTTCCAGCTTCGGGACTCCTTACGGTCGATGGCCCAAGGCTTCATGTTGTAGGTGGAGACACCTTATATGTCATGAATGAACATCTCAAGGCTTATCCTGATAGTATCCGCCTCAAGGAGTATAACGTGGCCGTAGCAATGTTCAAGATGCGGACAAATGCATCCGCACTTGCTTCGCGACTTGCTACGGAGAAACACGCTTTCTTTGTGGCGCAAGGCTCGGAGGACAAATGGTATACGATTGCCGGTAGTTTCGAGAGTCTTGATGCTGCAATTGAAACGGGAATAGATTTTAAGAAACAACATCCAGAATATAACTATATTAGTCTGCCGGGAGCCCCGGTAATAATTAGAAGATGAAGAAAAAATTACTTTCAATCATGGCTTGTGCGGCCGTGATGGTATGTGGATACATCCCATATTCTTATGCTGTCCGAGCAAAGGGACTTCCGATAGAAGTGACTCAACCGGATGGTTCAAAACTTACTATAGTAAATAAAGGTGACGAACGCAGTCATATTATTATGACTGCTGACGGGTATCCTCTTCTTAACATGGAAGAGGGAGGATGGCA
The DNA here is from genome assembly GCA_964581685.1 of uncultured Sangeribacter sp. Lineage (GTDB taxonomy): Bacteria > Bacteroidota > Bacteroidia > Bacteroidales > Muribaculaceae > Lepagella. Next base: position 2,882 of record CAZOPN010000050.1, on the reverse strand, counting down.
ATATGCAAAAGTTGCTTCATCCGGAGAGCTTGTAGCTACCGGTGTCTTTGCCCATAATGCTGAACAAAGAACCGGTTCGGAGAAAACATTATTGTCGGCTATTAGTGGGGAAGAAATCAGTCGTGTTATGAGTCTTCAGGCACTCAAAAGTCGATATAGCAACCGCATTTCTGATGGAGAGACCCGTGGCCCGGGCTTAAGTGAGACAACCTTCCCTCTGACCGGAAAACAGAAAGGCCTCGTGATACTTGTTGAGTTTAGCGACGTGAAGTTCAACTCCAAGAATGAAGATTCTTATAATGATGTTGATTCTCATGCTTATTTCACAGATATGCTGAATGAGGAGGGATTCTCCACATACGGAGCAACCGGTTCGGCACGCGATTGGTTTTTATTTAATAGTCACGGGCTTTTTGATCCTGAATTTGATGTTTATGGCCCGGTCACTCTTCCTAACAGAATGAGTTACTATGGTGGAAACGATAGCTGGGGTGATGATAAAGCAGCTTGGGCGATGGTGACTCATGCGTGTGATATTCTGGATTCAACTGTTGATTTCAGTCAATACGATCGTGATGGGGATGGATATGTAGATAATGTTTTTATTTTTTATGCCGGATATGGAGAGGCTGATTCTGCTATATCTAATACAGTATGGCCACATTCATGGGATGTTCGCGCAGCTACAACAAAGACCTATAGATATGATGGTGTGATTGTGGGGCATTATGCTTGCTCGAATGAAACTGATTATTCAACAGGAATGCCTGATGGCATAGGTACGTTTGTGCATGAGTTCAGTCATGTGCTCGGGCTCCCGGACCTTTATTGTACTGATTATAGCGATTGCTTCACTCCTGATTCTTACTCGGTTATGGACTATGGCCCATACAACAATAATGGCCGCACTCCTCCTAACTATTCTTCCTACGAGCGCTATGCACTTGGATGGATGGAACCTCAATATATTAAAAGTCCGGGTGATTATACTCTTGAGAATCTGGCTGATTCTAATTTCGCTTTTATTGTTCCGACTGAAAAGACCAATGAATATTTCTTATTTGAAAACAGGCAGAAGACAGGTTGGGATAAATATATTCCCGGGCATGGAATGTTGGTATGGCATATAGATTATGTCCCGAGTATTTTTGACAATAATATTGTTAATAATAATTCTTCTCATCAATATGTAGATCTTGTTGAGGCTGATAACCGACAGTCGGATTATAATCGTCCCGGCGACACTTTCCCCGGAACTTCCAAAATTACTTCTTTTTCATCGGAAACTACTCCGGCTTTAAAATCATGGGCAGGAAAGCCTATTGATCTCGCTTTGAGTAATATCCGGGAGGAAGATGGAAACGTTCTTTTCCATGCTTCTATGAAGGAGACGGGTATTGATATTGTCAGCACAACCGGAGATTCGGTAAGATTCATGATTTCCGGAGGGACACTCTCTGTTTCCGATGATAATATTTATAATGTATATAGCGTATCAGGAGAAAAATTAGGAGAGATTGGTGCCGGAAGAGTAATTGAAGTTCCGCGCGGAATTATTATTGTAAAAGGTAACGGAACGGTCAAGAAATTAATTAATTGATCGAAAACGATTAATATTGTATAATATCATAAAGCGGCCCGATATTTCAGGAATCCCGGCGATTACCGTTGGTAATATTCCTGACATATCGGGCTAATCCATATACATATCGACGGAATCCGGGACGATAACATAATATTTTATCGAACCAATTTATGCGCGGCGAAATTATCTTTACCACCCAACCTACGAAAATCATGGCAAAAAGAGTTCCGATTCCTACTACTTGCCATACCCATGTTTTGAAAAAATAGAAGCCGAGCGATACGGCTATAACAACGAGTGTGATATCTACCATAATTTTTGCTTTGGCGAAGAGTATACCTGAAGCTTTACTTATGGCTGCCGGCAGGCCTTCTCCCGGCATTGTTACGGAGCCGCAGCGTATTTCAAAAGATATTCCAATTCCAAGAATAATACATCCGCATACCTGGGCAGCAATCTGATAGGGTAAATTATCCGGATTAACGAATGTTGTAAGTGTCATGTTGATGTCGAGAAGCCAACCGAAGAGAAAGCCTATGATTAGTTGAAAGAGCTGTACCGGCTCAAATTTACGTCGAAGTACGAGGATCTGCAATGCAACGAGAATAAAATTCATTACGTATGTCCATTCTCCAATGGTTAGAAGCGTGATATTTCCATTCTCCCCGGCAAGGGTGAGAACGAAAGGGATTGTGGAAATTACACTGCTTCCCAGAGAAGATCTTACGCAGAGGGCAACGCCGAGTGTCATTAAGAATAGAGAAGCAATCAGCAAAACGTGTTGCCAGATGAAGCCTATAATTTTTTCTTTATGGAGAGAGTTGGAAATAGAGGTAATATTCATTAACGTTATATAATTTATGGAGGTTGTATGCACAACTTCATAAGGCTGCGACCCACAGCATTCTGATTTTTTTGTGAGTCGGGGCCTAAGAATTCTCACGAATCACATTGCAAAATTAGTATGAAATGCGATAATGTCCAAATCGGAGATGATGCTAAGAAGCGCAAGAGGAGGGAACGGGTTTATGGCACACTATGGAATGTTATAAAAATTAGTGAAAAATATTCGGTGGAAATTTGGTAGAAAAAAGAAAATTTTATAATTTTGCAAAGTCTTAGATGAAAACCACGCGAAGTGGGATTCTGAAAAGGCGACATGCTTCAGTAGCTCAGTTGGTTAGAGCACCTGACTGTTAATCAGGGGGTCGTTGGTTCAAGCCCATCCTGAAGCGCAAAAATAATGCTTCAATAGCTCAGTTGGTTAGAGCACCTGACTGTTAATCAGGGGGTCGTT
>CAZOPN010000049.1:0-16811 GCA_964581685.1 uncultured Sangeribacter sp. | reverse complement strand
AATATTGATCTGCTTTAACCTCACTGAAAGCGCTATTCTTGACTGTAAACTTGAATTCACCATGTTTGCCTGATTTAACGGCAGCCGGAGCTTCAAGAGATACTGCTTCCAGATCGTAGTTAGTTCCATTATAGATTCTGATAGCATCAATAGCCATGTCAGCTCCATAAGCTGAAATAGCTTTAAATGATATACGAATGGAATTGGCGTCTATATAAGAGTTTAGAGGGAAAGAATAAAGAGTCCAGCCCGTTGTACCGTTATTACGCTTAATCTCTGAGTCGGGGATTTCTGTTAATTCCCCTCCATCTTTGGAAATCTCGAGTACAATGCGATCATTTCCAGATTGTGTACCGGAATGGTAGAACATAAATTCAAGCGTGGGAGCTTTATTTCCGGCTATTTTTATTTCAGGAGTGATTGCACGTGACCAATAGTTACTGGAAATGTTAAAAGAGTTGTAGGACAGGAGTCCACCGTCCTCATCATAGGATGTCGCATAGGGCGATTTTTCCATACTTGACCTTACTTGCCATTGTTTGGGAGCATACGTGCTTGTATCGCTTGTGGTGATCTCCCAGTCATCAGGAAGAACTGCATGGGCAAATGATTCTTCGAAAGGAATTCCATACGTTCCTACTTTCACCGGGTTGGTTGCTACTCCCTCGGAGACTTTTGTACCATAGTAGGCGGTAACAGTATAAAGGATTGTTGTAAGGTCATCAGAAGTGAAGCTATCTTCATATTCTGTTTCAGCCAACCCTGTAATGATAGTCTCAGGTTCTCCATCGCCAATAGTGCGAGTGATGCTGTAGGTGAGTAATGACGCATCAAGAGCTATATCGGTGGTAGACTTCACGGGAGCAGTCCAGCTAACTTTGATTTTTCCGCCTTCCGTTTTCTCAGCTTTGGCAGCCGTGGGAGCAAGAGGAGTGAGCGGTCCGACGAAAACAGTTGTAACGACGGGGGCACTGCCTAAATCTCCGTTAAAGACAACAACCGTATATGTGTTCCATCCTTCAGCAGCATTGAGGTCGGTCCAGGAGATTGTTTCACCCGGAGTGAGTCCGGTAGTTATGGTAGCTGCCGTGTCATCACCACGGAAAATCACAACTTTCGAGATACCATTCTCCGCGAGATCACTTCCTGTAACAGTCTTGCTTGGCAGGGTTATGGATAGTGTAGCAGAAAGGGAGAAATCGGAAGCTGCAGACGCAGAAAGAGCCGAAACCTCCGCCGGAGTCAAAGGTGATCCCTCAGCCGTGAGCGTGATGTTATCAATTGCTACACCACCCTTATCACTTCCGATAGCCATGAACACAAATTGGTATTCTCCATCTTCCGGAACCTCAAACATTTCTTCATAACTTTCTGTAGAAGGATTCCCAGAATATTTATTTACAAAATTCACTCTCTTAGAAAAAAGACTGGAGATTTCGGCATTTTCATAATCATTTGTTTTAGGGAAAATTCCAATCGCCAGTTGTGAGCAGATTGTCCTATCCGAATCTTCTCCCCAGGCTAAAAAGTTTAATTTATAAGCCTGCCCTGCCTGAAGCTGGAAAGCAGCTTTCGTTATCATACTATCATTGTATGAAGAAGTAGAATAAGAATAGCATTGGGCATAAGTAAATTTACCTGACGAGTAGGAATTGTATTTCCATTTCACTCCATCCTCATTTCCGTCGACAACCTGAAAGTTATCGGTGAAGTCAGCTTCCGTGTCGAACGTGAAATTGAAGATAGGATCAGCAGCGTTGCCCGACAGCCCGATGGTTGTCAGTAGACAAGCAAGTCCTAATTTTGTAAAAAATTGTTTCATATTGTTGAAATTGAAAGCCACCGGAAATGCCATACATCCCCGGTGGCTCGGGTTAATTATTATTTCACTATTACTTTGAATGTCTCGTTTCCGCAAACAACAGCATATATTCCGGCTGCTACTGAAACCATGCCATCTGCTGAGTCGGCTTTTGCTACATGGCGTCCGGCCATATCATAAACATTGACCTCACCCTCAAGACCGCCGAAACGTATCAAACCACGTTCGCCGTATGCGAATGCAACAGTCGTTCCGATTTCATCAACAGCAGTGGAGTCGTAGATACCGTCGATAGCTATGTTGTCGAGATGGATATTGAAGTTACCCGCTCCTTTGCCACGGAATGCCACGCGGATACCGCGAGTCTTGCGGTAATTGTCGAGCGAAACCTCATATTTCTTCCATGCGGATTTTGAGTCATAGAGTTTGTAAGATGCTCCCGGAATAGCCACGAAAGGCGCGCCATCTTCCGAAACTTCTACAATCATGCTCTCTCCAACCGGGTCGGGTGTCTCCTGCCACCAACCGGCCGAACCATTATAATGGTAGATATAGAAGGAGAGTTTCACATCCTTATAAATACGTGTTGAGATGGTCGGAGAGATCAGACGAAGCTCAACACCGTCGGTCCAGCCATGGTAACCATCGAAGGTTGCGAGACCGTTGTCGCCATCCTGTGCGTCAATATAGGGATTCTCACCTTTATTCAGGATAGCCCAACAACCTTGTGCACCGGTCACTTGCTCAATTACCCATGGGTTTGTCTGAGGCTTACCACCGGCAAACGATTCCTTATAAGGAAGTTCGTAAGGATCGCCCACAGCAAACGAACGAGAATTGATTATGTTGCTGCTGCCTGCAGAGGTTACGGCTGAAACAGCGTAATAGACGAAGGCTTGTTCATGAGTGGTCCATGTATCGGTGTATTCTGTTGTAGTGAGATTTTCATCGATCACCTGTTCGTTATCATTAACCATTCTTACAAGACGATAGCTTACCACTCCCGTAAGATTTCCACCGTTCACGCCCTGTGCGGGAGCTTTCCAACTAATTATGCGGCGGCCGTCGTTGCCTGTTACGTTAAGATCTGTCGGTGCTTCGGGAGTATCTACCCCCGCGAAAGCTGTAACCGCGTTTGGCTCTCCGGCACCGGCCGATGTATAAACCACCACGCGATAGGTGTATTTACCGGTCTTTACACTGCTGTCGGTCCATGTGAGATGCGAACCGGGAGCGGGCGAAGCAAAGGTCTTTATGGGCTCTGTGCTTTCACCACGTATGATGTCTATATTAGAAATGGCGGCAAGAGCAGTTCCTTGCATTGTTTTTGAGGGAGCATCAAAAGAAATATTTATTTTGAGTTCCCCATTATCGGCTCCTTTCGCCACCAGATTATCTACTGTGGCAGCAACATTCGAAGAGCCCTTCTCTATGATGCAGACGTTGTCTACATACGACATGAAGCCGTTGCGAGGCGCTGTACTGCGGAAAGCTATATAGCAATTGCCGGAAGTGGCCGGAGCAACAGTAGCCTCAAAGGTCTTTGCATCTGTGGGAAGTTTTTTCGTATCAAGAATCTGAGTCATTTTGGAAACATCTGAAGATGTGCCGAAGTAGAGCATCACATGCTCATCATAGCTATCCACCATCTGGTAAGCATCGAAAGAAACGGAATAGCTCTTTGATGCGTCCATCTTGATCGGGGGAGAAACAATATAATCATCCATAGCGTTGTCAATGCTCCAGGGATGACGCAGACGATGGTTATCCTCATCGTAGTTCCAAACTTTTCCTCCGCTTGTGATATCCACAGTTGTCCAAAGGTCGAATTCAGACTGTGTATCGAACGATGTTATGAAAGGCACGGAACAACTTCCTGCAACGAGATTGTTTGATTCGGCAGAAATTCCTTCACCCTCAGAAGTGTAGGGAGTAATGACATAATAGTAGCGTGCCGGATTAGTTACGGTTTCAGAGAATGAAGTAGCTGTGATTTTATTGCCAACTTTCACATTGTCGGGCATGCGGACCACATCATAAGTGAGAGGTGTGCGAATGGCACCTCCTTGAGCTCCGGTCTTGGGAGCAGTCCAGCTTACGGTCAGATTTCCGTTATTATCTTTAAGAGTGACGCCTGTCGGGGCGGCCGGCACATCATATCCGGCGAAGAATACGCGAGCCGTCACCACTCCGCTTCCGGCAGCGGTTTCTGCTGTGATTTTCACGTTGTGCAGGCCTCGTGTAAGTGTGATGGGGCCGCAAGTCACGTTTTGTCCGGCAGAAGCTTCCTTGATATCCAGAAGGTCTCCGTCCACGCTGACTTCAATAGTCATTGTTTCGGTAATGGCGGCACCTCCCGTAGTCTTGGCGGGAGCTTTGAAGGTGAAAGTATAGTTGAGTGAGCCTACCGTGGCGGGAGTGATATTAAGGTTGGTGACGGCATCCGGAACGTCAGAAGCTACATAGTCGGTAACGTATAGACCTACAAGTTCAGGATTGCCGGGGATATCGGCAATCTTTACAGTTGAGGCGTTAGCCGGATTTACCTCATAAAGAGCAGCCGCCGGATATCCCAATCCAACAGAGTGGAACTCAGCCCATAGTATTTTCTTTGATTCGGGGTCGAACGTAATCGACTGGGTATAGTCTGATAGGTAGTCATCGAGAATGTTGGTATTTCCAACGAGGGTAAGTTCCGCAGTGCTCTTATTAATGCGATAAAGATTGGCATTCGTGTCGATACCGTAGAGCTGACCCTTATCATCGGCGGTGATTGTAATAACGTCTTTGCCAAGCGTTCCGATGGGGGTTGAGGCTCCATCCGCAAGAGAGGTGGTGGCAAGCTGAATGGAACTGCCCGATTTATCATAGACGATACTATAAACCTTACCGGAAGTGGCATCATAGGTGCGGTCGGTGGCAATATAGCTGAAATCGAGAGGGTTTTCCACTTCTTTTTCGCATTGCCAGGTGAGAGCATCATAAACATACCATTTCACGTAGGTGAGCTGATAGTTGGCATCATAGTCATAATCGGCACCGTAATATTTCCCGTTCACATAGACAGCACCACCGAAAAATGGAGGAGTATCTGCAAGCTTTTGCGGCGCTAAGTCGTTTTCGGCATAGAAAGAAAACATTCCGTAGCCGATTTTGCTTGTCAGACTGTTGGCTACAAGTTCCGTTCGGCCGGCAGTTGATTTGCGTATTGGCACTCTTGAAACTTTCGCTTGGGGAGGAACGGCATAAAGACCTTCCGGGAAAGTCCGCTCATGTCGGAACTTAAGCGTATTCACCCGGTTGCCCTGTTGCTTTGCAGGGTTTCCTGAAGCGGATGCAGGAAGGATAATCATTCCTACAGCCACCGCGGTTATAAATTTCTTAAAGTTGTTCATATAGTTGTTATTGAAATTATCGGAATTAGTTTATTTTCATGAAGATAGCTCTTTGTTCCGGCTTATCTCACGACTTTTTTCTCGGTCCTGTTCCCTTTTTTTACTATATATATACCGGCGGGGAGATTGGATGTTCCACTCACTTCCAGACCGGATATTGTGAAGACTTTTGTCTCTGTTTCGGTCATGGTTCCGGAAACATCAATATCACTGATATCAGATGTTCCTCCGGAAGTCGTAGTTACTTTTATTTCCTTAGAGGGAAGAGAAGTGCGTTTTCCATCGGTTCCATATATTATATAGGAATATTCCCGGCCCGGTTCGAGGGATGTGACATTAAATGAAGTTGCGTCTCCGACGTTATGGGCATCAAGCACTTTTTTACGGACTGAAGCCAGACCGAAGTTGATTGTCAGGTCGTCTACACATACTGATGACCCGGACGGACCCATATATGATAAACGTGCAGCTTTAACTCCTTTCCCGCTTTTGGGTGCAGTCCAGGTCTTGGTCTCACCCGAGGCATTATTTATGGGAGAAATCTGCATTACATCGCTCCATTTGCCATCTGTCATAACAGAGAGGGTAAGAGTCGCTTCAGCCGCAGCTTTGTAGCCTCTCATCCAGAATGAAACGGATGTAATATCTGTATCATAAACCGGAGTCTCGATCATTTCAGCATTCTGTGAGAAGCGGAGTGAGGGGGCGGCATCGCCGTAGTAGCCCGAAACACTCATTGTCCCTGTAGCTGTGGTATTCCAGTTTGCGGGCACGGAAAGTGGGGAGGTGAAAGATGCTATATCCTGATCTACCGCCTCTTCTGCCATTGTGAAAATGTCGATAAGATAATCCGAAGCTTTGTCGAGGGGTTGCCAACGTGCCGTGAAACCGGTGTCGGTAATATCAGCGGCCTCAAGAGCCACAGGCGCGAAATAGGCTATTCCCGCCTCATCGGTTGTTACGCTGAGCGGGGAAGAGGAGGCAGATAAAGTTAGCCCTTTCATCACGTTTACCTTGCACTTGTATTCCGTTGAAGGCTCAAGTCCGGCTATATGCAATGAGTTTGTCTCAACCGGGAGGGCCGTGTAGGCATCAAGGGGAATATCTCGTCCGTTTTTAATGGCGGAAACGGAGACATAATATTTTTCGGCATCTGTTGCATTATCCCAGGAAAGCATAAAGTTGTCATCCTCGATTTCAGCTGCTTTTACACCTGAAACGGTTGCCGGCATTGCTGAACTGCGGTTGAAGTCAAAAATTATGTCATCGCCTGCTTTGCGGATATTCTCGACCCGACTGCTGTAGAGCTTGCCTGTGTGATCGGTAAAGTTTGCAAATGAGGTCACGTTTGATGTTCCGGGAAACGGGTCTCCGGCTGAAGTATTCATTGTTTCGTTTCCATCAGCCTCAATCAGATCTATTCTCTGACGCTCCTCATCATTATTCACAGCATTACGATCCCAGACATCGCGTGAATAGTCGATATGCCATATAAGGAGACCTTCGCCGGGAAGAGCGGAGTCCCAACCTTGTTTAATACGGTTTTCGAAAAGATAATATTGTTCGTCGTATCCTGCAAGATTCATTCGGTAAGCAATATTGGACGCCACCGGCGGGACACGCACCGTTCCGTCAGATTCGAGGGCGATTGGTTCTGCCCATCCGAGGAAATAGCGTTCGTAGGCAGTCAGAGCACAAGGAATTCGTCCGTCGCCGTTGTAGTTGCCATGATCCATCAGGGAGTAGTAATAGGGTGTGAAAGCTGAATTATCGTTGGTGCTGTAGACATCGGGCAGACCGAGCACGTGAGAAAATTCATGGCAGAAAGTGCCGATTCCAACCATACGTGTCGTACCTCCGATGAGCTCGTTGGAACACGAATAAGAGCCTATTGTTACGCCATCGAGATTCAGATTCACTCCTTTATTATATAAATTGGCGGAATGAGGCCAGATACTGTTTGCGCCTCCGCCATCGGCTTCGCCGTATCCGGCATAAAATATATATACATTGTCGGCCCAGCCATCGTCATCACGGTCATACTGACTGAAATCTATCTCCGAGTCAAGCGCCTTACATGCTTCTTCAACCATTACATGAGCGTTTTCATCGTTCTTGCCTCCGTAGTAAGACATAGGTCGGGTAAGTTTGACAGGACCAAAAACATCGAATTCCGGAATAAAACGCCCTGCAGAGTTCTCAACAAAATAATCTGTAGCACTTCCGGCAGCTCCCGATACTGCATAACCCGGTTGGCAGATCATATCCTTGAAATCGTCAATTCCATAACGGAAACTCTTGTCGGAGAATTCCACAAGTATGATAAGTGCTTTCTGGCGTCCTAAAGTCGGGAATTTCGTATATGCAGACTTGGCTGCGCGTTTGCGAGTCTTTTTCTTTTCGAGTTGAACAGCGTAAGAGGGATCCGCTTTTACAAGCGAGCCATCGTCAAGAGGCATCAGAAGCGTTCCCTCTGAATCGGTATACCAGTTGCAATGATGATCACCGTGTATAAATACATTGAGCGAAGAGCCGTCGGGCTGCTTATATGTAACACCTCCCGGATAGGAGGCAACTCCAAAAGCGGAAATACTCCCGAGCAAGATGCCGCCGAGAGTAATTAGATTTTTTATTTTACAAATCATAGGTTGTTCGAACATAGATATATGCACAAAGATATAAATTATATTTGTGGCAACAAAAAAAGGATGACGTTTTTTTAATATATACAACATTTATGCATAAATTTTTCTCCGGTTAGTTTATAAATGCTAACAAAATGTAAATATTTCTAATGAAAAATATGTTTAATATCAGTTTTGCTTTGTCAAATCGAATTATTTTGGCATATTTGCAACAATCATTTATTTTCAATAGGCGAGTTATGCCTGTTTTATCCAATTATTATGAACAAGAAACAACTTTTTGCCGGTTTATGTCTGATTTTTGTTGCGGTGGGACTGAAGGCATATTCCGGTTTTGAACTTGCTCCGAATCCTTCGGTCGATAATTCTTACAGATTGGCCCGGAAGGTGGAAGGTGACCGTCCTGTTTCCTTCAGTAAGGATTCTTTCGGAAGTAAAACACGGAAAGTGTCGAAAGCTTCGGCTAATGGTCCGAAGATCTATGGAATGATGCAATATTCCGATTCATGGAATTATCTTCCCGAGGGTTCTTCCTTTCCATACGGATGTTATGAGATTTCAAAAGACAATCCCACACCTTTTGAGATGTATGCTCATCCCAATCTTATGGCTAACGGGGGTGGCTGCTATACGGATCATCAGGTTCACTACCGCCTTTATGAGCTTCTGGCGGAAGAGCCTTGGCTAAACAACTATTATGTTGTGGTAAACACCGATTACTGGAGTTTTGTCCAGAACCCGATACTCACTAACGAGCAGACATCGGTGGCTAACGACATGACTTACGATCCTGTAACCAAGACTATTTATGCTGCCGTATGGGGCAATTTTGACGGTGGAAATACACGTCTCGCCAAGGTTGATAAGACTTCGGGGGCCACAACCGAAATCGCTACTTTACCCGATATGGCATGTCTTGTAGCTAATAATTTCGGTGAATTGTATGGTGTTGAACTTCTTACCGGTATGACTTACCGTATCGATAAGGTAACCGGAAATTGTGTGCCTCTCGGCTTGTCCGGGATTTCGCCCAAATATTCGCAGAGTGCATGTATCGATCCGGAAACAAACGTAATTTATTGGCTTGCTACTCTTTCTGACGAGACCTCTGCTGTTTATACTCTTAACACAACTACCGGAAAGGCTGAGCTTTATTTTGATCTGCCGGATAATTCAGAATTTACGTGTGCGTTTATTGAGGCTCCTACTAAGGGACTCGGTGCCCCGGCCGCGTTACCTAACTTTAAGGTAGTGGCTACTGACGGAGGATCGAAGGTTACTTTGACTGCTCCATCCGTGGCTTTCGACGGTTCGGCTCCCGGCAATATGACTGTTAAGGTCTATGCTGATGGCAATGAGGTATATAGCAAGTCTATGGCTGCCGGCGCATCAGATGAGTTTACTTGTACTCCGGGTGATGGCAATCATACCTTTGTCGCTTTTGCCGTGAATTCTGTAGGTGAAGGTGAGAAGACGGTTGTGAATCATTTTACGGGTAACGACGCACCGGCTGCTCCTTCGAATGTTCATCTCTCTGTTGCCGATAATGTGGCTTCTCTTTCATGGGATGCTCCTGATGCAGGTCTGAATGGTGGTACTATCGAGGCTGACAAACTTGTTTATAACATAGTTCGTTTCCCCGGCGGCGAAATGGTTGCTGAGGGAATGAAGGGCACTACTTTTACAGAGACGCTTCCTGACGGGCTTGCCAATTATTATTATTCGGTAACCTCCATTATCGGAGAAACAGTGGGTGGAACAGCTAATTCGAACTCATGGTTTGCCGGCGCTGCATACGATGTGCCTTATCTTGAGGCGTTCGATACAGAGGATTCAATGCTTGGATTCATCACTTTTGATGGCGATGGAGACGGCGCATCCTGGGAGTATTCCTCTTTCTGGAAGGCTGCATGGTCGAAATATAACAAATATGAACAGTCTGACAACTGGCTTATAACTCCTCCGATTCGCTTTGCGGCAAATTCTACATATCGACTCACTTTCCGTGCGTGTGCTTTCGATGAAGAGTCGCCTGAGCGCTTTGAGGTTATGATGGGTAAGACTCCCACTGTCGAAGGAATGACTCAGACCCTTATCTCTTCTACCGTAACCAACAATACAAGTTTCGTTACATATACGGCTGATTTTACCACCGATGCGGAGGGAATCCTCTATTTTGGCTTCCATACCATGTCGCCGGCTAATGCCTATCGACTGATTGTGGATGACATTGAAATCAGACTTAAGGCTGCTGCCGGTGTCCCTGCAGCAGTGGAAGATCTTAAGGCTTCTCCGGCTGCCGATGGCTCCGGTAAGGTGACTCTGACTTTTACGGCTCCCGACAAGACAATGGATGGACAACCTCTGGATGCTCTTACTAAAGTGGAAATTTTCAGAGGTGGCTCGAATGCTCTTAAGACCTTCGATAATCCTACGCCGGGTAAAACTCTGGAATGGACGGATGAGTCTGCTCCTTCAGGCGATGTTACATATACTGTTGTGGCCTATAATTCGGTAGGTCGCGGAATTGAAGCTACTGCTACTGCTTTTGTAGGTTTCGATAAACCGCTTCCCGCTACCGGTCTGAAGATATCGATAAATGCAGACGATCATATTCTGTTCGAATGGAAGGCTCCGACAAAGACGGTGAATGGAAATGATATAAACCCCGATTATCTGACATATACCGTTTATCGTAACGATGGCTCGAAGATGATCGAAGGACTGAAAAATCCGTATATGGTTGATAAGAGCCTGCCATTGGCCGGAGATCAGGTGATGGTTTACTATCAGGTAACAGCCAACTATGGAAACAAGGAAAGTGACGTGGCAATAGCTGATTATATCCTTATCGGCGATCCGCTGCCGGTTCCTTTCAAGGAGTCGTTTAAAGACAAGGGCCTCGATAACCTGCCATGGGTTATATCAAGAGTTTCCGGACATACCGATATGCGTTGGTCGCTCCAGAGCCAGGGAACCACTCCCGATGCTACGGCTCAGGATGGAGATGGTGGTTTCGCTTCGTTCGTGGCATACGGCCAGCAGGGAGGTTTGATGGAGAGAATGACTTCGCCGATGATCGATCTTTTCAGCGCTGATCATCCCGTACTCAAATTCTATCTGTATCTCACCAAGGCTGATTCCCAGGAAACTCTTGCAGTGCAGATCTCAAATAACGATCATAATTTCGCTACGCTGAAGGAATTCTCTATCAAGAGTGATAAGGAAGGCTGGACGGAGATGTCGGTTGAAATACCAAGAAAATACTGCACCGAGACTGCCATGATCTCTTTCCTCGGCACTTCAGCCCGTGGGTTCAATATTCATATTGATAATATAAGAATCGAAGACGGTGAAGTTTCCCTGCCCGATTACGACCTCGAAGCCGTGCGTCTCGATGTTCCTGATATGCATCCTGATGAGGAAGCCAAAGTGATACTTAATGTTTACAACAATGGTACAAAGGCTATCGACAGCTATTCAGTGGCTCTGCTGATGAATGATGTTGAAATTATCAAGTCGGATGCAGACAAGACTATAGAACCGGGCGAAACCTATCAGTATCTCTTCTCGCTCACTCCCGAACAGTCTGATCTTGACCAGACATTCCGTTTCAAGGGTCGAATCAAGTGTGCTGTCGATCAGAATGCTGATAATAACGAGACTGACGAAGTGGCCGTAACTGTTGGTATTTCCGGCCTCTCGGAAGTTGGTATCGACGATACAACAGAGGTATCTGTCTATACTCTTGATGGAGTTTGCATTCTCAATGCGGTGCCTGCTACCGAGCTTAAATCTCTTGATAAAGGTCTTTATATAGTCCGTAAGGGGAATAAGACAATAAAACTCTCGATCTGATTCACAAACGAATCATATATAAAAGAAGAGGCGGATTCCGAAAGGTCCGTCTCTTCTTTTTATATTTTAGAATAAACAACGGCTAATCAATTTGACCATGTTTATTCCTGAAAAATCTCCTTGTCCATAGTATCCGGAGAAGGAAAGAACAGATTATTTTTTCTTATGGCCGAAAATTTCGCGTCTGCCTTCTTCAATCTGGCGCTTCCCTTCGCGAATTTCTCTTACACCTTTCCCTATTCTGTGGAGTTTCTTAAGAATCTCACAAGATAAAACAATTGCTGTTACGCCCATCGCTGCATGGACGATATGGGGAATTAATTCAACAGCCTTACATTCGTGTTTTTTCATAGCAGTATAATTTATAATTTGTTTTCAATAATATATGCGTTTATAAATAATACAATTATATGCTCCTATTTGTTTGGTTGAAGCCAATATATTAAATTTGTAAGAGAGTAGTTTTTAAAGGCTATTTCGTATAGATTAACAGTAAAAACAGGAAAGATGGTTAAGCATATCGTTACATTCAAATTCAGTGGCACAGATGAGGAGCGTTCTGCAGCCTCGAAGCGTTTTAAAGAAGCCTTAATGGCATTACCCGATCAGATAGAATGTCTGGAATCGATGGAAGTCGGTATCAATGAGAATCCGGCTGAAAGCTGGGATCTTGTGCTTACGGCTATAGTCCCGACAATGGCAGATGTAGCTGTCTATGCCGCTCATCCGGCACATGTTGCGGCAGCCGGTTTAGTGAAGCCTCAGATTGTCTCCCGCGCATGTGTGGACTATGAGTTCCTGCCTTAATAAGTTTAACTGAGCTTATCCGATAAGTAAGTATTGAAAATTAATCGATATAAAGTATTATAGAAATCTTGAACAATAAAACTCGTTCTTTTTGGCTGCTTTGGTCTTATCATTCAGTCGAATATGAAAATATTCTCCCTCATTCCGCAACCAAATCAACTCAAAAATAACTTCGTTTTATATGTTCCTTAATTTGCAACACTTACTTATGTAAAAAACTTAAAACTGCACAGTCAGTTTGGTGAAATAGAAATTAATTTCTATATTTGCATCTGCAAGACCGTCCGCAGAGGCCCGGTTCCGGGTATGCGGAGGGTTTTGCGGACATTTTGTTTTTGAATGCGTTTACCAGACGCTTATTCTTGACTCGTTGGAACTTCGCAACTTCTTAATCACTGTCAAGGATGAGACAACGGTAGATGCCTGTTGTGGATATGACCATGTCTGGATGCGTATTGTTACGTGTCCGCATTGTTGCATCGTGACGATGCAGCATCATATTCTGCGTGAGGCCTCTGCGTTGTCCGTTCTACAGTGATAGGCATTGCGAAGGCCTCAACGAGTGGAACGGGCAGCAGGTACAGTTCCTCACGCAATTCTTTTTTATAAATCACACTACTTTGGAGGGGCTATAGTGAACAAAAACTCTAATTTGTAATGATGAAGAGAATTTTACTTCTTGCTGTGCTGCTTCTTCAGTGCATGGTTATCAATGCCGATACCTGGAATTATTTGGGAAAGGGCGAGTGGACCGATCCAGTCTGGACGTCCGGGAATTCCCCTATGAAAGAAACAGTTGATGTAGAGGAAAGTTGGGAAAACCCTGGAGTATTTAGAATAACCATTGAGGATGGTTGCCAGCCTATTGTTTATACACAGGATCCGAATAAAGTATATGTAACTAAATATACAATGAAGAACTCTGCCGGAAGTAACCTAACAGTAAGTCAGAATTGTAAGGAAAATGGTTGGAGTGGAACATCTTACTATGGGAGTATAAGTGATGGATTATAACTATTCCGGGAGAATATTTTAATTATTACATTAGTTTATCAAGTGTTTCCAAAGGAAAGAGTGATCGTAAACTTATTTTGGAAATTCCCAATTATAAAAGGGAAGAGGGTGTATACTTGGGGCTGCTTTCATTCAATGATAGAGTGAATGAGTTGCCGATAAATCTTCTTAATCAAGAAACAAAAAATAAATTTACATCTTTTGTGAATAAGATGGATACTACGACAGCAACACTCCTGTATGCCGGTGTCGAAACAGCATTGAATAGTCTTAAGACAGTGAGATTGCCGGATAATCTTAAAAATGCAATTCTTATAACTTTCAGTGACGGTCTTGATCAGGGTTCAGCTGAGGCATTTCCTGAGTATAAACAGACCCCAATAACTTATGCTGAGTATTTGCATAATGAAATTATAAATACAAAAATCGGAGATTGTGACTTGGAGGCATATATGATCGGGTTGAAAGGTAGTGATGTAAAGGATGAACAATTATTTAATTATAACCTTGAGGCGTTATCTTCAAATAAAGATAACATTTTCTTAGTAAATGATATATCTGAGCTTGAGAAGTCGCTTACTGAGATATTCAACGATCTTAATAAACAAATATCTGAAAGAGTTATTACGCTAAAGGTGCCTAAATTATATAACGGGTATACTTATAGGTTTACGCTTGATGGTATTGGGGAGAATGGTAATCCGACTGATTCGAAAATTTGGTTTGAGGGAGTATATAATATTAGTGATTTGACTTTAGAGGATGTCCAGTATTATGGCTTCTCATCCAGTTCAGGAAAGACATTGCAGGCAACTTTATCAGGAACCTACTTAACGTTTACGCTTACTGACTGTCGTAACGATGATGGGGAACTTTTAGATTTGAAGGCAAGCGATATAGATCAATGGTTTATTACGCCAACTACAGGGAAGTGGAATCCTAATTCTGAGAAAATATCCGAGAAAGACCTGAAGGTTGAAGATATTAAATCTTCTTGTGTTGTTATGTTTGCATTGGATTCCTCTACGTCTTTGAAAAATCTTTTCTCACAGGTAAAGTCGACAGCAAATTATTTCATTAACCTCCTTGCCGGTGAGGATGTTTCAGGAATTAGTGAGATTTCATTTGATAAAGACAGTGAGAAGGCATCTGATTTCGATTTGAAAGATTCAGATTTGGAAATTTACACTCTTCAGGGTGTAAAAGTAGCTAATCCTTTGCCCGGGATTTATATATGCCGCAAAGGTGGATTCGCAAAGAAAGTTATAATCAGATAAATTTAAATGTGAATTTAGAAAAAGCCATCTTGATTGAATTTATTCACTCTAATATGAATCCGGGGCCCTAAAGCCTCGGATTTTTTGAATCATGATTGGAATGGATTGGAGATTATCGGAAGGGATTGGAAGGAATTGGAAGGAATTGGAGGGAATTGGATTAATTGGAAATGCCAGGTTTGTCGCGACTTTCTCTGCGGGCTCTACTCATTGCCTCGCGAATTCCTCCCTCTTTAAGAAAACGTTCTTCCTGAGATTTAATTAATCTGTCAAGCAAATACTGAGTCTGCTTAATTAAGGTTATAGCCAAATTACAATATTCTTCAGCAGGTAATTGTTGGCATAACTGTTCATAGCATTGTTCAAATTCTTCACTCTTAATATATGTTCGTAGCTTTTCGAGGCGAGGATTCCCAAGTTCCCAACGGGCAAGATTATTAAACTTGAGATAATCCAGATAGTCTTCAAGCAGTTCGTCAAGAGATGCACGTGCTACATTAGTCAGCTTTATTTCGGTTTCCTTAGAAGTTGAAGCCGAAGAACTACCCTCCACAATATTCTGTTTACAGCTTCTGGCTGCCTGTTGCATTTGGTCTATAGTTCTGGAGCTTCTGGGAATAAATCGATGGAAGAAAATATCAGTAATTACTGATATTTTTAAAGCCAGCTTATAAACAAGCAAATTCCTAACATCCCCGTTTTTCTTAATAAAGCCAGCCATATAAAAATAATTATTTTAGTATAAAATCGGATTAAGCTTCTTCCATATTTAATCCCATAACCCAATTTTATAATTTGTCTAAAATATTTTCTCTCTTATATAAAAATAATCAATTTCCCAAATTCCTCCAATTTCTAAATAATTATTCTCTCCAATCATTTCAGATTGATTCCAATCCAATCCAATCCGATTAATTCCAATTATTTCCGATTAAATCCGATTTTGGCGCGGGGAAATAATGAGAGGCTGCCGCGGATTTTCCGGGGCAGCCTCTCGGTGTTATGGCTTTCGGGCCTATCGGCCTGATGGTTTTCTTAAACCTTGAAAGAATTAGTCTTCGTTGAGATTTACACGCTTGAATTCTACAGCAACAAGACCTTTCATCTCTTTGTCAAGGTATTGTCCGACTGTAACTTTTGCATCGCGGTGGTATTCCTGCTCAAGAAGCACGTTCTCTTTGTAGTATTTGTTGATACGACCGTTTACGATATTGTCGATCATCTGCTGGGGAAGACTTGCAGCTTTCTTTTCAGCGGCTTCAGCCATGATTGTACGAGCTTTGGCTGCATCTTCTTCTGTGATCCAACCTTTAGTGATGTTGGATGCGATGTGATCGTCGCTGTCGAAGTGGTTAGGGTTAAGACCGGCTTTGCGGAGAGCAGCCTCAACTGCTTTCTGAACCTGTTCGGTCTTTGTCTTCTCGATTGCTACGTTTTTCTCCTCCTCAATGAGAGAAGCGGGAACACTTTCGCGATTTACAGCTACAGGATTCATAGCTGCAACCTGCATAGCTACTTCCTTACCGATTTCGGGAGTTACGCCCTCAAGGTTGAAGCCCACGATTGTTGCGAGTTTATTGCCGAGATGGTCGTAACCTGCAACTGAGGGAGCCTCGATATATTCGTAAGCGCCGAGCTCCATTTTCTCACCGGTCTTACCGATTTCGTCGGTGATGTGCTCTTCGATAGTGCGACCATCTTCAAGTTTAAGAGCTTTCACCTCGTCAAGCGATTTTGCACCGGCCTCAACAGCAGCGTTGAGGATAGTTTTGGTGAGTTCGCGGAAAGATTCGTTCTTAGCAACGAAGTCAGTCTCACATTTGAGAGCTACAATAGCTGCGAAACCGGGTTTAACGGCTGAGAGAACGCAACCTTCGGAAGCCTGACGGTCTTCACGTTTTGCGGCTACGGCCTGACCTTTTTTACGGATGATCTCGATAGCTGCCTGAATATCGCCTTCAGTTTCGGCGAGAGCGTTCTTGCAGTCCATCAT
>CAZOPN010000048.1:0-17144 GCA_964581685.1 uncultured Sangeribacter sp. | reverse complement strand
AGTATAAAAGATAACATTATTGCTTACTATTGTTTAATTTTGAATACTTACTTATAGTAAATAATTATTATATTTGTGATATGGATTTATGGAGTTTCTGGCTGATCTTGGCCGCGATTCTTATTATTACGGAGGTGCTGACATTGATGATGTGGGCATTGTGTTTTGCGATAGGAGCTGTTGCAGCGCTTATATGCTCGCTGTGTGATCTGGCCTATCTCTGGCAGGGTGTGGCTTTTGTGGCAGGAGCGGTGATCACATATATCGCCATGCTGCCCTGGATCAAGAAGCGACATCATAAGACGGAAAGAAGAGAATGCCGCACCGGAATGGATGCACTTCTGGGCCGTAAGGCTTTCATCACCCATGAAGTTCGTCCCGGAAAGACGGGCCGCGCACGAATCGACGGGGATAACTGGCAAGTGATCGCTCCGCATATCGATCGCGTTATCGCTGCCGGCGAGGAAGTGGTTGTGACTGCTTACGACAGTATTATACTGACGGTAGAACCTCTTGCCGAGAAATAACAAACCGAGCTCCAGA
Organism: uncultured Sangeribacter sp.; assembly: GCA_964581685.1. Classification (GTDB taxonomy): domain Bacteria; phylum Bacteroidota; class Bacteroidia; order Bacteroidales; family Muribaculaceae; genus Lepagella. The sequence continues at coordinate 16,601 of CAZOPN010000048.1, read as the reverse complement.
ATCAATACTAATTTTAAATTTAAAAATTCATAAGTTTATGTCGATTACCGGTCTAATAGTTCTTGCAGTAGTCGTGATTCTCTGCATCATCATCATTTCTGCCGGCGTCAGGGTTGTGCCTCAGTCGGAAACAAGAGTTATCGAGCGTCTCGGACGCTTTCACAGTGTGCTCTCTCCGGGTCTTAACTTTATAATTCCTTTTGTTGATAAGCCTAAGACTATCTATTCGCGACGCGTCGAGAACGGAATCGGAGGGCGTCATTACGTGCGCACGGTGGCAACATCTGTAATTGATCTTCGCGAACAGGTCTACGATTTCCCCTCGCAGCAGGTTATTACGCGCGATAACGTCACGACCGAGATCAATGCCCTCCTTTATTTCCAGATTACAGACCCGAAGAAGGCTGTCTATGAAATCGACAACCTTCCAAATGCCATTGAGAAACTTACTCAGACTTCACTGCGTAACGTTATCGGCGAACTTGAACTCGACGAGACCCTCACCTCACGCGATACAATCAACACCAAGCTGCAGGCCATCCTTGATGATGCCACAAATAAATGGGGGGTGAAAGTGAATCGTGTGGAACTGCAGGATATCACTCCTCCCGAGAGTGTGAGAGTGGCTATGGAGAAACAGATGCAGGCTGAGCGTAACCGTCGCGCCGAGATTCTTAATGCCGAGGGAGAGAAACAGTCGCGCATCTTGCGTTCTGAAGGTGAGAAGGCATCCCTGATCAATCAGGCGGAGGCGCGCAAGCAAAGCGAGATTCTTAAGGCTGAGGGTGAGGCCCGTGCTATTATTCTGAGTGCTGAAGCCGAGGCTGATGCTATCCGTCGCGTGGCTGAGGCTGTGGCTGCCGGAAAGACGGATCCCGCCACGTATATGCTGGCCATGAAATATATTGAAACACTAAAATCAATGACGGCCGGTCAGGATAATAAAACTGTTTACATACCATACGAGGCGAGCGCGGTGTTGGGTTCACTCGGTTCGCTCAAGAATCTCTGGGGGAAAGGGGAGGCTTAAACAGCTTTCGCGTTTGCGATTTTTTCGTAAGTCTAAAATAAGTCTATAAGGGGGAGGCTTCCTATGCGGAGGCCTTTTCTTTTGATTGCTTTTTCAGAAGGCGGTAGAAGATTGTTGTAGCCATTACGGACGCCACCCCCAAGGCTATATCGAAGCTATAATAGACTCCGATACTTTCCCAACCGAATGTTCTGGAGAAAAGTAATAATACCGGAATCCCGACAATGATGTAAGCTACGAGCGAGATAAGGAGAAGTGGTTTCACATGAGAGGTTCCGCGAATTGCATTGCAGTAGGTGATCTGCGTTGCATCCATATATTGGTAGATGACGAGAGGGAGAAGCAGGAGCACTCCTGCTTCCGCCACGGCAGCGTTGTCGGTAAAGCAATAGATTAAATGGCGGCCCCCTAAGAAAAAGATAAGGGAAGCAAGCGTGCTGAGCAGCAGATTCAGATGCATTCCGGCAGCCGCCGTGCGTCTCACGCCGTCAGAATCTCCTACGCCGGTATGATTGGCAATGAGAATGGATGTAGCGGTTCCAAAGCTTATGAATGTCATGAACCCGAGTTGGGCTATGGTATTTACCACTTGATAGGCTGCGAGCTGAATCTTGCCGAACCATCCGCAGGCAATGGCGCCCATCGTCCATAACATACACTCCACTCCGCTCTGAATCATCACGGGATATGATGTGACCCATACATTACGTCGAATTCCTGAAAGATCAGATATATCGCCAAAACCTTTGCGATAGTCTTTATATTTGCGACTTGCGAAGAAGACAACCATAATTCCGATCATGGCTGTGTATCGAGCCACTAATGTGCTTATACCGGCTCCTGCCAAACCGAGTTCCGGAAATCCCCAGTTTCCATATATCAGCAGCCAATTTCCGAAGATATTAAGGGCGTTCGCGCCTAAAATCATCCACATGGGCAGAGCCGTGTCGTTCACGGCGTTACAAACCTGTTGAAAAGAATTGAACACTGCCATAGGGAGGAGTGTCGCCAAAATTATCAGATAGTAACGGTTTATAAGCGGCAAAAGCTCTTCCGGTTGGCCGAAATATCCGAGAAAGAAGAAAATCAGACCCATGATGAGGGTGAATGCGGCAGAGACTATAATATTAATCTGCAGGCCTCCTCTTAGGGTACGCCCCGTCTCATGAAGGTCTCTACGTCCGAAGAGAGCTCCGGCAAGTGGAGTGAGGCCTTGCGCGAAGCCGATCTGCATAACAGTCGGAATCACGAAAAGACTGTTTACGAAAGCAGCCGAGGCAAGGTCATCAACACCGTATCGTCCCACCATCATCGTGTCTGCAAAGCTCACGATAATTATACCTAACTGAGTTACCAGCACCGGAAGGCCGAGTTTGAAGAGGCTTCTATATTCCTTTTTATAAATTTGTAACATAACGCATGTCATGTTTCTTAGAATGTGAGGTAGAGCGGTTTCCAAATAAAAAAGGGGGATGTATCAGCTGAAACATCCCCCGCATTCGGGTGGGCGAAGATGGATTCGAACCACCGAAGGTATAAACCAGCAGATTTACAGTCTGCCCCATTTGGCCACTCTGGTATTCGCCCGATTGCGGATGCAAAGTTAGCGATTATTTTTGATAATACAAGCGGATAAAGCAAAAACTGCATCGAAATTTTCATGGCGATGCAGTTTTTGCAAATATTCTTTATTATCGATTTTCGTATCCCGGAGGAATGAAGAGGGGGCATTGCGGGCTTCACCCGTCAGATGCTCAGTCGACGAAGAGTAGAGAGGAGTTCCTGATTGATAGGCTTTTCATTTTTAATAGCCTTTGTGAAGGGCACATAAACGATTTCATCGTTTTTAACGCCGATCATAACGTTGCGCTGGTCGTCGAGAAGAGCATCAACAGCAGCCGCACCCATACGCGAAGCCAGAATACGGTCGTGGGCTGTCGGCGAGCCGCCTCGCTGGAGATGTCCGAGGATGGAAACTCGCACGTCGTATCCGGGATATTCCTCTTTTACGCGCTGAGCAAGTCCCATAGCTCCTCCGGTGATTGGCGATTCGGCTACGAGTACGATCGATGAATTTTTTGATTTGCGGAAACCATTCTGAATAAGTTCTGAAAGCTGGTCGACCTGCGTTGAGATCTCCGGAATTATGGCGGCTTCGGCTCCGGAAGCGATTGCTCCGTTAAGCGCGAGGAATCCGGCATCACGTCCCATTACCTCGATGAAGAAGAGGCGCTCGTGAGAAGTAGCGGTATCGCGGATTTTATCCACGCATTCCATAATGGTATTGAGGGCTGTATCGTATCCGATTGTGGTGTCAGTGCCGTAGAGGTCATTGTCGATTGTGCCGGGGAGGCCGACGATGGGGAATGAGAATTCATTTCCGAATATGCGGGCACCGGTGAGCGAGCCATCACCGCCGATAACCACGAGCGAATCGATTTCGTGACGTTTGAGCACATCGTAGGCACATTGGCGTCCTTCGGGCGTCTGGAATTCCTTACAACGGGCAGTCTTGAGGATAGTTCCTCCACGCTGGATGATGTTTGATACATTCTGAGTGGAGAATTCCTCGATTTCATCGTAGATCAGACCGCGATATCCGCGATAGATACCGTAAACTTTGAAACCGGCAAAAATTGCAGAACGTGTGACGGCGCGTATGGCGGCGTTCATTCCGGGAGCATCGCCTCCGGAAGTAAGGATTCCAACGGATTTAATCTTATTCATGAATCAGAATTTATATGGGTTAATTACAATTTTTCACAGGGTTTAAATGTTCCAGATATTCAAGCGATTTTGCAACAACCAGGTCATGACCGTCGGCATTCAGATGGGCATTGTCGTCCGGACTCTGGAAATAGCGACGCCGGAATGAAGTGTCATTTACCGGAACCGGACATTCGCGGGCCGGATCAAACACCGGAATTTTCTTCTCTGCGCATATACCGGTTATTATGGAACGTATATCGTCAAAACCGGGTTGAGCAACATTCCAGGGGAGAACGTAGCCGATTGTTGTCTGAGGGAATTTATGATGGAGTGCGTCGCAGAGATTCCGGAGCGAGTCGGCGAAGATCTGCATTTTGTCGGGAGCCTGTGCGATTACCGCATCGTTATGTCCGGCGATGATAAGGAGAATGTCGGTTTCAGCGGGAATCTGATCAATCCGTTCTCTCATCGGGCGCCCGAAACCTCGGTCGGTACGGTCGAACGCCACGCAGTTACCATTGATTCCCATATTGATATAATTCATGCCCAGGGCCCGGGCGGCTTTATAATGCCAGGTTTCCTCGTAAGGGCGCGTATGATTCCTAACATAGCTGTCGCCGATTACGCATATCGTTTTGGCCCGTGTCGCCGATTTATCGGCTGCCGTGGCTCCGGCCATAAGAGTAATCATCAGAATCAGGGAAAACAGACGAGACATAATTGAGTTCAATATCTTGTTTTAGACAAAAATAATTATAATTTTTGAAAAAACGGCATTTTTATTAGTAATTTTGCGCTATATAGCGGTTCGAAGATACCACTCGGGCCACTGATACCACCTACAGTATAGTCTATGGAAAAAATTAAAAATATCATCTTTGACCTCGGAGGTGTCGTGATCGATCTGAAGAGAGAAAACGCCGTGGCCGCCCTTCGTGAACTGGGAGTGGCCGATGCTGATGAAATTCTTGGTCTTTATTGCCAGTCGGGAGCTTTCCTCGCTTTGGAGAAAGGGGAGATTACAGCCGGAGAATTTTTCGATGAGATACGTCGGATCTGCGGGCGGAGCAATGAGGAGCCTGTCAGCGACCTTGAAATTCAGGAGGCTTTCAATCGCTTTTTTATCGGGATTCCGCTTTCACGTCTCGAAACTCTCAGAAAACTGCGCCGGGAAGGCTATCGTCTTTTCGTGCTTTCCAATACCAACCCTGTGATGTATCATTCCTGGATTAAAAAGGCTTTCATGCAGGAGGGGCTTCATGTAAATGATTATTTTGACGGAATAGTGCTATCGTATGAGGAAGGCAAGTGCAAGCCTGATCCGGAGCTTTTTGCAACCGTTCCGCGAAGATATGGACTGATACCCTCTGAGACCGTGATGCTTGATGATTCTGAAGCTAACTGCAAGGCTGCAGAATCCGTGGGATTGAAGAGCGTTGTTATCGGTAATGCCCCGGGCACCGATATGGATGCTGTTGCGCGGAAGATAATGGAGGGGACTGTGATAGCCGAGGAGAAGTGAACGGGAAATCTGATCAGGAGAAGAAACCGGGGCGGGCTATTACAGTCGGCACCTTCGACGGTGTGCATCGAGGCCATCTGTCTGTTATATCGGAGCTTCTGGCACATGCCCGGCGTAACGGGTTGCGTCCGACCGTTATCACGCTTGAACCGCATCCTCTGATGGTTGTCGCGCCTGAGAGGGCACCGGGGCTTCTGGAAAGTGCTGCCGAGCGTCGCCGCAGACTGGAGAATGCGGGGGTAGAGGTTATTACGGTTGCGTTCGATGACTCTGTAAGAAAGCTATCGGCGTTCGATTGGATGCGCAAGATGAAAGAGCAGTTTTCGGCAGAACTGCTCGTGACGGGCTATGATAATACTTTCGGCTGCGACGGACGCGAACTTGCTCCTGATGATTATGCCGAGCTTGGAAATCGGATCGGGCTTAAAGTTGTGAAAGCCGGTAAAGTGCAAGGTGTCAGTTCCTCTGTTGTGAGGAAAGCTGTGTCGGCCGGCGAAATGGAGAGAGCCGCCGAACTTCTCGGGCGTCCGTATGCTATCGAAGGGGAGGTGGTTCATGGCCGCGAACTGGGGCGCAAGCTGGGTTTCCCGACAGCCAATGTCGCTGTTGAACCGGGGCTCCTGCTGCCGGCAGCCGGTGTCTATGGCTGTAAGGCTATACTTGCCGACGGATCGTCTTATAAAGCAGTGGTGAATGTTGGACGTGCTCCGACTGTCGCCGAGGGCTTGCCTGTGACGGTCGAAGCGTATTTGCCCGGATTTTCGGGAGATCTCTATGGCTCTCGTATGCGTCTCGAATTCGGGAGAAAACTTAGAGGAGAGAAAAAATTCGGCAATCTTGAAGAATTAAGACATGCAATTGCCGAAGATGTGAAAAATTTAGATGAAAAAGCAGGGATTAACGCCGAATAATTGTTAATTTTGAGAAATTAATAAGATGTGAACCGGTCGGCTGCCGGTTTGCGGCTAACAGAGAAAAAAGGATATACCATGGAGATAATAGATTTTGCTGCTTCACCGAGTATTATCAACCGCTATATGCTCGAATTGAGGGATATCAATATTCAGAAAGATCCGATGCGGTTCCGGACTAATCTTGACAGGATCGGACAATACATGGCATACGAGATTTCGAAGCGTCTGGAATATCGCACGGTCGAAGTCAAGACTCCGCTTGGCACTGCTGAATGTCGTGAGCCGGCAGATCAGATTGTCATAGCTACTATCTTAAGAGCCGGACTCCCTTTCCATCATGGTTTTCTCAACTGTTTCGACAGAGCGGAAAATGCTTTCGTCAGTGCTTACCGTAAATATAAGGAAAAAGGCGATTCGTTTGAAGTTCTTGTGGAATATCTTGCTTCGCCGAGTATTGAAGGCAAGACTCTTCTTCTTGTCGATCCGATGCTTGCAACGGGAAGTTCGATGGAACTGGCCTATCAGGCCATGCTTACAAAAGGCACTCCGGCGAGAATTCACGTGGCTTCCGTGATCGCTTCGCGTGCGGGAGTGGATTATGTATGCAAGCATCTGCCTGAAGATAAAACCACTTTGTGGTGTGCGGCTATTGATGAGAAAATCAACGACCATAGTTATATCGTTCCGGGTCTTGGCGATGCCGGCGATCTGGCTTACGGGGAAAAAGAATAAGTGGCGCACATCATCTCATCACAATGCTTCTGCAGACCATCGACATATTGAATTTTAAGAATATTAAGGAGGCTCAGCTTGAGTTTTCACCGGGGGTGAACTGTTTGCTGGGAATGAACGGTATGGGGAAGAGTAATCTTCTCGAATCAATTCATTTCCTGAGTATGAGCCGGACAATGCAACCGTTGCCCGAAAGCGCCCTGATTAACCATGGGCAGGATATGCTGATGGTAAAGGGGGAATATGTGATGGATTCCGGCACAAACGAGAGTGTCAGCTGCGGTATTGTTCGAGGTAAAGGGAAGACTCTGAAGCGGAATGGCAAGGAATATGGACGCATTTCCGACCATATAGGCCGTTTCCCGATTGTTGCAGTTACTCCGGCTGACAGTGAGATTGTGAGCGGAAGCGGCGAGAATCGCCGACGCCTTATGGATATGGTGATTTCTCAAGCCGACAGCACTTATCTCGGACAGCTCATCAGATATAACAAGGCTCTCGAATCGCGAAATAAAATGTTGCGGGCAGGTGTCCGCGATATGTTGCTTTATGAATCTGTGGAAAGCGTCCTTTCGGATACTGCCGCAACTATCCATTCACGGCGTCAGGCATGGACGGAGGCTGTCACTCCTGATTTCAGTCGTTATTATTCCCTGATTTCAGGAGATGCCGAAAGGGCTTCGATAAGATATAGCAGTTCGCTCAATCAGCATACGATGCAGGAGGTGCTTGCTAATGAGCGTGGCCATGATCTTGCCTTGGGTTTCACTTCAAAGGGAGTGCATCGTGACGATCTTCTTTCCGGATTGGGCGACTATAGTATGCGTCGTCTTGGTAGTCAGGGACAAGTGAAATCGTTTACGATTGCTTTGCGTCTCGCCATTTTTGACTATCTTAAGCGTTCCGGAGGCATCACGCCTATTTTGCTTCTTGATGATATTTTTGATAAGCTTGATGCTACTCGTGTGAGGAGAATAATGGAGGCTGTGAGTGGAGACGATAATTTCGGTCAGATCTTTATCACCGATACAAACCGTGAACATCTCGACGAGACAATTGCCGGAATACGCTCTGAAAGCCGACTTTTTGAAGTGAATAACGGTGTGTTTAATTCTATCTGACGGCAGAAGGATATGAAAAAGATCTATGAACAGACATTGGGCGATGTGCTGCGCCAGGCTCTTGAAGAGGCCAGCCTGCAGGGACGTTTCGATGAACTCAAGGCTATTGATCTATGGCCGACGGTAGTAGGCCCGCATTTAGCTTCACTTACGTCTAAACCGACTGTAAAAGACGGCGTGATGACGGTTGGAGTGTCGGCGCCTGCTTTGAGACACGAGCTGACGATGAGCCGTTCTTCGATTATCCGTCACATAAACTTGATTATGAAGAAGGATGTGATAAAAGAAATACGGTTTATATCCTGATGATATATTGATTAGGGGACAGGATTACCACCCTCCCGAATCTCAAACCTGAAATTTAGAACAACATATATGAATCCTCATAATTTACCTTCTATTTCGGAGTTCCGGCATAAAACGGACCTTCAGATACGGTTCAGTGACGTTGATGTGCTCGGTCACGTCAATAACACGGTCTACCTGTCTTTTTATGATACGGGTAAGGCTTATTTCTTTCAGGATATCCATGAAAGAATCATTGAATGGAACAATGTGGAGACTGTGATCGCAAACGTAGACTGCGCCTATATTCATCCGATTTTTTTTGGTAACCGTGTAGCTGTCTACTCCCGGTGTGAGAGCATTGGAGAAAAGAGTTTTACCTTGCTTCAGATTATCGCCGACACCGAGACCGGAACAATTCATTCGGCGTGCAAGACGGTGATGGTATGTTTTGATCCGGAGAAAAAGATTGCCATCGATATGCCGCCCCATTGGCGCAAGGCGCTTCAGAAGGCTATTGATGAGGTGAAAGGAGCCGGCGAGGCAAATGGAAAAGAATAGCGTATGGAAGATATAAAACAACTGATGCGGTCGATTCTTGATCGCGAGGCCGAGGCTATAAGCCGGATTCCCGTTTCCGACGGGTATGGCCGGGCTGTTGATATGATTGTGGAGCATGTGAGCCGGCGAGGCGGAAAACTGATAACGTCGGGCATGGGGAAAGCGGGGCAGATAGCCATGAATATCGCTACTACTTTCTGCAGCACGGGCACCCCCTCCGTTTTTTTGCATCCCTCGGAGGCTCAGCATGGGGATCTTGGAATTATCCAGAAAAATGACCTCCTTCTGCTGCTGAGCAATTCGGGAAAAACACGCGAAATTATAGAACTTGTGGAGCTGGCGCGTGTGTTGAACCCGTCAATTCCTATAATTGTTATTACAGGAGACCCCGATAGCCTTTTGGCTCATGCCGGCGATGTAGCCCTTTTCACGGGCGGGGCGCCGGAGGTATGCCCGATGGGCCTTACTCCCACTACTTCCACAACGATGATGACCGTGATGGGAGACGTTCTTGTAGTGGCAACCATGGAAGCAATAGGCTTCACGAAGGAGGAATATGCCAAACGTCACCATGGAGGTTATCTGGGGCATAAATCGGGAAATACTCCGGGCGGGAAGGGAGTGTATTGAACCTTCTTCGCCTTAATCTTATAAAAATGAAAATATACTTGTAGAATATGACTTTTATTGAAATACCCGTTGATCTTTCCCGGCGTAGTGCAGATTCAAAAGATGCCGGAATCCTGAAGGAGGCCATGGCCTGCCGAAAGACTGCCGAGGAGCTTATTGCTGAAAACAGACATATTGATGCTCTCGAAAGAGTTGTGGAGGGTTTGCGCACGTTGCGTGAGTTTTCCGATTATGAGGATAATGATTTTAAAGCTGTTCTTGTGGCGTTGCTTTTTGATCTTTCAGAGATTCATTTTGAACTTAAGGATTATAAGCAGAGCGAGAAAGAGCTTGATGTGCTTTTCCGGGTTCTTGACAATCTGGTGAAGGCCGATGCCGAGCGTTTCGGGCGTTATCACGTCCTTGCAATGGAACTTTCAACGCGTATTCTGCGTTCGCGCAAAAAGACGATGGAGCTTTTGGTAAAGCAGCAGCTTAACGCCGGCGCTCTTTACGACAAGGTGAATTCGGGAGTTGTGGCAGCCACTGATAAACTTGTTGATTCGCTGAGAAACGTAGGCGAGTTGCTGGCTTCGACGGGCGATTACCGTGCGGCCATGAAATTTTATTCCGAAGCAATACGGTTATCTAAGAAACGTGCCGGCGGCGTAACTCGCAAAGAGGTGAAGATGACGGTTGAGATGGCCAAGATAATGATGCGTGTACGTTCGATGCGCGAGCGTGCCAAACGTCTGCTTAATGCTGTCCTTCCCCATGCGATCTCGCTTGAAATAATCGAGCTTGAGGAAGATATTCTGGCCTTGCTCCAGATGCTTGAGGATGATATCGAACATGAGCCCGGTTGGAAGGCATTCTTCCATAAGATTCAGAGTCAGGCCAAGGAGAAGCTGAAGAAGGTGAAGAAAGGCTCCAAAGGAAAGACTGAGGAAGCGGAGGCCGTTTCGTCGGATGAAGCCGGGGTCTAAATCTAAAATCTGATATGTATGTCTACAATATTGAATACGAACGGTGACCGGCTGGTTGTGCCGGAGATTCACGATAAAGGTTCTTTCCGTTGTGCGATATTTACAGCTGAATGGAATCCGCGCGTCACCCATGCTCTGCGTGATGGAGCACTTGACGTGCTTCATGAAGCCGGGGTCTCCGACGACCGCTTGTTTGTGGAAGATGTTCCCGGCACGGTCGAACTGGTGAATGCGGCGGCTATGGCAGTAAGAACAATGCCGGATTTGTCGGCTGTGATAGTCATCGGATGCGTGATCAGAGGAGATACACCGCATTTCGACTATGTCTGTGATATTGTTTCCCGAGGTGTGGCAGACCTGAATGCACGCGGAGAGATGCCTGTGATTTTCGGGGTGCTTACTGTTGATAACGAGCAGCAGGCTCTTGACCGTGCCGGAGGTTGTTTAGGCAATAAGGGTGCTGAGGCAGCTGTAGCTGCCATAAAGATGGCTAATCTTCATTCAAAGCAAGGAGGAATCCGTTATAATTCATTCCGCGAATAAGTTTTTTATAAATTATAAGATGCAAGAGGCCGTGTCAGAACAAGATTGTTTCGACACGGCCTCTTAGGCCCCGACTCATAAAAAATCAGCTTGCGAAAATCCCTCGCCCGGAGCCGCCCTCAGCAAGCTGATTTTTTAGGAGTCGGGGCCTTAGGCCTGAGCCGAATACTGACGCCAACGCAGCGGTTGGCTCGTTATGACATACCCTCCGGGGTATGATATGAGGTTGGGATTAATGTTTTTGATATTTTAACATTTGTAGACTAATATTTGCATAATTATCTGCGTTTATGCAATACATCAAGACGAAAAAGAGAATAATAATCAAATTTACCTGATTTTATTGGCAAACTGATAAATGCCGTCATTAGCTGATATGGAAAATATCAAGCAGTCTCAATTTAATTAACAAATAGTATTAACCGATTAAAACCTTTTTATAGCAAGCTGATATTTTTTCAGAAATCCTACATAATGAAACGATAAACCTTATACTTCCTTGACGCCCGGCTCATGCACGCCATGCTGAGACTGGAATCAGGCGTCAGGAATGAATCAGACACTTTTTTCATGACTTAGATATGTTTCAATAAGGCCTTGATCTATGCCTTATGATGCTTGCAGAGCATCGGATGAAAAGCATAAATTGTCTAAATTTTGGGTTATATACATTAGTAATTTCTATCAACGCCGCCTTGTGTGCGAAAGCTTGCAGCGCAGTGAAATGCAGCTGCCCACCCGCGCCCGGGCAATGGCGGAAAGAGTCCCGGACATCGTGAGATGCCCGGGCTTTTTTTATATTACCTTAAGGCCGATCCATCATAAAACAAGTTCATTATTTGTTGCTGTTTTGGTTTTACCGAGACAAAACGTGAAACAGGCTTCCTTTAGACAGCGAATCATAAAATATTCGCTGCCTTAGCAAATATCAGGATAATCCAACTCATGGTGATTCAGTCGATACCGAGAAGCCTTTTGATTTCCGGCACTATGAGACACAGCGTAGTGTTGGGATCAAGCCTGTGTTCTCCGTCGAAATCCTCATATTGACTATAATGTTGGAGATATTCATCCTTGCAATTCACGACTGTGTCGCGGGTGCCGAAATAGGCTTTAACATATTCGGGACTGTCGGGGCGAGGTCCGGCTATACCGCTGTTGGCTTTAAATTGGTCTGCCTCCAGTTTTTCGAATTTTTTGCAGAGCTTTTCCGATACTTCAAAATCTTTTGCTCCATCCTGTCGCGGAGTGTGAAAAGGAAGGCGTTTTCCGATATGGCGACGGAGATTAACGGAAGTATGAAACGACGGATTAACGAGTATCCGGCGCCAACCGTGGAAAAGTTGCGCATACATTCCTCCCATAGACGTTCCGACAATAATATCGTTGGCATCAAGAGAGGTTGCAAGGCGTTTGAGGGCAGTTATGGCAAGTTCAGGCTGAACCGGGATATCGGGAGCAACAACTTCTATGTGCGGAAGGGCGCGTTGAAGCCTTTGTGCGGTAGCACTGCTTCCGGAAGATCCCATACCGTGAAGATATACAACTTTCATGATTATCTCTTTTTGTAAGTTCGGTTTTTGAAATCTTAAGCAAGTATTCAAAATTAAACGATAGTAAGCAATAATGTTATCTTTTATACTCTCTGCCTTTTCTTTTTGGCCAATTTCTTATTGTCACTCAGTCAAATATGAATATATTTTCCTTCGTTCCGCAAAGAAATTATCACAAAAATAAAGTGGCATATAGTATAAATTAATTTCGAACACTTACTTATAGATAGAATCGATTAAATTAATTATTCTTCATCATCCTCAGGAATGTAGGAGGCCTCCCGCATCTCACGGTATTCTTCCCAATCAGGATCCGCCTCAGCCTCAATAAGGAGAGGCATTGTGTCAAGGGGTTCGAGCGCTCGGTTGAATACTTTCCCGAAAATATTAAGGTTTTTCGTATAGAACACCCAGTCGCGGCGCCCTGCACCTGTATATATACCGGTAAGATATGCCACTTTGTCTTTTTTGAAGGCACTCATCAGTGCATCGGTAGCCTGCTCCATGAGCAAGGCGTCTGATTCACAAGGCATTCCTGACTTATCGGCTTCATAATTCCAGCTCACATCTACTCGATTAACATATTTCCCCGAATCTTTCACAGTGTCAAGATAATCACGTCCTGTCACGATCACTGTTCTGCCGTCGTCGCCCTCAGCCGGGGCTGTCCACCATCGTTCTTTCATTTCTTTTTTTCTGAAAACAAGGGAATTTCTATCACGGGAGTGTCAAAATATATTCCCGGACGAAAACAATGAAGTTTGAAAAACTTTGTAAGATCAATCTTTTTTGAAATATTTATGGGGCTCTTTATATCGAATGCTTTATCTTTTTTATAAGCAATGGCCTGAAATACGATTCTTTCAAGCGAGGTGAGCGTATCGTGACTGAAGCGAGCGAGATCAATGAGTTCGTTGGGTGCAACTTCACCCTGATATACATTTTGCCACTGATGAAGCTCATCGTTACGGCTGAGGAGAGTGAACGCCAGGAAATAGTTTGAATCGTTCACAAGCACAACATTAAACGATGCCCGGCTGAGATCTTTCACGTTATCCGGTTCGAAGCCAAGCGTGATGTTAAGAGCATCGCCTCCTTCTGTTTCCACAATCGGCAACTCCTCCGGCTCGGCCGGAGATTTTGGCGCTTCTTTAGCTTTCGGATTATCCCTCACGTTGCGCTTACCTTCATCGAAAGCTTTCTGGTCGAACATCAGCGATGCTCCTTTCTGTGACGGTTCGTGGCCGGCGGGAAGCACTACCACCACTTCGCTGAGAAGAACCGGCGTTTCAAATCCATTTTCCTCAACGTATGCCAGACGTCCCTCAATCTTTGTAATCACTCCGCCTCCTACGCTGTTGAGGAAACGGACAGTATCTCCCGGTTTTGCCATTTCTTTTCTTTTTAGACTTTTTCTTTATTTTCCGATTCCTTCATATTTTCGGAGTCGGCTTCATCGGTATCGGTCTCTTTCTCGCGTTTCTCGTATGCATCGACAATACGTTGAACCAGCGGATGGCGCACTATATCTTTTTTCTCATATTCAATAATGCCTATCCCTTTCACTCCGCGAAGTATCCTGAGAGCCTGCAGCAGCCCGCTCTGAACAGTACGCGGCAGATCGATCTGAGTAGTATCGCCCGTAATAATCATTTTTCCATTCACACCAAGACGCGTCAGGAACATCTTCATCTGGTGGCGAGTGGTGTTTTGCGCTTCGTCAAGAATTATAATGGCATCATTGAGCGTACGCCCGCGCATAAAGGCCAGTGGTGCGATCTGTATGGTGCCTGCCTCCATATATTCCTTGAGTTTTATTTGCGGCAGCATATCCTCAAGGGCATCATAAAGAGGCTGCAGATAGGGGTCGATCTTATCTTTCATATCGCCCGGCAGAAAACCGAGTTTTTCACCCGCTTCAACGGCCGGACGTGAGAGGATCACTCTACGGCACTGCTTGTTTTTAAGCGCTTTTACAGCCAGAGCGATCGCTATATATGTCTTTCCTGTTCCTGCCGGGCCGAGTGCAAATGTAAGATCGTTTTCTTCAAAACTCCTGACCATACGCGCCTGATTGGCGTTTCGCGGCGAGATCGGTTTGCCATTCTGGCCGTAGATGATTACGCCGTCGGCATTCATAGCTTTCGGAGGTTCTCCTCTTAATATGTCAATAATTATATCTTCCGTAAGCTTATTATATTTGGAAGCATAAGCTTCGATTTCTTTTATTTTAGCTTCGAAAGCGGCTGTCTCGGAGTCTTCACCGATTACCTTGATTACATTTCCCCGTGCGGCCATACGCAATTTCGGAAAGAGATTGCGAATAAGACTTATATTGGAATTATTCACCCCATAGAAAGTCTGGGGATCAACTGAATCTATAATTACAATTCGTTCGTTCAAGATCTGCTTTTTTATTTGGTATTAAGTATGAGTGATGAAAATGAATCAGCCGACAGAGCCTTCGAGCGAAATCTGAAGGAGTTTCTGTGCCTCTACGGCAAATTCCATTGGGAGTTTGTTCATTACCTCGCGTGCATATCCTCCCACAATCAGTGAAACGGCCTCTTCTGCCGGTATTCCTCTTTGGCGGCAATAGAAGAGCTGTTCTTCATTAATCTTTGAGGTGGTGGCCTCGTGTTCTACGGTAGAACTTTGGTTGCGTACATCAATATCCGGGAATGTATGAGCTCCGCAACAGCTACCCATGAGCAGGGAATCGCATTGCGTGAAGTTCCGGCAACCGGAGGCTCCTTGTGCCACTCTCACCAATCCTCGGTAGCTGTTTTGAGAATGTCCGGCCGAGATTCCCTTGCTGACAATGGTGGAGCGTGAGTTGCGTCCCACATGAATCATTTTGGTGCCGGTATCGGCTTGCTGGAAGTTGTTGGTAACTGCTACGGAATAGAATTCTCCTACAGATTCGTCTCCCTTAAGAATACATGAGGGATATTTCCAGGTAATTGCCGAGCCAGTCTCCACTTGGGTCCATGAAAGTTTCGATCGGTGTCCGCGGCAGAGACCACGTTTGGTCACGAAATTATATATTCCTCCTTTCCCTTCGCGGTCTCCGGCATACCAGTTCTGTACGGTGCTGTATTTCACTTCGGCGCGTTCTTCCACTATTATTTCCACAATGGCTGCATGCAATTGGTTTTCATCGCGCATGGGGGCGGTGCATCCTTCGAGATAGCTGACGTATGCATCATCGTCTGCCACGATAAGAGTCCGCTCGAATTGTCCTGTGCCGGAGGCGTTGATACGGAAATATGTGCTTAGTTCCATGGGACAGCGCACACCTTTGGGTATATATACAAACGACCCGTCGGAGAAAACAGCTGAGTTGAGGGCAGCATAAAAATTATCGCGATAGCTTACCACCGTGCCAAGATATTTCTTTACAAGATCAGGATAATCTTTCACAGCCTCGCTGAATGAGCAAAAAATCACTCCAAGTTCGGCGAGCTTCTCACGGTGGGTGGTCTTTACACTGACCGAATCCATAACGGCGTCTACGGCCACACCTGCAAGATGCTTCTGTTCTTCGAGCGATATGCCGAGCTTGTTGAAAGTGTCGATGAGCTCCGGATCAACTTCATCAAGACTCTTTTTTAATTCCTTTTTCTTCGGGGCCGCATAATAACTGATGGCCTGAAAATCAATAGTGGGAATCTTTAGATGAGCCCATTCGGGCGGGGTTAGCGTGAGCCAATAACGATAGGCTTTCAGTCGGAAGTCGAGAAGCCATTCCGGCTCTCCTTTCTTTTTGGAGATGAAACGAATCACCTCTTCCGAGAGGCCGGGAGGAACGATTTCCGTGTCGATATCGCTCGTAAAACCATATTTATATTCGGAGGAGGTGGCCTCCTCGATAGTTTTCTGTGAATCCGTGCTCTGCTGACTTATGTCGTTGCGGAGCTCATTTTCTGCTTGAGTATTCATAATAATATTACGCAAATTTAGCAAAAAAGTTTCAGTTTAAGAGCCCATCTCATAAATTTGAGAGCCCCTGGGGCGGATTTGGGCGAGTGATTTT
>CAZOPN010000047.1:0-17212 GCA_964581685.1 uncultured Sangeribacter sp. | reverse complement strand
TCAGAGCTAAACGCAGCATCTGGGTTGAGTCTCCGGGCACTCTCTCCGACCTCATCCCCGAATCAGAAACCGGAACCATCAGGGAGCTCTCCATTTTCGGCTCAATAGATGCTCGTGATTTCGCATTTATGAGAAATAACATGCGTCTTGAAAAAGTTGATCTGTCGGGGGCTTATATCGCAGCTCACGGCACAGACCAGGCAAATGCAATTCCACGTGAGGCCTTCCGGGGAATCGGTTCGCTCCGGGAAGTGATTCTTCCAAAATCCGTGAACCGTCTGAACAACGGTTGCTTCCGTCAGACGGGTATTACCTCCATTACCATTCCTGCCGGAGTAAAGACATACGAATATAACGTCTTTGTTGCCGCCTCTCGTCTGCAGGATATATATGTGGGACGCGAAAGTGCCGAATTCATCAACTGGTGTGTTCTTTCCGGAGTAAAGGTTGCCACAGCTACCCTCCATGTTCCCAACGAACGCGCGGTAGCCAACTACAGGAATGCAGAGAACTGGAACACAATTCAGAATATCATCGTTGATCCTATCGTGGAATCAGATGATGTGCTCTTCGCCGTGATGGATGATGCCTCTGTAAAATATGATTCAGACAACATCGCGGGACGCATGGCAAAAGGTTCCAAAATTACATTTAAAGCTGAATATATCCCGGAGAATGATAATCAGATGGAGGTATATGCTAATTCCACGCTGCTCACTCCGGATGCAAACGGTGTATATTCCACCTCTCTCACAGCCAATACCATAATCCACTTCAACATTGTCGGCCCGACTCAGGTTGATTCCCAAAACTCGCCCTGGTCTCTGACGGCAAAGGGAGGTTCGGTCGGTATGCTTACAGATGCCGTGAACGTGATTCCGGGTCAGGAATTTCAGGTACGCGTCAATACTCTAAATATTCCCCAATACTACGACCAGTTCTTCTGGGCGATTGCCTTGACTGATGACAACGGAAATATCAAGGAGTTTATTTCTCCGGTGAATCTCTGGACCGCAGGAGCGGGCGACAGCCATAAGTTCAGTGTCAATTGCTGTGTGAAGGATTCGAAAGTGCGTGAAGGAAACATGCTGCGTCTCGTCACATCCGGAAATAAACGCAACTGGAATATTGTGAAGGCTTCCGGTAAAGATATCGTTGATGCTCTGCCGGCCCTTAACAACCAGACACCGGTCTACAACATCACTATGTCGGAGGTAAAGGGTGCGACTGTTACCGGCGTACCGGAAACGGCTGTTCGCGGACGTGACATTACAATTAAGGTCACTCCTAATTCGGCTGCCCACCGCATTGACTTCTCTATCAACGGACGTCCGATCGCTCAGGGTGCCGCCTCAATCAACTACACTCACGTCGTGATGGAAGATGCGGAGATCAACATCAACGTATATGATCCCAAGGCGGAGGGTTCTTATACTTATAATGTAAAACCGGGTGAACTTTACAAAGCGGTTACTGCCTCAAACGTAGCTGCAAACGTAATTGTGGTAGGTGAAGTTTACAGCAAAGACCTTGCATTGGCATTCCGTCAGGATTTCGCTGCAAAAACAATCAAGAGACTCGACCTTTCCAACGTAACGATCGTTGCCGACGTATTGACGCCGACATCCGATGATGATAAGATCGCCGATTATATCCCGGCAAACCTTCTTTATAATCCTTCCGGCGTTAATCCTGTCAAACCCGTTGTTGAAGAAATTATTCTTCCTAACTCCGTAACAAGAATCGGTTCGGGAGCATTCTCCAACTGCTATAAGCTTAAAGAAATCCGGCTGCCGGAGGCACTGGTGGCAGATCGGCTCGTTGTCGGAGCTTATCCCAGCGGTAGTCCCAAATATGGTTGGCCGATCGGTGCCGGAGCTTTCCAGGGTTGTGAGTCTTTAACCACCATTTATATTCCGGGAGCTCTGAAGACAGTAAACGGACGTCTTGTGGTGTGCCACTTCACTCCATACTCAACAGCTTATAGCAATCTGGAACAAGAGCCTTCGTATAACCTCGGTCATAAAGTTGGCGACGTCTACGATGCTTCACAGACCACAATTGTTGTTCCTGAAGAATATCTCAATGCTTATCGCACGGCCTACAGTAGTGCCGATTACGGCAACCCCTGGCAGAAACTCGGATATAATATCGTGGCAGAAAATCCGGTATACGGTGTAAACTACGATTCAAGCCGGATCACTACGGTAGAAAAAGACTATGACATAACCAAAATGGCATCATTCCTTGGTGGGAACGTTTCGCTGAATACAATTAAGGTTGAAAAGAAACTCAAACTGATCAACCCCGAGACCTCAGCTCTTATCTACGATAACGGAGAGCCGGTTCAGGCCGATGCCGACGGGTATATTTCAGTGGAATTCTTGAATCCTGCCAAAAACACTACGGGTGTCGGCAATCATAATATTGAAGTTATCAATACTTATGATCTCGCTTTCAATACGACATCTTCTCTATTTACCATTTCGGAACCGGAGGTGATCAATGAAATGGAATATAAATCAGGAGCCTTCGACCGCTCTGACGCACTTGCGCCCGTGCTGAGAAATGTTGCTGAAAATTCCACGGTAAACTTCCGTCTGCAATACGCGTCGGAACATGCTGATGCTATCGAGACCCACGTGCTCGCAGGGCAGCAGGAAATCATTGCTGATGCCGACGGAACGTATGCTATCGATATCACCAATGCCGGAAAAACGATCGAGATATTTGCCGTGCCCACTGACGGTGCCACTCTCAACGCTACGGAAATCGCATCGCTCAATCCGGAACAGACCGAAGGCATAACTAATATCTCTCTTACCGGAAACATCACCCCGGAAGATCTGGCTCAGGCTATCAGCTGTTTCCCCTCCGTTGAAAATCTCGATCTTTCAGATATGGAAGGCGAACTCGCTGAAGGTGCTTTCTCTGGTATGACAGCGCTTACAACCGTATCGCTCCCTGAAATTGAAGAGATCAACTCCAATATGTTCAACGGTTGCTCTTCGTTACAGTCGATAGATATCCCGGCATCGGTGAATAGTATCGGTGAGAGCGCTTTCAAAGATTGTAAATCGCTTGAATCAATAAGTCTTACCGGTATCTCCAGCATTGGAAATGATGCATTCAACGGTTGTGACAACCTCACTACAATCACTCTTCTTGCCGATGTTGCCGCAAAACCTCAGAATGCACGTTCGCGCCTTGTTAAAGCTGCTACATTGAGCAACGAGGCGTTCAACGGCCTTAACCCCAACTGCTTCATCATCCTTGATGAAGGGGTTACGATTCCCGCTGCTGATGTGAACGTTCTCCGCACCACTTCAGGAATGATCAGCGAGATTCAGCCTGACGGTTCGACAGTAGAACGCGAAGGCCGAACATACTCCGCCTCATCAGATATCATGCTACGCTCCACCTATCCCCTTTCGATTCCTCATGCTTTCTCGCTTGAAAACGATTCCAAAATCAGTTTCAGTACCGTAAACGAAGGTTGGGGCAGCCTGGTGATTCCTTTCGATGCCACTTCAATTAAGGACGCCGAAGGCAAGGATATCGAAATATCGATTGCAACCGGTGAGGAAAGCAGTGAAGATTGCAATTATATTTTTGCGCTCGGCAACGACGCGGAAAACCTTTCAAGCGTCAAGATGATTACTGCTAATACACCGGCTCTATTCCATACTCCGGAAAAAGCAGAATATATCTTCTCAACGTCAGAAGGAAAAGTTCCTGCTACTCCCTCCGACATCAGCGCCAACGGCAAAGATTTCAGCTTACATGCCCTATATTCAACCGTTGAGCTTCCCGCATCCAGAACATACTTGCTTAACAGCTCGGCAACTGCATTCATTCCCGCCGGCAACGACGATGAAACCATCAGTCTGAAACCTTTCGAGATTTATGCCACTTCCCCTGCCGAAGTTTCTGAAATTCCGGTCGATCTTCCTGATTCGGGTGTAACTGTGGGAATAGAGAGTATTGATAAGGCGGTTGATAAACTCACCATAACTTCCGAGGGTGATCAGATTGTGATATACTCGCCTGATGAAAGAACCGAAACAATCTGTGATGTGGAAGGTCGTGTGATTCGCAGCGTCTATCTTAAGGCCGGACGCAACGTAATCGATCTCAATCTAACAGGGATCTTCATCATCGCCAACACAAAAATCAGACTCTAAGTAAGCTTAGTATATCCCTGATTGAAACCCGCATCGAATTTCGGAAATTCAAGCCGAAATTCAATGCGGGTTTCCTATAAATATAATAAAGTAAATACGTCTAAATATAATAAAGTAAATACGCCGATTATCATAAATTTTGGTAGCCCTGTTTTCAACGGACATCGGCGGCATCCTTAAAAACATCAGAGTCCGTGTCAGTTCAAATTTCTGACACGGACTCTTTAATTATGATGATTCTTATTTCGAGAGGATTTTACTTTATCAGAGATATGTCAGAAGTGATAGATCAAGGAAATGCCACAGGAAAATTGTGACAACTTGGATTCACTGAGATAGTTGGTCAGCGACCTTACCTTCTGGCCTCCTGCAACAGTATACGTAATGGGAGCATTATCCGAGTCGAATTTAGTTATATCCGTTTCAGAGGCTTTGAAAACATTGTTCATACCTCCCTCATATCTGAAAGAAACGCCTGCTGCCAATGGCCCCCAAATGCGGGCTTCAACACCGATACCGGCAAGCAAAGTAGCTCCAAAAGCATTTACATCCGGTGCCGAAGCATGACTCGTGTCTAACTTTGCCTCTCCGAACTCATTCATATATGAAGCGTCAATCAAAAGATCATCATACTGCGGATAGACACCATAGCTAAACACATCTACAGATGATTTGCCAACTTTGGAGGATAAAGCAAAATTGGCTTTAAATCCCACCAAAGCATTAACACTGAAGATTCTGCTGATCTGATAACTATAACTTAAGTAAATCGGTATCAGCATTCGGCTGACCGAAATATTCTGTGATAGTTTATCCGCTTCATAATACCGAATATACGGTTCATCATCCATATCGGCAGCAGCAGGAGCTGAATAGTGAAAATCCAACTTGGGCAGATAAGAGATAATATTCGTACGTCCGAATCCCACTCCGAGATTAGCCTCAAGAGAATGCCGCTGGTATCGCCAGAACGACCAGCCGAATGATATTTCAAAATCGGTTGAGGCTGATTTCGTAGTCATATCGGGCAATGCATTTTCAATATTTAAAACATTACGGATTCCGAGATCGGCCGTAACCCTTATCGAAAATTTCTCATCTTTATAATCTTGCGACATAACGGAAACCGCCGGTAGCAACGTTGCCGCCATTACAATATATCTTGCTTTATATCTCATATACGCTGAAAGGTTTCTTCTTATTTAACCATCTTCCTATTTAAACACTATCGAAGCTCACTTATCTTATCGATATTTTCTTAGCCTTGACTTCCCCATCGCAATTCATGATAACCAGATAAATGCCCGGAGAGAAACGCGTAAGCTCAATAACATCAGTAAATCCGGTCGTATCCCCGTATAATCTGGAATAAACCAAGACACCATCCATCGTGTAGATTCCGAGTCTCTGATCATTTGCATCGGAAACTGAAATGATAAGGTCTGTCGGAGTCAGAGTAATCCAATCCTCATAATCACCACCTCTCACTCCATGCCCCTTGAAGGAGAATCCATAAACAGAAGGATCTTTGCATAATTCTTCTCTTCCGTCAAGATGACGCAGATTGCTCGTCACGACTTCTCCATCCTCGTTCTCATAGAAAGCGAAAACCCAGAAATCAAGAGTGGGATCATTGAATATCTCCGGCGTAGTGTGGCAATATCGAAGAGAAGTTTCGGCAATGATGCGGGATGATCCGTCGGGCGCGGTATACCCGAATGCGTATTTATAACCCAGCTTGGATAACTCGGCATCGGGTAGTCCCATCATTACGACAAACGTACACGTGGTTCCATCCCCTTTTTTCAGCAGCTGCCTCGGAGTTAAAGCCTGAGCGATAACCTCCACCGCACAATACGCATTCTTTCCATTCGAGCTTTTTGCAGTGATGGTTGCTGTGCCGGTTTTGAGGGCAGTCACAATTCCGTCATTATCTACTATCGCTATTTCCGGATTGTTTGTAGACCACGTTACAGTCTTGTCGGTGGCATCCTCGGGCAGAATTATAGCTTTCAAAGGAGCCGTTTCATTTTCCACCAAAGTCAAGAAATAGGTGTTAAGATCAATCGACGTTACCTCAATGAATTTCGGATAAACCGTGACACTACATTCAGCTGTCAGGCCATTCGAAGATGAAGCATAAATTACGGCAGTTCCTGCAGCAATGGCAGTTACCACACCTGCATCCGACACTGAAGCAATCGCCTCGTTGGACGACAGCCAGGTAATCGTCTTATCTGTGGCGTCATCCGGCTTAACCGTCGCTATCAGTGTAAAGGTCTCATGTTCCGTAAGCTCAAGTTCTGTTCTGTTCAGCGTAATCTCTTTTACCGCGACAACTACCGGCACTACAGTGACTGCACAAGTGGCTGTAAGGCCGTTTACTGTCGTAGCGGTAATATTTACATTGCCTAAGCTGACGGCAGTTATCAGACCGTTATTATCAACTTTAGCAATCGAACCATCGCCCGTCCCCCAGATCACAGTCTTATCCGTTGCATTGTCAGGATGAACGATTGCATAAATCTCGGCTGTGTGTCCTTCTCTCATCAAAAGCTCTGTATTACTTAATGAGATACCCGTTGGAAGTATGAGCTTAGGAAGCACGGTGAGTTTACACTCCGCAGTCAAACCATTCGAAGATGAAGCATAAATTACGGCGTCACCGGCTCCCATTGCAGTCACGACTCCATTTTCCGAGACAACAGCGATGGCAAGGTTCGAAGACCTCCATGTCACAGTCTTGTCTGTGGCATCATCAGGCGTTATTGTAGCAATCAGTGTGAATAGATCTCCCTCCGTGAGTGTCAGCTCCGTTTTATTCAAGGAGATATCTTCAACAGCTTTGGTATCTTCCACAACCGTCACCGTGCAAATTGCTGAAATACCGTTTACAGTTGTCGCAATAACTTTTACCGTTCCGGTTCTCACAGCAGTTACAATACCATTGTTATCCACATCGGCTACCGTCTCATCCTCCGACGACCATACTACTGTCTTATCGGTTGCATTGTCCGGATGAACTATTGCAAGGAGTTCGGCTGTACGGCCCACTCTCATCA
This sequence comes from uncultured Sangeribacter sp., assembly GCA_964581685.1. GTDB lineage: Bacteria > Bacteroidota > Bacteroidia > Bacteroidales > Muribaculaceae > Lepagella. Next base: position 9,966 of record CAZOPN010000047.1, on the reverse strand, counting down.
GAAGTTCGGTATTGCTCAGAGAAATGCCTGTTGGAGCAACAAGTTTGGGAAGCACCGTAAGATTACATTCTGCAGTCAAACCATTCGAAGATGAAGCGTATATAACGGCCTCACCGGCTGTCAAAGCGGTCACAACTCCATTCTCCGACACCACTGCCACTGTCCGGTTGGATGATTTCCATGTTACGGTCTTATCCGTAGCATCATCCGGTTTTATAGTCGCAATTAGCGTGAAATTATCATCTTCCGTAAGCTCAAGCTCTGTTCTGTTCAGTGTAATTTCCTTTACAGCAACCACTACCGGCACAACGGTCACCACGCATGTGGCGGATAAGCCGTTTACCGTTGTTGCATTAATATTTACTACTCCGGTTTTGATTGCGGTTACAATTCCATTATTATCAACTGTGGCAATTGATTCATCCTCCGATTTCCACGTTACTGTCTTATCGGTTGCATCCTCCGGACTTACAACCGCAATCAGTTCTGCAGTGTGACCCTCCCTCATCAGCAGTTCGTAGTTACTCAGAGAAATTCCGCTGACTTCAATTATCTTTGCTGTTACCGTCACCGTGCATTCTGCCGTAAGACCATTTGAAGTGGAAGCGTAAACCATAGCTGTGCCGGGAGCAACAGCCGTTACAAGTCCATTATCAGAAACTGTTGCGATAGATGTGTCGCTTGAAGCCCAGGTCAGAGTCTTGTATGTGGCATTATCCGGCGTGACAGTTGCAGTCAATAAATAAGTATCATCTTCTATAAGATCAAGAGTGCTGCGACTGATAAAAATATTTGTGACATTGATGAAATCGGTCTCCACTATTACCCTGCACTCAGCTTTTATGGCCGGATTATCAACCGAACTACACGTTACTATTGTCGTTCCGACAGCATTAGCCGTTATATAACCATCATTATCTACGGAAGCGATCGATTCATCAGCCGAATTCCAGACAACGGATTTATTTGTGGCATCGGCCGGCTCAATTATCGCAGTCTGTTCAGATATATTTCCCACTTTAAGGTAGAGTACGGTGTTTGTCAGCGAGATACCTGTCACCGGGATAGGGATTACGGTTACGGTGCAAACACCGGATTTTCCATTGGCGGTAGTTGCTTTTATCTCGGTAGCGCCAAGTGCAACAGCAGTAATCATACCATTGGCATCCACTGTGGCAATAGTCTCATCGCTCGAAGTCCATGTCAAGCTCTTGTCGGTGGTGTTTTCGGGAAGAACTGTTGCCGTCAGCGTCACGGCTTCTCCAATTCTCATCTCGACGCTCTCGGCCATCTCGATGCTTTCGGCAAGTATGGGATTCACTGTTACATGACATTTCGCGCTGACCGAAGCACATGTGGCCGTGATGAGTACCTCGCCTACGGCCAATCCTGTCACAACTCCATTACCATCTACGGTCGCTATCGTTTCGTTATCCGAGCTCCAGGTTACTGTCTTGTCAGTTGTGTTTTCAGGCCGTACTGTGGCCGTCAGTGTCGTGGTTTCTCCGATTTTTATTTCGGCCGACTCGGTGCTGAGCGTGATGCTTTCGGCAAGCACGGCGGTTATTTCAACAGCGCAGGTCGCGCTCAAGCTTCCGCAGGTGGCTGTGATGGTCACATTGCCTACGCTCACGCCCGTTACCACTCCGTTTTCATCTACTGTGGCTATCTTTTCGTCGCTCGAGCTCCACGTCACTGTCTTGTCGGTGGTGGTTGCCGGCATCACGGTTGCGGCCAGTGCTTTCGTCTCGCCAACATTAATTCTTGCCGTCTCCGGACTCACCGTCACCTTTTCGGCAAGCGTGGGAACAACCGTTATGGTGCTCGTAGCGTTCACCGTGCCACATGTGGCGGTTATGGTCGCTTCGCCCACTGCTACTGCTGTCACCGTGCCGTCGGCAGCCACGGTGGCTATCGTTTCGTCGCTTGAACTCCAGACCACGGTTTTATCGGTCGTGTCTTCAGGGAGGATTGTAGCTGTCAGCATTACCGTCTCGCCGGCCTTGAGCGATGCTGTTGCGGGGCTCACGGTCACGCTCCCGGCCGGAGTAGGTATTACTGTCACTGTGCAGATGCCACTCACTGTGCCACACGTGGCCGTGATGGTCGCCTGCCCGAGGGCAACGCCAGTCACCATTCCGTAGGCATCTACCGTCACTTTCGTCGGGTCGCTCGAACTCCAGGTCACTGTCTTGTCGGTTACATCGTCTGGGATGATGGTGGCTGTCAGCAAGGTGGTTTCCCCCACGTTCAGCTCTGCCGAGGTTGGGCTAACCGTGACGCTTTCGGCCGGCGTGGGTATTACCGTCACCGTGCAGGAGGCACTCTGATTACCACAATCGGCTGTTATTATAGTCTCACCGATCTTCAGTGCGGTTAAGTTACCCTTTTCATCGACGGTGGCAACCGTTTCGTCGCTCGAGTGCCAGTTTATAAACTCACTGTTGTCGGCATCGTCCGGCTTTACGATTGCTGTCAGCGAGGTCTTATCTCCTACCTTAAGCGTTATCCAGGTCGGATCAATCTCTACACTCGTCACCGGGATTTCCACCAACACAATACAGGTCGCCTTTTTACCGTTTACCGTGGTTGCGGTAATCGTAGCGCTCCCTCTATAGACGGCCGTCACTGTACCGTTTTCATCTACTTTCGCCACATCGGGATTAGATGTCTCCCATATCAGGGCCTTCTTGGTAGCATACTCGGGATTGATTGTCGCCGTGAGCGTCACTTTATCGGACGGTTCTAATCCTACCGACCTGCGATCGAGTGCTATCGAGATCGGCAGAACTCCAAATATGATATCCTGAGGATCGCATGTTTCATCCTTGTCGCCGCTGGCTGTCAGGATAATATTTTTTAAGGAGAGATTTCCCCCCTTGTATGTGGGGGAAACAGTCACGTCAATCTTTATCCCGACCCCGCTTGCGCTGGTATCAGGTTGGGAAGAGAAAGCTGCCATGTGGATCACCCCGTTCTTAACGTTGGTGATTAACTGATAGGAGGCGTCAGCGCCGATCAGTCCGGGCCCTCCTTTCAGCTCCAACCCCGCGGGCAGCGTTAACTGGGCCTGAAAGCCGTAATACTGGCTGCTGTTGTCGAGCATTATCTCGATAGTGTCGTCGGTGCCCGGCTCGAGATCAGTTTTATTATTATTCACATAAAAGCTACCTTGCGCATTGGCGCGTGATGCCGACAGCGCCACTATCAGCATCAGCAGGGTGGTGACCTTATATAGCTTTCTCATTTTCGGTTATGATTGGTAGTGATTGTTTTTATAAATTCAGGGACACACCCATGGTGCATCCCTTAATCCTTTAGTTGACGGCAACCTTTACGGCACCAGTATTTACTGTTACAATATAGAGTCCTCTCGGCAGACCTATGAATTGCGAATCGCTTCCCGCTGTCACGGTCTTGACCATACAACCTCCAACCGTGAACACTCTCACTTCCTTGCCCGCGGCCTCGCCGACTATTATGCCGTCGGTGGTCGTGCTGACTGTGAAGCCGGCATCGTCGCTCACTGTTTCAATTCCCCCCGGCATCCATGTGTCCGATCCTTCGGCATCGACCGTGCGCGAATTCAGCCTGTAGCTCCGCGAACTCAGGTCGGAGGCTATGATGTCGGTGATCACTATCTGGCCGGCATCAACGCTCTTGCCCTTCACTGTGAGCTCGAGCAGCGGTTCGCCGCTTTCGGCAAAGGCTTTATTGCCGAGATCGAACAACACAACTCTTATTGTTCGGTCGTCGATACGGCGTGTGCTCAGCGCGTGCCGCGATGCACGAGGGCCAGCCTTCACTTCCTCCAGAGTAGCTCCGGCCGGAACGAATATGTTGGCTTCGAGAGCGACATACTCTTTCGTATTGGCGAGTCTAAAGGCCATCTTCTTCACATCGGTGCTTTCGACGCCGAGCTCTTCTATCAGCAGGGCATCGGCATTTTCATCGGCAGACTCCTCGCCGGCGCGGCTCCCGGGATTCTTCTCCAGTATGATCTTAACGGCAGCCGAGGCATCGGAAACCGAAATGTGACCGTCGCTATTCACGTCGGCTCCGACATTATAAAATTCCGTCCAGTCGTCCTCGTTCTTGAAATCCATGCGTTCGGTTTCCCACCAGTTGGAGAGCACGCTTTGATTCCACACTACGTAGTTGGCAATATTCACCGCGTCGCCGATAGTGAATTTGCCGTCCCAGTTGGCATCGGCCAACTGAGGGTATACGTCCAGAGTGACGTCGTGATAAAATTTTTGATCGGTCAGCACACGGATCGGTGTGTGGCCCACGCCATTCAGAGTCATCGTTCCATCATGATTTTCGTGTACTGTAGCAACCACTTCATTTGTGGAACTCCAGGTCATTTTCTGTCCTCCAAGAGGCCTGTCTTCAATAAGTTTGTACGTGGTGCCTGGAATATATCGAGGCATTTCTGCTCGGGTGGGCTGGGCTACTATAATGCCTGGTTCGATTCTATGGGCATGCACTTTCCATAGATCCTTGTAGTCGTCGAGGCATTTTGCCTGCACATAGATCTTGCAGTGAGGCTCAGTCAGGGTTGCTTCTCCAATAATTTTGGGAATCGTCTCGGTATATACCTTGATGGTGGTGAGAACCTCGCAGTAATTGAAAGCATTTTCGCCAATCTCCAGCAGCGATTCGGGCAGCGAGGTTGTGTTCAGCTTCTGGCAATAATACATCGCTTCCTTACCGATTTTTTCTACACCCTCAGGAATTTTGATATTTTCGAGCTCGATGCAGTTTTTCAACGCATAGTCGTCGATTACGCGTAGTTTCCAGTTTTCGGAGCGTTCGAAAGCGCGCAGATGTCGGCAGTCCATCAATGCTCCGACACCCAGTTCCGTGATATTGTCGTGCATTCTTATGGTGTTAAGGCCACGGCAGTCTTTCAGAACCTCAGCATTCAGTTTAGTGACGAGCGGCGGCACTTCAAAATAGGTCAATCCATAACATTGGTTGAATGCGCGTTCGCCTATGTTGGTGATGGTGTTCGGCAGGGTGATTTCGGGAAGGTTCTTACACCCGCTGAACGCCTCCTGACCTATATCTATGACACCTTCAGGGATAGTTATGCCAACGAGCGTAAGATCATTCTCGAAAGCATCATTGCCGATTCTTATCACTTTGTATTGGATACCGTTATATATGCTGGTTTCATCTTTGTATTCCACATAATCGGGCACTACGTAAGTAGTAGGGTCGGTGGCTGCCTTGGCAGGACCGGCTACCTCGCAGTAAGGGTGAGGCTTATTGCTGAGTACACGGAACCGGAGACCATTTTTCTCTTCGAGCACACGCTCCAGATGCAAGAGCGTATCGTTTTTAGCCTCAATCCTATAGAAAAGAGCCCACGGGTTTATTCCCTTGAGGTCTTCAATAGGAGCATTGGGGGCTTTGAGCACCGCCTCTTTGCTGACATATACTTTGGACGAGAAAAAACCTTCGTCAAATGCTTTGGGCTTTTCAGCAGGATATGTAACCGTGAACGCACTTTCGCAGTCAACGAAAGAGCGGCTTGCGTTATCGAGACTGGCCGGAATACTTATCTCTTTAACACCCTTGCAATCTGCGAAAGCATAGTCGCCGATGCTCTTCAGGCCTTCGCTGAGTTCAATCTTCGGAAGGTTAGAACAGCCGTTGAACGCCATGTATGGTATCGTTTCGAGTGAGGCGGGGAAATTGATGCCGGGCAATTGCGCACAGCCGCTGAAAGCGTACTCACCTAATGAACTCAGACCCTCCGGCAGTGAGATCGGTTGGGGAGCGTAGTCATGAAGTTGCCATTTTGCAGGATAGGCAGTCAAGCCTTCTTTGTTGACAAAATAGTCTGTCGTTGTGACTTCCACATCTCTAACGCCGAGAAATGTATCTTTGAAACAATTATTAAATGCGTAGTCACCGATTGAGGTTACAGCCTCACCCATATTCACGTTTACAAGGTGATAGCATCCGTCAAAAGCATGAGCTCCAATTGACCGGACACCTTTACCTATTGTCAATGACGCCAAACCATAGTTATAATAGTAATAATAGTTGATGTAGGTATCTTTGGGGTGGTGACCGTAATACCGTCGGGTGTTGACGGCACACCCATAGAACGCATAATCTCCGATAGATTCCACGCCGTCGGGAATTTCGACAGAAAGTTTAAAATTCTCTACCGGCTCCTTATCAAACAGTCCCCCGGAGAAACATCCGTAGAATGTATAAGGCTTGATTTCTTTCAATCCGGAGGAAAGCGTCAATGCCATCACCTTGCTGCAATCCATGAAGGCAGAGTCGCCTATCTCCTCAATGCTGTCAGGGAGCTTAAGGGAAGTGAGCCCCGAGGATTTGAAGGCGCTGCTTCCAATCTTCTTCAACCCCGAGGGGAAGACTACCGATGTGAGATTCCCGCAGCTGTCGAAAGCGTGGTCGCCTATGGTCTTGAGAGTCGCGGGAAGAGTAATCTCTTCAAGGCCGGGGAAACCGGCGAATGCGTATGACTCCAGAGTGCTGACGGAAGCATCGGATATATTAAAATAGAAATTAGAACTTCGAGGGGTGAGACTCTCACAATTGTTGAAAGCATATGCACCAATGCTGCCTAAGGCCCCCGATTCGACGTCTCCTGTCCATTCTACATATACCAAAGCTTTACAGTTGTTAAATGCATATTCGCCAATTGTAACGGCCGGATTTTCAATAAAAATACTTGTTAGTCCATAATATTCCTCATATCCGTACCAATCTTCTACATAATAGCAACCGTCAAAAGCGTGGGCACCTATATGCGTAACAGAAGCGGGAATACTAACAGATTCTAATAAAATGCAATTTGAGCAGGCGTAGTCTCCTATTGTCTCGACGCTTTCAGGGATATTTAAATAATCAACACCCGAAGGCGCGCGAAGTAAGGTGGTGCCATCTTTACTCAAAAGCAACGTCTCATCTTCATCAGAAGAATATATGCTATTCCCGTCCTCGACCGATATTGCCGACATATTAAGGCATCCTGCGAACCAATTGTCCTGGAGATCCTGAGTAAAATCCTTAGAGATTATCACGGATTCTATCCCTAAGCAGCCCGCATAAACGAATTCCCCCATCTTGACATTTATTAGGTCGGCCCACGTCAGCCCAATGCAGTTTTCGAAGGCACGTGAACCTATCTCTTCCAGAGTTGAGGGGAACTCAACGTATTGGAGCACAACACAATCAGCGAAAGCTCCATCACGGATTTTCAACACACCTTCCGAGATTATAGCATCCTGGATGTTGGGAAGGGCACTAACAACCTCAGTACGGTCTTTATTGTAAAGGATTCCATCTTCTCCTAAGATCAAGTCCCCTCCGCTATCGAAAATAGAGCCGAAATATTCAAGACTGCAACACCCAAGGAATGCATTTTTGTTTGCTGAGGTTATGTTGTCAATGTTGCCGACGGATTGTAGATCGGAGCAGTAGGCAAACGCAAAATCAGGCAGTACAGTCATCTTCTCGCCGAGTGTAATACTCGGAAGATGAATACATCCCTGGAAAGCGCCTGTGCCCATAACGGTAAGGGAATTGGGAAGCGTCAATTCATTATTTGCCACTTCACAGCCATCTTCCGGACAGCTCATGCAATTCTGGAAGGCATAATCTCCGATTGTCGTTACGTTGGTCCCCATTTCAATCGTACCAAGATGGCGGCAGCCATCGAATGCATGCGCTCCAATCGTTTCAACACCCTTGCCGATCGTGACTTTCTCCAAACCATAGTACCAATTTCTAACATCCCCTATTCGTAAAAACACGTGTTGGTAACATTCAGCAAAAGCATAATCCCCGATACTTGTCACATTGTCAGGAATGGTGAATGAAGATATGAGCTTGCAGCCATAGAAAGCATGATTCCCTATAGAGCTTACGCCATTTGGAAGTTCTTTGATGTCAAGTAGTTTACACCCGTAGAAAGTGTAGGGATTCACTTTCTCAAGTCTGGAAGGCAACTCAATTTTTCCTAATTTTCTACACTGATAAAAAGCTGAATCGCCTATTTCGGTTACATTTTGGGGGATTTTGATTTTTACCAACGCTGAATCATTCATAAACATACTTCGGCTGATTACTGCCAAATCAGCCGGGAGCTCAATGGATTCGAGGTTGGTGCAGTTGCGGAATACTCCGGAGCAAAATTCTCCAGCGTTGCCGGTTACAATGACTGTTTTTAGTTGAGGATTGTTGGCGAATGCGCTGTTACCTATCACTGTCTGATTACTATGGATAGTCACAGTGTTGGTATGCCATTGGTTTAATAAATTCTCTAAAACACTGATGTCTGCTGGCATGCTGCTGTCTCCTGTTCCAGAATACCAATTATTCCAATCATTCCATTTCCCCCCCAGACCGTCTTCGTTGTTAAATAAAGATCTTGGATAGTACCAGAACAGGTTTTTGTAATACACTCTACCAGTCTGTGATTTTGGGGTTTTTACCATCTCTCTTTTGAAACAATTGATGAATGCATTTTCACCGATACTCTCTATAGATGAGGGGATGTCAAGTCTCATCAGATTGCAGTTGGCAAACGCGTGCTCCCCTATGCGGCCCTTTTTATCGGTTTGCGGTGTCGGATTTTTAAGACCGTCGTAGTTCAATCCTTCTCCTATAGTGATCAATTCCAAAAGCTCGCAACCGGCAAAAGCGTAGTCATCGATGACGCAGCTCGGATTGGGTATTTTGACTTTGCATATACCATACCTTAACTCGTTGTCTTCTCTTTCAAAATAGCACCCTTCAAATGCGTGTTTGCCGATATATTCCACAGAAGCGGGAAGGAGCAGATAATCATCTGTGCCCGTCAATCGTCCTCCAAAACCATAAACAGGAATATCTGGATCTTGAAGAAAATCTAATTGCTTTAATTTCCATTGATTCCCTTCCTTAAAATAGCCGGTGGTGAGGTTATGGCAATTTTTAAAGGCAAAGTTGCCTATATGAGTGAGGTTTTCGGAAAACTTGATATATCCTATTTTATGAAGCACTTTATTCTCGCACATATTGAAGGCATAATCCTCGATGCGGGTAATTGAGTTGGGCATTATCACCGACCGAATTTCCGGGCAGTCGTCAAAAGCCATCTTGCCGATGGCGGTCACGGTATATTCATTTCCGAGCGGATCGGTCACTTTTTCCGGGATGACGATATCTACAATTTCCATATAGGAGGGATCGAATACGACTTCTACGGTCTTATCTGCTTCGGAAAGAATATGATAGGTTAAGGTGACCGGCTGCTTTAAGGTCATCAATTCATAACCTGTATTTGGTTCTATTCCAAGGTCATACCTAGAATACTGGTAACCCAAGTCATAAGGAAGATCCTTTATTTCCGGATAGGAATATTTAAATTTGCCATCCACTGCCGCCGTTATCGGAAGAGCCAGTGAGAGAAGCAACAAAAATGTCAGTACTATTTTTTTCATATTTTAAGCAGGGTGTAATTCTATTTTGTTACAAGGAATTTGCAAACGTGATCAAGCCGTTCGAGGCCGCGGTATATTTTTTTTTGGTAGGTTTGTCGGTTAACTTTATCAGAATCCTATGCGTTTTAGTGCAATGATCCGGTCGGTTCAGAATGGAAATTGGAGAGACGATCATTGGTATAAATCGATATGAAGTTATTGTTTTGAGATTGGTAGCTTTACCCACAAAAGTTGGGATTGTCGGGAACAATATCCATTAGTCTACAAAGATACGACAAAATCTGCTGTTTCCCAAACATCCACCCTAATTTTTAACGAAAAATTTATACAAACTTACAATTATTTGACTAAAATTAAATTATACATCCACAATTATTACCCTTATTTTTAGGCCCCGACTCATAAAAAATGGGGGTCGCTAGGGTCCCAGGGTTGGATTGATTTTTGTCATTTGAGCGAAGGAGCATAGCGGGCTATGTGACTGAGCCAAAGG
>CAZOPN010000046.1:0-17729 GCA_964581685.1 uncultured Sangeribacter sp. | reverse complement strand
CTCTTTGTAATCGATGATGAGCCTTACGATGAAATCATCACTGCAGAGTATACTCTTGCTAAACCTATTGATGAAGTTACATATACGTTAGAACCTCAAGGTGACCAGATCTTTGACTCAAATACCCAATGGGGTATCAACATTGGAGTTGTATTCAATGAGGAAGCAACTGTAACCGTACCTGATGCTGAAACCCTTGCATCAAAGCTTACCGTTAAGTTTGATGATGAGACTGTAGCATACGATGCAACAGGAAATACAGGTTACATGGTAGGTGCAGAACAAAATATGTTCTTTATTCAGCTCGGTATGGCTTACGCTAAAAAACTCGGAACCGTATCTATCGATATGGCTGAAGGTCTTCTTGATTTCGGTGCCGGTGTTGTATCGCCCGCTATCAGCCACACTTGGACAGTTGTAGCTGCTAAAGAGCTTGAATATACTGTTAATCCCGACGCCGGAAATGTTGAGACACCGGAGGATCTGGCAGAATTCACGGTCGTATTCACAAACTGCACTGAAGGTGAAGTATTCCAGGAATTCGGCGCTGAACTTTCCAATGGTCTATATGACTCTCACCGCTACTCACAGAGAGGTACAATCACTCAGGTAGAAGGCGCAGCACAACCTACATTCAAGATCTCATTCAGCCCCGTGCCCACTGAGATTGGAGAATATACTCTTACAATTTTTGAAGGCGCTATCACGGTAGACAACCAGGGTTCGCCCGAAATTACAAAGAAGTATAACCTCCTGACTACCGGAATTAACGGGATCGCAGCAGATGCTAATGGTAAATACAATGTGATGACAATCGATGGCCGAATCATCCTCAAGGATGCCGACGCATCGCAAGCTAAACAGCTTGAGAAGGGTATCTATATCATTAACGGTAAGAAAGCCCTTGTCAGAAAGTAATATAAGACTGATTAACTAATGAAAAGGATGTGTCGGCGAAAACCGTCTGACACATCCTTTTTGACATTCGTTCCGTATGATTTCCGATAACCTGCCTTCTCCGAGGGCAATGGAAAAATTCTAAGATTGACCGATTAAAAAAATCGGTATGTGAGCTTTTGACCACATTTCATAAAATTTATCATTCGTATGAAAAAAATATTATCCCAATATCTTATCTTGATGGCCGTATTTCTGCTTTTTCCGGGGTTTGCTCCGGTAGCATTTGCCGCTGAAACGGATCCTGAGGAGCCGGAAATGTGTTCCGTCTCTATCGAATTCGCCGATGAACTTGCCGAAAAGGCTTTCATAATGGCATTTAACAAGACTGCCTTCAAGTATATTAATCCGGTCGACAATAAGTTTAGCGTGGCTAAAGGAGACTGTGTTCAATTCGCTTTGAATACGGTAGATTATGATATTTCTATAAATAATAATGGTGAGGACGTTGAGATTCCTCAGATAGATGATACATATCTCTATCGATTTGATGTCAATGAAGACACCCACATTCTGATTAGCGCTACCGTTCGTGAATATGAGCAGATAGAATGTAGCGTTTATATCGTAAACCCGGAGGGAGTCAAGCTTCGTCGAGGCAAATATGGTGATAATGATTTCATTGATATATCCGATGGTGGTATTGATGGAGGTTCATTTACTATTCAGGATCCTGAAATAACTTTTGATAATTCGAGGCTCTTTAATGTGAAAGTATCTGTAAAGAATCCTCGAATCTGCTTTGAAGCCAAATCGGGCTACTGGATTGCCTACGCCAAACTAAAAGATCTCAAGGAAGATGTAGCCACTTCGGCCCATGTGGATGAAATGCCCGTATATATCATCGCTCAGAAAATCAACAAGACCGATACGGCTGTATTATTCTGGGAAGGAGACACATCCAAGGGAAGGCTACGCGATTCCAAATATGGATCAATAAAAATTTCCGAAGGCTATTCTACCTTTGATTTCGATCCTCAATATAACAATCCCTATACTTTTGCGCCGATACGCGACTATAATGATCCGGAGCCGATCGTATATCATAATGGTACTCGCCTCTCAATGGCAGACGAAGGTATATTCACCGTTACTCTGGCAAACAATAGCGTTTTGAAAATCTATACCGGCGGGAAGACACCGGAAGAGGTGCGCGTATCTTTTATCAAGGAAGAAGATACCGATGCCGAGGTAAAATACGACAAACTTCTCCTTCATGAAAATCTTGAGGAAGAGCTAAAGCTTCATGCCGGTTCCGAACTCGATATAACGCCTGCCGCCGGCACGGAAGTATTTGTAAACGACCGTAAATATGAAAAGAATGAGAAAGGCCTGGTAAATCTAAAAGTAACGGAACACTCTGAGATTCATCTTAAAAAAGTTACATCAGGAATAGGAAACATTGCCTCCGAGACAGGCAACTATTCTGAAGATGAAAATGAGATCTATAGTCTTCAAGGTATTCGACTCGGCAAAGATTCATCCCGACTTCCGGCAGGAATTTATATTCGCGCCGGGAAAAAGATTCGTCTGAAATAGACTAACTTTCCAATCGTATTTTTACGAATTTCACGATCCGACAATGGGCCGGTGAGAGCTGCGATGATGCTCTTTCCGGCCTATCTCAATTTTTTGCAGCCCTGCCGGAAGCAGAAATGTTTCTTGAAATTTCTCCCATATATATTCGATACCGGCACGTGATGGGTGAAGGAGATCATCGGCATAGAACCGATAGTCGCGCAGATCGTCATTAAGAATCTCAAAGGCGGGAAAATAAAGAGGCCCATTAGAAAAGTCGGAATGCCCGCGCATTACCTGATCCACGGCCAAAAGCAACGTAGCTTTAGAAAGAGAATTCCCGGCAAATCCATCGCGAAGATGACGCACCGGACTAACCGTAAAAATTATCTTGATATCACCGGCATTTGCCCGCAAACAATTTACCAGATCATTTATTTCGGCTACACTTTCCTCTACAGAGAGGAGTCGTCGGTCAAATTCTTTTTCGGGATACTTATGACAATTGGAGACCACTCTGCCGTCACGGAAATAGACACGCGATGTACCGAAAGTAAATATCACGGCATCCGAATGGAGAAGAGCCTCCTTCATGGCATCGAGTCCGCAGAGAGCGTTAAGGAAAGTCTGACGCGAAGATGATGAGGAGAATTTTGAAGAAAAGAGCCATGAAGACCAGATTCCGCCTCTCATGGAAAGAGAATCTGCCAATACCCTCACACGCTCTCCGGGAGAGGCAAAAGCAAGTCGCACAATCTGAGATATCGAAGCCGGATTGTAAAGGATTCCGCAAGGATTGATTTTAACCGGCCATCCGGTCTCTCCCATCATTCCTCCGATATTCTCCGAGAAACATGATCCCACCAGGGTCACAGTCTTTGACGGATCAAGGATCATCGCTCCCCTCTCGCCCTTGAATTCTGTCCTGAATCTCATAGTTAATACATATCGTAATCTATCGAGGTCACCTGAAACTCCGTTCTCCTGTTTATCTGATCGGCAGCCGCCTGATCCTCTTCCGAGAGACCTTCGATAAATTCTTCGTTAAGAATCGTTCCCTCCTCAAATTGCGGATATTCCCGGTTGATACGTTTGGTAACTGTCTTAGGCACGGTCTCTCCGTATCCTTTCCAGGAAAGCCGATCCTTGGAAATTCCTGCGGCAATAAGATAATCAACAACGCTTTTGGCGCGTCGGTCGGAAAGGCCCACGTTATATTCATCAGTCCCTTTGCGGTCCGTATGTGCACCCATCTCAATAGTCACATTAGGATTATCACGAAGCATCTGTGCCATCTCATCAAGAGCCGCCTTTGATTCGGGACGCAATGTAGCCTTATCAAAATCATAAAAAATATTCTCCACAACCTGCGGCTTATTAATAGCCGCGAGTATGAAATCAACTCCATAGTCGGCGTCAGCCTCCTCTATATCAGATTCAAACTCCTGCTTGACATTCAGATAACCTTTGGCCCCGGCCTGCATCACGTATTTCACCCCCCTTTCAAGGCGGAAGCGGAAAGACCCGTCATCTCTGGCAACTTCCTTTTGATATGAGCCGTCATCACCAACGATCCGGATAACAGCGTTCGGGACCGGCTCCTCATCCTTATCGAGTACCATGCCTGAAATTGTAATTTTAATCTCAGGCAGCTCGAAACTGTAGATATGGTCATAACCACGTGCATCGCCGCGGTTGGAACTGAAAAAACCGGATTCTCCTTGTCCGAAAGTTATTCCGAAATCATCGCCTGAACTATTCATCGGCAATCCCATGTTTTCGATGCTCCAGCGGTCGCCGGTAGAATTGAGGGTAGCCTTAAAAAGGTCAAGGCCGCCGAATCCCGGATGGCCGTCAGAGGCGAAGTAAAGCAGGGAATCCGTTCGCACATAGGGAAACATCTCGTCGCCTGAGGTATTGATTTGCGCACCAAGATTCTCTAAAGATCCGGAACGTTCCTGAAGGTTAATACGCCAGATATCCTTCCCCCCGAATCCTCCCGGCATATCGGAGCTGAAATAAAGATAGCGGCCGTCGGGCGAAACTGCCGGATGACCAACGGCTGAAAGAGTATCGGCAGTAATTTCGAATTTCTGCGGCTGGCTCCATGCGGCATCACTGCGTCGTGACGTATAGATCTCTACAGATGTATCTGAAGTGAGAGAGCGGCGTGCCATGGTGAGATACATTGTCTGTCCATCGGGCGAAAAACTTATGATCCCTTCATCCATTTCCGAATTCAATTCTCCACCGGCAGGCTCCGGTTTTTGCCACTCTCCACGCTCATTCTTTTTCGAAAACCAAATATCCGACTTTTTCATGCCGGTGATTTCCGATTTATTGGCACCTGTAACCTTCTCGGTTGTGGTTGTAAAATAGAGTGTCTCGTAATTCTTATCGAGAAACATAGGAGAGAAGTCGGCACGCCGAGAGTTAAAGATCTTCGACTGTGCCACTTTATAACGCGTTTTTTTCTTATTTTTTGCAGCTAAAGCACTACGGCATCCCTTGAGGCCTTCTTTCGCCAGGCTATCGTCCGGACGCCATTCAAGATATGTGGAATAAGCTTCTATAGCAGGTTGATATTTACCCTCCGACTGAAGAGAACGACCAAGATAATAGAATGCCATGGAATCAGGATATTCATATCTGATAGCATTCTGATAGGCCGCTGAAGCTCGGGCGGCCATATTCAACTTACGATAGCACGTAGCAAGCTGATAAGCCACCTCCCCACGGAGTTCGCGGTCGGTACGCGGGTTGAGTTTGTTATAGACGGCCCGGTAAGTTTTCGACGCGTTGAAATATTCACCTCTGTCGAACTGGGCATTTGCTTCCGACAGCTTAGGGGTCCGGCAACCGCAGAGAACTGCCAGACACAACACGCAAAGAAAAAAAGCGCTAAATCTCATAATGATTTAACGCTTTTTCAAAGTCTATTATTGTATTCTCGGATCAATCGCAGTTCTCACCGAGGGCTTTATCAATTCCTCTTGTAATATCATTAAAAATATCGTCTACGGCACCCTGTCCGTTTACGGGAAGATATTTACCTTCTCCTGTGTAGTAATCACGTAAAGGATACGTCTGATCGTGATATACCTTCAGACGGTTCTTGATTGTTTCAGGGTTATCATCAGCTCGCCCGGTCAGCTTACCACGATTGAGCATACGCTCCACCAACTCTTCTTCCGGGACTTCAAGACCAACAACAGCATGAAGATCTGTTCCCCGCTTCTGAAGGAGATCCTTAAGGGCTTCGGCCTGAGGAATGGTACGGGGAAAACCATCAAAGATTACTCCCTTTTTATCCATCGCTTCATTTTCCAGTACGTGATCAAGAATGCGAATCATAAGATCATCAGGTATGAGTTGGCCACGGGATATATAACTGTCGGCAATCTTGCCTAATTCCGTTCCACGTCGGATATGATCACGAAGCACCTCTCCTGTAGATATATGATGGAGTCCGTATTTCTCAATAAGCTTCTCGCTTTGAGTACCTTTGCCGCTGCCGGGAGCTCCAAATAATACTAAATTCAACATATTTATCTAATTTTGAGTTTTTCCTGCCAATACAAGCCTCACGTTATGTCCGGATAAAAACGATAATGTTCCGGCCTCCATCCCTGATGCCTGTTCCCTATTTTTTATCCTACTCCGTAACGTAAATATCGGGAAGGTTCCGGCATTTGCCATCAAGGTCAAGGCCATAACCGATGATAAATTTCGGGGGAATGCTGAAAGCCACATAATCAGGTTTGAAACCGGTCTTACTGCTTTCGGGTTTATGGAGAAGAGTGGCAAAGCGGATTGAGCGGGGATTACGTTTCTTTAGATCATATACCATCATTGAAGCGGTGAGACCTGTATCCACAATATCTTCAACGATCACTACATCGCGTCCCTCTATATCTTCCTGAAGACCAATGAGCTCTTTAATTTTACCGGTAGAGTTTACACCTTCATAGCTTGAATATTTCACAAACGATATTGTCGCTTTATTGATATCAGCCTCCCGGAAGAGATCGGCGGCAAACATGAAAGCGCCGTTTAAGACACATATAAATATCGGATTGGTGTCGCCAAGATCACGGCGTATCTCGGATGCAATACGCTTTACCTCTTTTGCTATCTCTTCACGGCGGATATAAGGCACGAATGTCAGCCCATCTACTTTGATCTTATTTTCCATCGGGGTCTTAGACTTACTTTATTATGCAAATATAACTAAAAATCCTTAAAAAATACCGCCGGGACTAAAAAATCCCGGCGGCAGAACGATAAAAAATCAGATATCGTCTTGCTTATTTCATCTCAAGATATTGAATCTTGTCCATATCGCCATAATCCAGGTTCTCACCACCCATGCCCCAGATGAACATGTAGTTGCTCGTTCCGGCTGCGGCATGTATCGACCATTCGGGCGACATCACAGCTTGTTGGTTATGAAGCCAGATCACACGTGTTTCCTGAGGCTCACCCATAAGATGACAAATTGCATTCCCCTCAGGAACGTTGAAATAATAGTAAGCCTCGACACGACGTCCATGAGTATGTGCCGGCATCGTATTCCAGACGCTTCCGGGCATTAGCTCGGTCAGTCCCATCTGCAACTGACACGGGCCTTCCTTAAGAACGTTATTTACAATAAGCTGATTGATTACACGGTCATTGCTTTCCTCCATCTTGCCGGCGTGAAAAGAATTTGCTTTAAGCGAGCCTTTACGTCCGTCAATCGTAACAAGCTGCACCGGATAAGACTTATGGGCATTGGTAGAGTTAAGATAGAATTTTGCCGGATTAGCCGGATTCTTACTTTTGAACACTACGTTCTTGCAGCCACGCCCGATATAAAGGGCATCCTTGAAATGAAGTTCATATTCCTTACCGTCTACCTCTATAATTCCGTCACCTCCGGTATTAATGGCTCCAAGCTCACGATGCTCAAGAAAGTATTCCGACTTGATGGGGTCGATTGTTTCAAGAACGAGTGCTTTAGTAGCCGGAACGGCACCTCCGAAGATCAGACGATCATACATGGAATATGTAAGATTGATCTTATCATTTTCCATCACGTTCTGCATTGTGAAACGTTCACGAAGACGAGTAGTGTCATAAGTCTTTACGTCATCCGGATGGCATGCTGTCTGAATGGTATAGGTTGTCTGCGCCGAAGCCCCGGCAGCAATAAAGGCCAACGCAAGTGTCAATAATGTTTTTTTCATTTCAGATTTTTGATTATGTTGAAACATTCGGCACATTTTGCCGTAATATAACCCCAGTCGGCAGCTGCAACTTTATCCTTTGGGAAAAGTTTAGAGCCCATGCCTACGGCATACGCGCCGGCTCCGAACCAGGCTTTCAGATTTTCCTCTGTGGGCTCAACGCCACCTGTCACCATTATCTTCGACCAGGGCATTGGAGCCATCATTCCTTTAACGAATTTCGGACCGAGAACATCACCGGGGAAAACCTTACATATCTCGCAGCCGGTCTCCTGAGCGGCACCGACCTCCGAAACAGTTCCACAACCGGGAACGTAAGGCACACCGCGGCGGTTGCAGACACGAGAAACCTCCGGATTGAACAACGGACCCACAACAAAACATGCACCAAGCTGCATATAAAGGGAAGCCGTGCCGGGTTCAACCACAGAGCCTACGCCTACAGCCATATCGGGACATTCGACAGCGGCATATTTTATCACCTCCTCAAAAACCTCATGTGCGAAGTCTCCGCGATTTGTGAATTCGAAAAGTCTTACCCCACCCTCATAACAAGCCTTAACAACAGCCTTAGCTGTAGCAGCATCCTTATGATAAAACACGGGTACCATAGGGGCTTCTCCCATTTTGGCTACAACGGCCATCTTATCAAATCTTGCCATTTTATATCGAAATTCTATATTATACAATAATTTATCTCTGGACACGTCCATTAGCCGACCCGCCGGCAAGAGCTTTCACCTCATCAGCACTCACAAGATTGAAATCGCCCGGGATTGTCTGCTTGAGGGCAGATGCGGCAACTGCAAATTCGAGAGCATCCTGAACGGAATCCATCGTCAGAAGACCATGAATAAGGCCTCCGGAGAAGCTGTCGCCACCACCAACACGGTCAATAATCGGATTTATATCATAGCGTTTCGACTCATAGAAGTCCTTGCCATCGTAGGCCAGAGCCTTCCAACCGTTATGAGTTGCGGAGAAACTTTCCCTGAGCGTTGATGCAACAATCTCAAAACCGAACTGCTCTGCCATGGCACGGAAAATTCCTTTATAACCTTCGGCTGAAGTATCTCCACCTTCAACATCGGCATCCGGCTTGAAACCAAGGCAAAGCTCTGCATCTTCCTCATTTCCTATGCAGACATCCACATACTGCATCAGCGGACGCATTATCGACTGAGCCTTCTCGGGTGTCCAAAGTTTTTTACGGAAATTAAGGTCGACCGATACTTTTACTCCATTGCGTTTCGCGGCCTCGCATGCAAGACGTGTGAGTTCTGCAGCCTTGTCGGAAATTGCCGGTGTAATACCGCTCCAATGGAACCAGTCGGCACCCTTCATTATTGCATCGAAATCAAAATCTTCGGGCATGGCCTCGGCGATTGCCGAATGAGCACGGTCGTAGATCACTTTTGAAGGACGCATGGAGGCTCCGGTCTCACAATAATATATTCCGACACGATCACCACCCCGAGCAATATAATCGGTGTGAACACCATAACGACGGAGGGCATTAAGAGCCGACTGACCTATTTCATGTTTCGGAAGCTTGGAAACAAAATAGGCATCATGACCATAATTGGCGCAGCTAACGGCCACGTTGGCCTCACCACCACCCCAGATTACTTCAAATCTATCAACCTCCATAAAGCGGTTGCAACCGGAGGGAGAAAGGCGGAGCATAATCTCGCCAAGTGTGATTATCTTCATATTTCTGCTGTTTTTAGATTTTAAATTTTAAATTTTATTCATCGCCCTGTAGAGTTGTGGAATCAGCTGCAATCATCTTCTTCTGATTGCGGATGATAAGAACACGGTTCCAGAAGGCCATTCCAAGAGAACCAAGCACAAGAATACCGGCTCCTATCCATTTCCAGGCATGTGTAAGCTGGAAGATTACCCAGCCTAACGGTGAGCCTGCAAAGTCAAGGGCTCCTGCTTCAAATCCGGAAGGAATAGCAACGGCACTGTCGCCCGTGTTAGCATATACGTCGTGAGCGGCAAGCGTGAAATAAGGAGCCAGATTAGTAACCATATAGAGTGCCCCGATTATCACGATAAGGCCGATGATAAATGTTTTTACAACATTACCCTTTGTGTAAGGCAGCACGAGAGGGAATACATAGAACATACCTGCAAGCGATGCAAGAGGAAGGAAACGGTTGCCGGGGAGGACGACTGCCAGAAGCAGTGTGCAAGGAATCAGCAAGAGAGAAACAACAAGCGTTGTCGGGTGGCCGATTACAAGCGCAGGGCTCATACCGATGCTAAGACCGTCTGCTCCCTTAAATTTACGGGCGATAAGGCTGCGGGTAGCATCGGATATAGGACGAAGGCCTTCAATAAAGAGCACAGTAACACGCGGGATAAGTTCCATCACTGCTCCCATCTTGATTCCAAGACCCAGAATCTTAGGAATATTGTCGACAATCTCAGACCATGATTCGCAGGATAGGCAACCGATACCGACTCCAACTATCACTCCGAGGAAAAGTGGCTCTCCGAGAACGCCAAACTTTTTCTTCAGACCCTCTGCATCTATCTCAAGTTTGTTGAAACCGGGAATACAGTCGAGACCCTTATTTATAACCCATGCAAAAGGAGCAAAACCGGCACAGAAAGGCTGCGGGATAGAGATACCATCCATATCCTTATAGAATTTCTGGAAACGGAATGCTGTCATATCGGCAAGGACAAGAGTTATAATATAGCAGATTATAGCTGCAAAGAAGCCCCATGCAAGAGAATCACTGGCAAAATAGACTACGGCTCCGATAAAGGCAAAATGCCAATAGTTCCAGAGGTCGATATTGACAGTGCGGGTGGTCTTGGTGAGGAGCATAAGTAAATTTACTCCCAGACAGACCGGAATTATGAATGCACCTACAGCTGTATTGTAAGCTACAGAGGCCGCGGCAGGCCAACCCATGTCGAATACACTTAACTGAAGGTCGTAGATTCTTACAACTGACTCCAAAGCAGGACCCAGAGCTGAGGTGAGCAGTGCAGTCACGATAGACAGACCCACGAAACCTACACCCACTTTAAGACCGGCTTTCAGCGCATCGCCTAACTTGATACCAATGCACACGCCGAGAATCGTGAAAATCACAGGCATCATCACCGCCGCGCCAAGACCGATGATATATTTAAAAACTTCTTCCATGTTATAAGTTGATATTGTTGTTGTTCGCAAATATTGCCCGGCCAAGAAAGCCTACGCAATAAACTTATCGTTTCAAGCTTAGGAATTACCTACCGCATGATTTATTTAACCTTTACTTTAAGGGGGGTCTTATGCCGAGATGCCTCCTTGGCAAGTTTCTCCTTCCAATCGGCAAGATTCTTAACTCCGCCTTTGCTCCAGCCTGAACCCCAGTAATATGTAAGATGATCGCCGGGGCGATAGCTTCCTTTGACAGCAGCGTGACCGAGAGCATCTCCTTTTTTCTCAGCAAAAGGAACATATTCTACTGAAGTGGCCTCAGGCCATAGCATTCCGACGTAAATCATGCCGGTCCCGGGAGAAGAACCGTCCGTGGGGTCTTCGTACGCAACAATTCCCGATGCAGAATCAAGAGAATATGCTTCCGGATTGGCATCATGGACTACGATTCCGCCCATCACGGGATGACTTTGCTTAAGACCGGAATATTCAATCTCGGTCTTGTTGAGCCAGTCGCCGGAGTCGAGAGTAATAACACGTGTCTCTACCACTCCATTTTCGTCATCAAATTCCAATGGATTATAGACGAGTCGAACACTAAAGCGGAGCGGTCCGTTATCAAGCACTTCATATTCTTTCCAGCACCAGGGATAAACAATCTCACCGGCGGCATCAGTAAAGGCAACAGTACCGGCACCGAGCGTTGGCCCGACATTGTATACATCAAGACCGTTACCCCATTCTTTATGGAAAGACTTGTTACGGCGAAGATGATCAAAATAGCGCTGTTCAATTACCGGATGTTTCACCGACTTGCTCCAGATATCGTAGCCAAACGTACGGGCTCCTTTCTTCTGCTGCATAGGGCCGTAAGCGCGATATGCAGCGCGCTCGTTCTCCCATGTCATATCGTCATCACGTTCAGGAAAGAAGCGGCCGTAGACCATCGTATCACCTTTCTGAACCGGTCGGACTCCTTTTTCAACATAATAGCGGGCACGCCCCTTGGGTCCTACATCTGCTCTAAACAAAAGCTTCCCGTCATGAGTGAGCTGACTTACCACCGGCATCCCTTTCGAATCGATGATATGAAAATCAGCGCCCTCTTTCTTTATAATCTTCGAGGCCTCGACCTCAACCACTTCCCCGAGCCTAAAATCAGAACTCGGATTGCTAACCTCAAGTGTCGTTTTAGACAAAGCAGGGGCCACGGCAAGCGCCGCCCCTGCAATGCAAAACGTAATTTTCAGTCGATTCATCATTTGGGTTGTTTGCCGATATAGGCGAGAATTCCGCCGTCTACATAGAGCACATGACCATTAACGAAGTCGGAAGCATCTGAAGCCAGGAATACAGCAGGACCCTGGAGATCTTCCGGAGTACCCCAGCGAGCAGCCGGAGTCTTGGCAATGATAAATGAATCGAAAGGATGACGGCTACCGTCGGCCTGACGTTCGCGGAGAGGTGCTGTCTGCGGTGTAGCGATATAGCCGGGGCCTATGCCATTACACTGGATGTTGAACTCACCATATTCAGAAGCGATATTACGGGTGAGCATCTTAAGACCACCCTTGGCTGCTGCGTAAGCACTGACAGTTTCGCGGCCAAGCTCGCTCATCATTGAACAGATGTTGATGATCTTGCCTTTACCTTTCTTGATCATGCCGGGGATAACAGCCTTAGAGCAGATAAACGGACCAACAAGGTCGATATCGATTACCTGACGGAATTCTGAAGCCTTCATATCGACCATAGGAATACGTTTGATGATACCCGCATTATTAACAAGAATATCGATTGTTCCTACAGTAGCCTCGATATCGGCAACCATTTTCTGAACGCCCTCTTCGTCGGTAACGTCGCAAAGATAGCCTTTTGCGTCGATACCTAACTCTTTATATGCGTCCTGACCCATCTTAAGGCCGTCCTCACTGTTGGTATTGAAAACGATTTTTGCGCCTGCTGCTGCAAATGCCTTTGCGATGGCGAGGCCGATTCCATACACTGCGCCTGTTACGAGCGCAACCTTTCCTTCCAATGAAAACATGTTGGTGTTCATGATCTTTGTATTTTAAATTGTCTTTACTTTTTTTGAGTTAAGAAGATATAAAATTTATTCTCACTTTAAATTTAATGTTACGATAGATTTCGCAGGAAGCGAAACCATAAGCTTACCGTTCTTCATCTTTGCACCTGTAAAGATACCGGGCTTAACATTTTCAGGCTTACCGAAATCATTATATGCATCCATTGATGAAGCCGTAAGAATCTCTCCGGAGAGTTTTCCCGAATGCTTGATTGAGCCGAGATCAACAATTACTTCGGCTGAATCTGAAAGATCGGTATTTACCAGAGAAATGCAATAAGAGCCTTCGTGTTCGCTTGCAGTTGCATCCACCTGGGGAACCTTGCGCCCGTCACGTGCAGTGATCTCCCGCGTGGTAACTTCAACCGGGATCAACTTCGCCCCCTGGTGCGGACGATACATACGAAAGACATAGTAGGTAGGGGTCAGCACCATCCTGTCGCCTTGGGTCAGCACCATCGCCTGAAGCACATTGGCTATCTGCGCGATATTAGCCATGCGAACTCGGTCGGCAAAACGATGAAACATATTTAGCGAAAGAGCAGCCACCATGGCATCTCGCAGTGAATTCTGCTGATAGAGATGCCCACGGATTGTTCCGGGTTCCTCATCCCACCAGGTTCCCCATTCATCTACAAGTAGCCCGACCCTCTTCTTTGCATCATATTTGTCCATTATATCGCAATGCTTCCTGATAACATCTCCGATTTCAAGGCATTTGCCCAAAGTCCAATACCAGTCTGCCTCATCGAAATGTATTGATGAGCCTTTGCTTCCGCTCCACGTAAGAACAGTATAATAATGTAACGAGATGCCATCCATAAAGCGTCCTGCCTGACGCATCAGCACTTCAGTCCAATTGTAATCATAATCGCTTGCACCTGAAGCTATCTTGTAGAGTTGATTACCATTGAAATTACGGCAATATGTCTGATATCTCCGGTAAACGTCTGAATAATATTCCGGAGTGAAGTTGCCCCCACATCCCCAGCTTTCGTTACCAACGCCGAGATATTTAAGACGCCAAGGCTTTTCGCGTCCGTTCTGTCGGCGCAAATCAGCCATCGGGCCGCTTTCGGCCGTAATATATTCAACCCACTTGGCCAGCTCTTCTACCGTACCGCTACCCACGTTTCCGCTGAGATAAGGCTCGGCACCAAGCAGCTCGCACAGATTGAAGAACTCATTTGTTCCTAAAGAATTGTCTTCGACTGTTCCGCCCCAATTGTTGTTTACCATTCGGGGCCGCTCGGAGCGAGGGCCGATGCCGTCACGCCAATGATATTCATCAGCAAAACAACCTCCCGGCCAACGGAGCACAGGCACCTGCAAATCCTTTAGCGCATTAAGCACATCAAGTCGGTAACCATCCTTATTGGGAATAGTTGATTCCGGACCAACCCAGAGCCCGCCGTATATGCACGTGCCAAGATGTTCGGCAAACTGTCCGTAAATCTCGCGCGGAATAACAGGAGCATCCGGTTCAGGATGAAGCGTGACGGTTGCCTCCGAGCCCGATGCAATAAATCCGGTGGCAACAACCACACAAAGCGCACATATATCTTTTAGAGATCGTATCATCGAGCTTATTTAAGTCGGTAAACAACGAATGTCTTTGCCGGAATCTCAACAGTAAGATCAGCAGCACTTTTTATCTCTTTCTCACTCTTCACCGGCTTAACCATGTCAGGACGGTCGAGAGTATTCTCCATATTTCTGTCGGCATGAAGCGACTCGGCTGTCAGCTTGGTAAAGTTAAGGTTCTTTCCTTTGAAGTCAAGAGTGACATACTGATTATAGTCGGAGGTATTGGCAATCTTTACTATATAATCTCCGGCTTTTTCATCGTAGGCAGTGGAAGCGAAGAGACCATCCTGACCTTCAAGTCCGGCGGCCGGGCGGCCGTTGAGTGTGGTCGGAACGACACGACTTCCTTTGTTTGCTCCATACATCTGCTGAACGTAATAGCTCGAAGTGGGCATACTGCGAAGATTATCAAACCAGATAAGGTCCGGACGCCACTGCCAGCCTTCAACATGGGCAAAGAGAGGAGCGTAGGTAGCCATCTCCACAACATCAGCATTCCTTTCAAGGCCTGTCATAAATGCTGCCTCAAGAAGAGCCGCGTTGAAATGATTGCGTTTGTTTCCTCTTCCGTGACAGGCATATTCTCCGGCAAAGACTTTCGGCCCTTTTCTATCATAACCGTCATAGCGTGTGCCCTGCGAAAGGAACCAGTCTTCCGGACGATAGAAATGTTCATCTACTAAATCTACCTTCAGATTCTTCATCTCAGGCCAGAGATAGTCAAATTGCTTACCTTCAGAGTTGGGACCGGACGATCCGACAATCTTTACAGAAGGATATTTCTTACGGATTGCTTTAACAAATGGCTCAAGACGCTTTACATATTCCTCTCCCCATTGTTCATTGCCTACACCGAGATATTTGAGATTGAATGGTTCGGGATGACCCATCTCAGCGCGTTTAGCTCCCCACTCGGAGGTGACAGGGCCATTGGCAAATTCGATAAGATCGAGCGCATCCTGAATATAGGGATCGAGATTCTCAACAGCCACATGTGCCGATTCCTTATCATTTTGATACTGACATGCCAATCCGACATTCAACACCGGAAGTGGCTCTGCTCCAAGAAGCTCGCTGAGCAAGAAATACTCATAAAAGCCAAGACCATACGTTTGATAATAATCGGGGTAGAAACGATGTGTGAATGTATACTGCCAGCGGTTCTCGTTAAGCGGACGATTTTCAGGAGCACCAATAGTGTTCTTCCACTGATAGCGGGTATCAAGGTCTGTACCTTCAACTATACATCCTCCCGGAAAGCGGAATACTCCGGGGTGTAACCCGGCCAGTTTATCTACAAGATCAGCACGCAACCCGTGGATATTATTGGTCGGGAAAAGCGAAACGTGCTCCAGATCAACCGACTGATCGCCTTCAAGATATATGCGGAGCTGACCTTTGGAAACAGTGGCATGAGGCTTGAACTGCACTCCGTATTTCTTCCAGTCTGAACCGTAAATTTCAATAGTCTTGGAAGCAACAGCCTGATTTTCATCACCTGTAGCAGGATTGATAAGTTCAACTTTTATCTTTGCATTCTTCCCATCAGGAACACGCGCGAAAACCGAGAAGTCGTAGAGAGAGTCTTTTTCAACCGAGACTCCGAAAAAACCGTTATTGACCAAGGCCGTGTGCTTATGCGGATGGCCTGCCGATAACAGACGTATATAGCGCGGATTACGCGCAAACGGGCCGTCATTCAGGATTTCATACTTGCCGGCCACATCCCAGCCCGAAAGAGGGTCGGCAAACTCAAAAGACCGATTCTTGATTTTTTCAGCGTAAAGGCCACCATCGGCGCCATAGTTGATATCTTCAAAAAAGAGGCCATACATTGTGGAAGGGATTTCTGCCCCTTTCTTGCCGGTATTGATCGTCAGCTTCTTGGGAGAAGCAGCGTTCGCCTTATTCTGAAGATGACGAACGCGTTCACAAGCGGCAAGGAGGAATGCGCCGGTTCCGAAATTGGCGGTTGAATTGCGGTCTACAACCTGACCCGGAATTGCCTTTTCACCAATTGGCTGAACATAGCCAACCGTACCGTCGTCCTGAAGTGCCATGGTAGACAGATAGTTCCATGCTTTGTCTACAGCAGGCTGATATTCAGCTGCGTCAAGCAGTCCGTTATTGATACCCCATTGCAGACCATAGGTAAAGAATGCCGTACCGCTTGTCTCAGGACCGGGTGCATGCTCCGGATCAAGCATGGAGCGAGTCCACCAGCCTTCCGGCTGCTGACTCTCTTTTACAGCCTTGGCCATTTTTTGGAAGCGATCTACATATTCCTGACGATGAGGAGCATTAGCGGGCATATCGCCTATAACTTTTGCCAGTGCAGCCAAAACCCAGCCGTCGCCACGAGCCCAGAAATCTTTCTTGCCGTTCACGCTTTTATGTTTGGGATATACATACTTACCGTCGCGGAAATATAGACCCGTCTCAGGATCATACATGATACTGTTTGCAAACTGCCAGTATTCATAAAGCTTATCAAGATATTGCTGGTTACCTGTGATATTATAAAGCTTGGTCATCACCGGCATTACCATGTAAAGACCATCGGCCCACCACCAGTAATCGTTCTGAGGCGTAGACATTTCATACTCCATTACCTCGCGCGCTCTTGCAATCTTCTCCGGAGAAGGAGCAATGTTATAGAGGTCGGCATACGTCTGGAAACAAATCTGATAATCGCCGAAAAGCACGAAATCATCGCTCTCTCCGTAAGAATATTTCCACTTGGAACGATCATCACTCTTGGCACCTTTCCACTCATTGTGTTTAGCCCACTCCGTTGAGTAATCAAGATATTTCTTATTACCTGTGAGTTTATAAGCCTCCATGTTACCGGTATGATACGCGGCATTATCCCAGAAAGAGCGTCCATGCTGTGGATGCGATTCCTGCCATGTGGTATTCACTCGATCGATAATCTGCAGAACATCATCTGCAGTTTCCTCTGCCGAGGCTGTGGCCAATCCTGCTCCCGCAAGGAAAATAGCCAGGTATTTTTTGAATTTATTCATGGGTTATGGTTATGTTCGGTCTGTAATTAATTCAGTTCCGGATTTTATGGTATCCCAAAGGGTTCATGACTTATTAGAGCCCATCTCATAAATTTGAGTGCCTCTGGGGTCGCTGGGTTGGAGCGATTTTTGACTTTTGAGCGATTGAGCATAGCGGG
>CAZOPN010000045.1:0-17818 GCA_964581685.1 uncultured Sangeribacter sp. | reverse complement strand
TAGGCATATTCTTTGA
The DNA here is from genome assembly GCA_964581685.1 of uncultured Sangeribacter sp. Lineage (GTDB taxonomy): Bacteria > Bacteroidota > Bacteroidia > Bacteroidales > Muribaculaceae > Lepagella. Next base: position 17,802 of record CAZOPN010000045.1, on the reverse strand, counting down.
AGTATATTCAAAGATATCAGCGATAATCTTCATTGAGAAGGCCGGCGGATAGATGTAGGTGTTACGAACCATGAACTCCTTGAGGATATCATTCTGAATCGTTCCCGCCATCTCCTCAAGCTTGGCTCCCTGTTCCAAACCGGCATTGATATAGAATGCAAGAACCGGAAGGACGGCACCATTCATCGTCATGGAGACTGACATCTTATTCAATGGAATTCCATCGAAAAGAACCTTCATATCCTCGATTGAACAGATGGATACACCGGCTTTACCAACATCACCGACCACTCGCTCGTGATCTGCGTCATATCCGCGATGGGTAGGAAGGTCGAACGCTACTGAAAGACCTTTCTGACCCGAAGCAAGGTTACGGCGATAGAAAGCATTCGACTCGGCGGCAGTGGAGAAACCGGCATACTGACGGATTGTCCACGGACGCATCGGATACATCGCGCTGTAAGGACCGCGCAGGAACGGGGGAAGACCGGAAACATAGTCAAGATGCTCCATCCCTTCGAGATCTTCCTTTGTATAGACGGGTTTAACCGGAATGAGCTCTGCTGTAAGCCATTCTTCGGCAACAGCCGGCTTGTGGCTTCCGGAAGCCACTACCTTATTTATATCTATTTCTTTAAAATTCGGTCTCATGTTCATTTCAGGAGTTTAGCGTTAAATCCGACGAGTGTGTCGAGAACATTCACTTTTACGTGGATAAAGTCTTCAATACCCTGAGCTTTCAGCTCGTCCATACATGCGGGAGCTCCGGCAACCACAAACATGGCGCGGCCGGCAAGTTCCTTGAATGCCTCGGGAGCGTAGGTGGCATATTCATCGTCGCTTGAGCAAAGAACAACCACATCAGCCTCTTTCTCTATTGCTGCGTCCACACCCTCTTTTACTGTCTCAAAGCCAATATTATCTATTATCTCATACCCTGCGCATCCGAAGAAATTGGATGAGAACTGGGCACGTGCAAGACGCATGGCAAGATTACCAATTGTGAGCATAAACACTTTCGGACGCTTTGAGCTGCGTTCTGTGTCAAGACGGAGTGTCTCAAACTGGCTGGCAGCACGATCAAAATTCAATGCCTCAACAGCACCATCCTCAACATCGGCATGACCACAACCACAATTGCAGCAGCCTGTGTTCTCGATCTTATCGAGAGCCTTCTCATTGAAGTTGGGGAACTGATTGGTTCCAAGAAGGTTTTCTTTACGACGTGCAACATCGAGATGACGTTTCATTCCTGATTCATTCACCTTGGCCTGAATCTTGCCTGATTTAATCATCGCGTCAAAACCGCCCTCTTCCTCAACTTCGTTGAAGACTTTCCATGCCTGCTGAGCGATTGACTGAGTAAGAGTTTCAATATAATACGAACCACCTGCAGGATCCACAACCTTGTCAAGGTGTGATTCCTCACGGAGAAGCACCTGCTGGTTGCGTGCGATACGCTCGCTGAACTCATCGGGAGTCTTATAGCAGAGATCGAAAGGAAGGGTTTCGATTGAATTTACACCGGCAAGGGCAGCACTCATGGTCTCCGTCATCGAACGGAGGAGATTCACATGAGAATCATAAAGAGTCTGGTTGAAACGGCTCGTTACAGCATGTACCCACATCTTGCAGGCATGGTCGCCTGAAGGTTGATAGGCTTTGACAATTTCTGCCCAAAGCATTCTGCCGGCACGGAATTTTGCAAGTTCCATGAAATAATTGGAAGATATGCCCATGTTAAACTTGATGCGGTCAGCAACCTCATCAACGGTAAGGCCCTCTTCAGTCATCATAGTGAGCCATTCGGCACCCCAGGCAAGTGCATATCCGAGTTCCTGTGTGATATAGCTTCCACAGTTGTTGAAGATAAAGCTATCAACAGCAAAGCAACGAAGACCGGAGATCTCCTTTACTGTTTCATAAAGAGCTTTGCCCTCTTTTGCAGCATCTTTAGGGAAGGGAAGGCCATGTTTAAGGAGGCGACGGAAAGGATTGTAATCCACAGAGCCGCGGAAGTCTTTTTCTGCGCCTGCCTCTTTGATCAGCTTGACAAGCTCGGCGGCCACCTCTACTGCTTTCCCGGGGCAGCACGTGATATTAACCTCAACTTTCTTGAGATCCACACCGGCAAGAATTGCCTTAAGATCTGCAGCTCCAAGTTCGCCTTTCAAGGAAATTCCAAGAGATTCAACACCACGGTTAAGAATGTGGAGCGCATGGTCGTTAAGCTCTGCAGCCGTTTTTCCCTGCACCTGCTGACGGATCAGCCAGTCGTTGTTGTCACGCGTACCTCTGAGATAAGGGAATTCTCCGGGCACTGACTCTATTGCCGGAAGACCTTCAAGATCTTCTCTACGATAGAACGGCTTAACATTGAAGCCCTCGTTAGTGCGCCATACCAATTTCTTATCGAAATCGGCGCCCTTCAGATCGACATTTATTTTCGCAATCCAGTCTTCGGTTGAAACCGGAGGAAACATGTCGAATAAAGTTTCTTTCTTTTCTGCCATTATAATAGCTTTTATGATATAGATTGGTGTATCGTTATTTCTTAATCTGTCAGTTCGAAAACAAAACTATTTCAAGACTCCTTCCCTGAAAAATGTATTTATCGGGCAAGCAGGAATCTTATACGCAAATTTAAACAATTTTTGAAAAATATGAAATTATAAACCGTTTTTTCAGCGTTTATAAACTCTTTATTGCTTAAATAAGGGCTATTTATGCTTATTCTTCGAGCATTTTGTCGTGACAATGCACAACACGTGCGGGAAAATCTTCTACAAGCTGCATATTATGAGTGGCCATAAGTATGCTCGTGCCTTCATCTGCGAGCTGATGAAGAAGACCGGCGATCTGATAACCGGTGCGCGGATCAAGATTTCCGGTTGGCTCATCGGCAAGAATCAATGCCGGCTTATTGAGCAACGCTCGTGCTATAACGATACGCTGCTGCTCACCTCCACTGAGTTCATGCGGCATCTTGTAGCTCTTGTTTTCCATCCCTACGGCTTTGAGTGCCTCATCAATTCTGTCCTCAATCTCACCCTTTGTTTTCCAGCCCGTAGCTTTAAGTACAAATCGGAGATTTGCACGAGCCGAACGATCTTGTAACAACTGAAAGTCTTGAAATACAATTCCTATCTTACGCCGTAAGAAGGGAATCTGCTTACGGCGCATCTTCAACAGGTCAAAACCCATGACTTCTGCTTTTGTACCTGAAGTGACCGGGACATCCGAATAAAGAGTCTTAAGCAAGGAGCTCTTCCCGCTTCCCACAGACCCTACAAGATAGCAGAACTCTCCCTCTCCGAGCGCAAAACTGATGTTTTTTAGAACCTCACGTTCAGAACGCTCTATAAAGACATCCTTAAATTCAATTATATTGCCCATATTCGATTTGTAACTTATTAATTTTAATCTCGAAGCGTTTTAACCGAAAATATGTCGGAACACATCTTCTACTCTTCCCGCTTCAACTATATTTATTGAAAAATTATCCTTGATACCTTTCAGGTTTGCTTTCGGAATGATGATAGTGTCGAATCCCAGTTTCTGAGCCTCGGAAACCCTTTGCTCGATCCTTGTGACTGTCCGTATTTCGCCGGAAAGACCTATCTCTCCTGCAAATGTCGTTTTACGGGAAATAGCTATATCGAAGTTCGACGACATTATAGCCGTGACAACAGCCATGTCGACAGCCGGATCTGAAATCCGGAATCCTCCTGCTATATTCAGGAAAACATCCTTCTGCGAGAGTTTGAATTTGGCTCGTTTCTCCAGAACGGCAAGCAACATATTGAGACGTCGCTGGTCAAACCCGGTTACCGAGCGTTGTGGCGTTCCGTATGCGGCCGATGAGACCAGAGCCTGAACCTCAACCATGAATGGTCTTATTCCTTCCGTTGTCACTCCTATTGCCGTTCCGCTCATTTCTTCATCACGGTTTTCGGAAAGAAGCATTTCCGAAGGATTTTTCACCTCCTTGAGGCCTTTTTGAACCATCTCATAGATTCCAATTTCATTTGTAGACCCAAAACGGTTTTTTATACCTCGCAGCAACCGGTATAGATATTGTCGGTCGCCTTCAAACTGGAGCACCGTATCAACGATATGCTCAAGCACTTTCGGACCGGCTATTGCACCATCCTTATTTATATGTCCGACAAGAATAACGGGTACTCCCGATTCTTTGGCATATCGAAGAAGGGCCGATGCACATTCCCTAACCTGAGAGACGCTCCCGGCCGAAGACTCGATTTCAGAAGAGAGAATGGTCTGAATGGAGTCTATCACCACAATATCCGGTTCTACATTCTCTATCTGAGTAAAAATATTATCAAGCTGAGTCTCACACAAAATATATGTATTGTCAGAAATTTTGCCAAGACGGTCAGCCCTGAGTTTAAGTTGCGTAGCACTCTCCTCTCCCGATACATATAGTATTTTCCGGTTGCGGATCGAAAGAATATTCTGAAGAAGCAGTGTTGATTTTCCGATACCCGGTTCTCCTCCTATAAGCGTGAGACTACCGGCCACAAGGCCTCCTCCGAGCACTCTGTTGAGCTCTGATGAAGGCATCTTGATCCGGGTCTCTTCTTTTACCTCTATTTCAGAAAGCGGAATGGATTTCGTGCTGCTTACAAGACCGCGCTTATTGCTTTTGGCTTTCGTCTTGCTTACTTTCTCTTCAACAAATGTGTTCCACTGGCCACAAGCCGGACATTTACCAAGCCATTTCGCTGACTCATATCCGCATTCAGAACAGAAAAACATTGATTTAACTTTTGAAGTAGCCATTGTGTGGTCTCTATAAAGTAAAGTATCTTAATCTTTTCTTTTTTCAAGCGATTCGAGAAGTTTCATCAAGTCCGCACGTACTTCTCTAAGACGTTCGATAACTTCCACCAGTCGCGAAACATTACTGTTGTTGCGGTGAAGCTGTTCTTTTGCTACGGATAATTTCAGGCCTTTTATTTTTACAAGATAGTGTATCTTACGAAACGTCTCTATATCCTGTGGAGTATAATAACGTATATTGGTTGAGCTTCGTTTTGGCGAACACTCCGGAAATTCCCTTTCCCAATAACGCAATGTGGTTGCCGGGATTCCGAGAATTTCAGAAACGTCCTTTATCTTGTAATATAGCTTGTCAAGCTGATCCATAGCATTCCCTCTTGATCAATCCATCACGTGTCCTGCATTTTCGGCAAGACGAATCATCTCGGCATATTCCGCCGGGGTCAGATCCATAAAATAATAATTCACGGGGTTCTGAGGCTCATCCTTAAATCGAACTTCATAATGCAAATGCGATCCGGTGGATTTACCTGTTGATCCAACCTTGCCAATCATCTCTCCCCTCTTAACATTCTGACCCGGCTTTACCAGGATTTCACTAAGATGCGCATAACGGGTAAGGTAATTATAACCGTGGGAAATATCGATACAATTCCCATATCCCCCTTTACGTTCAGCCTCACTCACGATTCCATCCGCAGTAGCAAAAACAGGAGTTCCCGTTTTGGCGGCAAAATCAAGCCCGGGATGGAATTTTGATGAACCATAGATAGGATCGCGTCGCACTCCATACCCCGACGACATTGTAAAATCCTTTATATTTATAGGTATGACAGATGGTATATGTGAAAGCTTATCTTTTTGGTTGGTGGCAGTCTCCTTTAATTTATCAAATGAAATAGACTGGGCAAATAACTGACGGTCCAAATAATCGAGGCGACGCGCCATAAGCCCGATAAGCGCTCCGTCCGGAAGTTTTACGAGTTCCTGATAACGTTTCTCATTATCAAGCCCGGCATATCGCTGACTGCGCGCCATCGGGTCCATCTGCATCATTACCCTATAAAAATTGTCATCTCTGTTCTGAATATCCGACATTATGTTGAGAGAATTCGTAAGACGCTTGTTGAGAATATTATACTGGCTTCTTAACGAAGCATTCTCTTTACGTAGATTCTCTTCCGTAGGAACATCAAATACATAAAAGACGAAGAGAAAAAGCAACGCTCCTACACCGAGCGAAGCAGCAGCAAAAATAAGAAAAGAACGCAACCGAGACCGGAAAGTCGGATAAACTCTCTCGAAATTGTCGGTCTCGGCATTATACGTATATAAAATATTCTTGCGCCTCATCTAATGACACGAATGGATAACGGCAGGCAGACCCGGCTACTCAAAAAAACTTGGTGATATCGTTTGAATAACAATAGACAGCAGTTTTCCCGCCTACATTGGTGAGAGAAAAAGCCTGATTGCCGTTTGTATCGAAAAATATGACAACGTTTCCAAATTCCTGCCCTTTATAGTTTTTTCCGGCCGAAGTAAGTGTCCAGACTCCCTCTGCCAAAGCGACATCCACGATATTCCCGCTCTGGTTGGAAACATTGAACGACCCGGCGGAAGGCTTCTTCAGATTGTCGGAAGGAACTCCATAAGAACTCATCACCATTCCGCGAAGACCGGGAGAATATTCAATCATTTCCCAGCCTTTACGTGTTTCCACAATCTTGAATGCCATCCCTTCTGATAGAACAACCTCCTGATCGTTCTGATTTTTTGTCACATAACCGTTCACATTGGGTTCATCGAAAACTTTGGTCTCCTTCATGACAACCATATAAGTCTCGCCCATTACATATTGTGCGGCTCCCAACAAAAGAGCTGCCGCTAATATCTTGCCGGATTTCATCGGTTTCTCTTTTTAGTTACAAATTAATTCTATCATCTTTTCGGCGGCTGCAGAAAGCTTTTCAGCATCCTTTCCTCCGGCCTGAGCAAAGAATGGCTGACCTCCACCTCCACCTTTTATAAGTTTTGCGGCTTCACGGACAATCTGGGAAGCATTAAGACCACTTTTCACAAGATCGTCTGTCAGCATTACTGTGAGCATCGGTTTGCCGGCATTAACCGTAGCACCTACAAAAGCTGTCGATACAGGAGATTTTTTCCGTACGGTAAATGCCACATTCTTTACGACATCGGGCAGACGCACGCCGGCCAATATTGCCAGTTTTATCCCTTTTTCTTCTCGTGAATCGGCAATAACCTGATTGGAAAGATTCTCTATTCTCTCAGCCATAAACTCCTCTACCTGATGACGAAGATCGGTATTCTCACCGATCGCGCGCGTTACAGCCGTCTTTATATCGGAAGATCCTCCAAGCAGTGCGCCGATCTCTCGCATGGTGTCAGCTGTCTCGTCTATCATTTTTTCAACACCCGAACCGCTCACAGCCTCAATTCGGCGAATCCCTGCTGCAATAGAGCTCTCGGAAAGAATCCTTACCATACCGATATTACCGGTGTTCGCCACATGAGTGCCACCACAAAGCTCAACGGAAGAGCCATATTTTACAACTCTTACCTTATCACCATATTTCTCCCCGAAAAGTGCCATAGCTCCCATCTCACGTGCTTCCTCGATAGGAAGTTCACGACATTCTTCCAACGGCATTGCCTTGCGTATCCGTCTATTTACAAGATGCTCGACTTTTCGCAATTCTTCGGGAGTAACTTTCTGGAAATGTGAGAAATCAAATCGCAGGAAGTCGGGACTTACATAAGAACCTTTCTGCTCAACATGGGTGCCCAGCACTTCACGAAGTGCTTCATGCAGAAGGTGAGTCGCAGAGTGATTGGCGGAAGTTGCTGCTCTCGACTCCTCATCAACCACGGCAATAAATTCCTGCGATACATCAGAGGGCAATTTATAAGAAAGATGCACTCCCGTATTGTTCTCTTTCTTTGTATCGAAAATTTCAATTTCTTCGCCGGAGGGTGATTTCAAGACACCCTTGTCACCTACCTGACCACCCATTTCAGCATAGAACGGCGTTTTGGTAAGCATAATCTGATAATATTCCTTTCCTTTCTGCTTTACCTTACGGTAGCGGATTATGCGGGTAGGTGTCTCAGTTGTGTCATAACCGACAAATTCCTCTTCACCGGGATTAACCTCCACCCAATCGGTGGCTTCGACCGAAGCAGCGTTACGGGCACGGTCTTTCTGCTTCTTCATTTCCTTGTCGAAACCTTCCTTATCTATTTTCATATCTTTTTCTCGGAGAATCAATTCTGTGAGATCAAGCGGGAAACCGTAGGTATCGTAAAGCACAAAAGCCTCCTCTCCGGGCAATGTATCCTTCCCCTCAGCCTTTGCTTTGGAAATATAATTGTCAAGAAGACGGATTCCATTATCGAGTGTCCTGATGAAAGATTCCTCCTCTTCTTTTATAACTTTCTTTATCAAGTCTTTCTGAGCCGGGAGTTCGGGATAAGCCTCACCCATCTGCTCTACGAGTGTATCGACAAGTTTATACAGGAATGCTTCTTTCTGATCGAGGAAAGTATTCACATATCTCACGGCACGCCTGAGAATACGTCGGATCACATATCCGGCTTTAGCATTTGAGGGAAGCTGTGAATCTGCAATGGAGAATGCGATGGTCCGGACATGGTCGGCAGCAACACGCATTGCAACATCAACATCCTTATTCTCACCATATTTCTTACCGGAAAGCTCGGAAATCTTTGCAATAAGTGGAGTGAAAACGTCTGTGTCGTAGTTTGATTTCTTTCCCTGAAGGGCCATGCAAAGACGCTCAAAACCCATTCCGGTATCTATTACCTTCGCGGGAAGAGGCTCAAGGTGTCCGTCAGCCTTTCGGTTATACTGCATGAAAACAAGATTCCATATCTCTATTACCTGCGGATTGTCTTTGTTCACAAGCGAAGCTCCATCGACAGCAGCGCGTTCCTCATCACTTCGCAAGTCGATATGAATCTCGGAACAGGGACCACATGGGCCGACCTCACCCATCTCCCAGAAATTATCATGACGATTACCGTTAATGATATGTGATTTCGGAAGATGTTTTTCCCAATATTCGGCAGCCTCGTTATCTCGTTCAAGTCCTTCAGGAGCATATCCCTCAAAAACAGTGGCATAAAGACGCGATGGATCAAGCTTCAGAACATCCACAAGATATTCCCAGGCCCAGTCGATAGCCTCTTTCTTGAAGTAGTCACCAAACGACCAGTTTCCGAGCATCTCAAACATCGTATGATGATAAGTATCATGACCAACCTCTTCCAGATCGTTATGCTTGCCGGAAACACGCAGACATTTCTGGCTGTCGGTTACTCGTTTGCTTTCAGCCGGACGATTACCGAGAATTATATCCTTGAACTGATTCATTCCGGCATTGGTAAACATCAGTGTCGGATCATCTTTGATCACCATCGGTGCGGAAGGCACAATTTTATGCCCTTTCTCCTTGAAGAAGTTCTTAAAAGACTCCCTTATCTCTTTCGATGTCATATTTATCTACTTTTTCTTCCGGGATATTTATTGCTTCCCGTATCTTATTATCAGTATCTGTTAAACTAAAAAATATGCAGCTTGAAGAAGCTGATATTATATTAACTATTTTCGAGCTTTTCAGCGTCAATTTCCAATCCTGCTGCTGAAAGACCTCAAAAATTACGGCAATTTATATAATTATCAATTTTCAAAGCTACTTATCCTGCAAATTTAATCATTCTCCGCAATTTATCCAAGATTGAATGTTCGTAGGAAAATGATATTGACCTTTTTTCTTTGTGGCTGACCCATAATCTATCGCTTTTACAGGACAATAATGGTAACAGGCAAGGCAAGAGACACAGTTGTCTCCCCACACAGGATGTCCGTCTGTAAGAGAGATATTTTTCATCGGGCAACGTCGCTCGCATTCTCCACAGCTTACACACGTCTCATTCGATTTCCATTTCGACGGATTGATGCCCCAACGTCTGAAAAGAGGATATACAAGGGCGGTCTTCAGTCGTGGCCATGAACCGCGCACGACATCTACCCCCCTTTCATGCTGTCGCAAGGCTTCAACAATATGGTTAATACGTTCTCTCGCAGCATTAAGCTTACTTTGTGACAATTCATAAGAGTCTGTTCCGAATCCGGGAAGTAGAACGTATGTATTAGGCATTATGACACTCATTATTGCCGCAGCGGAAAGACCGCGTCTGCCAAGCATTCGTTCAATTACAGCCGGAGCATTCCCGGTTTCATCTCCGCATGTCATAACGACCCATATAAAAGCGTCTCTCTTTTTAAGCGATCTCACCGTCGGCTCCGGAAGATGGCTTAGAAACTCTTCAACAGGTGCCGGAACGCCCCATGAATATACCGGGAAGACAAGGCCCCAGTCCGAACCGTCGTCGGCGATACCGGACGCATCGACACTCGTAATAAGCTTCGCCTTTTCGCCGACACCTTCGGCAATAGCTTTCGCAACAGCTTCAGAATTACCCGTTCCGGAGAAATAAAAAATCATGTGGTAAAGATTTTAAATACCAGTTCGCGCAGAAGATCATATTCATTCTGCATCGACCCTATTCCTTTCGTTCGTGTATCAAATTCCCTGAGATGATGAATGGCATAGACAGCCGAGTATGGAGTAAAATTTCTCATACCGGTTTTATAGTCACCAAGGGCATAAGTTGATTTCGCACCAACAGCTCCCATCATCGAAACATCCGATTTATCCGGGAGATAGTGGCATATCACGAGTTTACTGAAATAATTGAATAACGTGCCGGTGAGCATCGGCGTCGGACCCGATTTTGGATTTCTGGCAAAATATTCAATTATCTTCATGGTTCGAGGATAATCTTTTGTCGTAATTGCCTTCAGGAATTCAAAACTCGTATATTCTTTGGATACGCCGATATGTCTCTCAACATCATCGGCATTGATTCTTTTTTCACCTTTCCCTTTGATCATCATCAGCTTTCCGACTTCTCCGAAAAGCTTGTCGAGCGGACCTCCGATATATTCACAGAGCATTGTCACAGCCTTTTCATCTATCCCGAACTTGTTCTGTGCACAATAATCTTTGAGTGCCGCCGGCAATTGATAATCCCTCAAAGCCTCACTTTTAAAAATAACAGTGTCGCTCTTGGCTGCCTGTTTCATAATCTTTGAGGTAGCGTTAAGCGTATCGCCCTTGAATGCTATGGCAAACACCGTAGTGGCATTAGGGCTGCCGACATATCCGGCTGCCTTCTCAAGTTGGACTTTCGCCTGACTCAAGGTCTGTGCTTCCTTGAGGACAACCAGTTTGCGGGGAGCCATCACAGGATATTGCTGCGCACACGCCACTACATCTTCTACCGATGAATCATTACCATAGAAAATATTAAGGTTGAAGTCTCTGTCTTCTTCCGGAATAAGGTAGGTTTCAAGTGCATCAGTCAGCACATCAATATAATAGCTCTCCGGACCCATCAAAAGATAGACACGGGCCGGATCTCCCTTTTTTATATTAGTGAGTATTTCTCTAAAATCTTGTTTAGCCATCTTCTAAGACAGGTAATTAATCTACTCTTTATGCTTCTCGACTGCCCGGCTCCCCTTCAAAACCGGCAATAAAAAATATATTGCTACGGCAAGACACAAAAGACTGATAAGAGCCGGATACGGAAAACCATGTTTGATAACTCCGAAACTATCCGGGGCCGACACAAAATATCCCCTTGACTCCAGCCACGTGAAAATCACCACTATAGAATTATTCAAGGCATGAGTGAAGGATGATAACCAGACCGAGCGGCTCCAAAGATAAAAATAACCGAAAAGGGCCCCGAGTAACAGACGAGGTATGAAACCATAGAATTGCAAATGCAGGGCACTGAAAATGAAAGCTGCAAGCCATACCGCGGTGTTTCGGCCCATACCGGTTTGAACAAGGGTGCCCTGAATTCCCACTCTAAAAAAGAACTCCTCAGCAAACCCTGTAAGTATTCCGACCACTGCAATCTCTTCAATCAAATCTATTACCGACATTCCGGAAAGAATCTTCTCGCTAACGGCTCCGTTGCTCTCTTCCCAAGACTTAAACAAATTTTCCAGACTTCTCAATGAATCGGGAAATCTTATTTCAGAATTCCAATAAATGATCTGATCAAGCAACGGTATTGACAAAACAAGTATCAACCCTCCTGATAGCAATGCTGGCAAAGTGACCGTACCAGAAACACCTAAATGGCGCGCTGCCTCCTCTCCATAATTCATCCTGCCGACAAGCCAGACCGGAAAAATAAAAACAAGCAGAGACTGAACCACCGAGCTGCTTAATAAGGCCGAACGTTCCGACATTATTCCTGCAAATATTCCCTGCGCAAGTCCCGCAATAAGGAGCATCACGAAAAACAATCCCGCCAGAAGCCATAGCCTTCCTCCGGCTGATAGACTATAACGTTGCCTTTCCGCCATGATTAATTATTATCGAAATTCTTTCGTGTAAAAATAAAATCCTGGCCAAGATATTTTTCCCTAACGACCGGATTGCGTGCAAGCTCTTCACTCGATCCCTGAAAAAGAACCTTCCCCTCGAAAAGCAGATAAGCCCGATCTGTAATTCCAAGAATTGAGTCAGCCTTATGGTCGGTAATCAGAATGCCGATATTTCTCTCCTTAAGATGATAGACCACCCTCTGGATATCCTCGACAGCTATAGGGTCTACGGCAGCAAAAGGCTCATCAAGCATTATGAATTTGGGATTAATAGCCAGACAACGGGCTATCTCCGTGCGACGTCGCTCTCCACCCGAAAGATTGTTTCCAAGATTGTGACGAACCTTTTCAAGAGAAAATTCGCTTATGAGCTGTTCCAGTTTCTCTTTCTGATATTCTTTAGAGGTATTGGTCATTTCCAGAATCGAACGTATATTGTTTTCCACACTCATCGTGCGGAAAACAGACGCCTCCTGGGGCAGATAGCCGATGCCGAACTGCGCACGTTTATAGACGGGATATCCGGTGATATCATGATCGTCAAGAAAGACTTTCCCTTCATTCGGACGGATTAGGCCTACCGTCATGTAGAAAGTGGTGGTTTTTCCGGCACCGTTTGGACCCAGCAACCCGACGATTTCACCTTGCGTGACATCAATAGAGACATGATTGGCCACCGTTCGTTTGCCATATTTTTTCACCAGATTCTCTGTCCGAAGCACCCCCTTCTCAGGAATTGTCACTTCCACTCTTTCTTCAAGATTCCGACCATTGTGCTCTCCTTTGATCGTATCGGTGATTTTCAGCTCACGCATATCGGGCTGAAAACCTTCAAGCTCACGCTCTTCCTCAGGTGTGAGCTTTTCACGAGGTTCCGACTGCTCTCCGGCACTTTTCCGAAACCTGTTGATATCAAACAGCGATCTTATCTTCATTGTCTGACATTTCTTGATGCCGAAGGCAATAGCGAGCGTATATAATCTGTAAGCAGTTTAATAGCTACATTGTTGTTTCCACCCTGCGGCACAATCAGGTCCGCATATCTCTTGGAAGGCTCTATATAAAGCTCATGCATGGGCTTGAGAATATCGCTGTAACGATCGATTACCATCTGGGGAGTACGGCCTCGTTCTATACAATCCCGATGGATCACGCGTATCAGACGCTCATCGGCATCAGCATCTACGAATACTTTCACATCAAGCATGTCACGAAGTTCTTTATCGGTAAGAACAAGAATTCCTTCTACAACCACAACCTCCCTGGGCTCGACATGAATTGTCTCTTTCAATCGTGAACATGTAATGAAATCGTATGTCGGCATCTCTATTGCACGCCCCTCTTTCAGCTCACTTAGTTGCTTTGTAAGCAGAGTCCATTCTATAGACGCCGGCTCATCATAATTCATTTTAAGGCGTTCCTCCAACGGAATGTGTGCATTGTCCTTGTAATAACAATCCTGGGGCATTACAGCCACCTCATCCTTGGGCAGACTTTCTATAATCTTTCTGACCACAGTGGTTTTTCCGGAACCGGTTCCCCCGGCAATACCTATTATAAGCATAGTAATTGGCTTTAGTCTCCTTGCAAAGATAGTATTTTTTACCGATAATAAGTATTGAAAATTAATCGATATTAAGTATTATGTAAATCTTGAACAATGAAACCCGTTCTTTTTTAACTGTTTTAGTCTTGTCTTTCAGTTGAATATAAAAACATCCTCCTTTATTGACTCGTCATTGTTTTCTTAAAAAGGAAACTCGTCGATTTTCAATTCCACAACAAAATCAACTCAAAAATAACTTCGTTTTATATGTTCCTTATTTTACAACACTTACTTACTTTAGAGGTCTTCACCGAAAATCATCTACACGGCAGACGCAATATGCAAAATACGTAAAGCCGGAACTTCAACGGGTGGCCTGAAATGAGATTTTTCGCATGGCAAATATAGGAAGGTTCGCCCCAATCACCAAGGCCAGGACCACAAATATACACGTAAGGCCGTTAAATTCGAGCAGATAGCTGTATTTCTCAAATTCCTCCTGACCGGCCGCTCTCAGACAAGCCACAATTGCTTCGATCGTTCGGTAAGCGTACATTCCGGGTATCATGGGGAGCAACGCAGGGAAAAGACACGATTCGGCCGGAGCCTTTACCAGGGGAGCCATCAGTACGGCCACTATTCCTACAGCAATGGCCGCCAATGCGCTGGCCGGCACAATATTCATGCCGACAAAATCCTGACTCATCAGTATCATTCGCAACGAATGCCCGACGGCAGCGGCCAGAGCACACGTGAAATACATCCGCGACGGTGTATGGCTGATACTCGAAAAACCTATTGCTGCAACGGCGGCAAAAAGTCCATCTTCCAGTATTTTAAATATCAACGTTGTGTCCATGGTCAGAAGTAATTAATTCCGAATATCATCATTGCTGCAATAAGTCCGATAGAGAGACACCCCGTAAGCACGCAAGCATCGACAAAGCGGCTGAACGCGCTAAGATAATGACGGTCTATAAGATCACTCGCCGAACTAATATACGGCACTCCGGGAATAAGATATAGCACACTCGTTCCCATCGCCACATCCGGCGTATCGCCCCAGCCAAAAATTGAGCCGAGCGCACATATAGAAGCAGAAACAAACGCACAACAGATAAAAGTTAGCCGAGTGTCTTTCCCACTCCTGATCATTACAATTTTCAATAGGAAACCTATCAAAGTTGCAAAAAATACCACAAGCATTGCTGCGGCATCTCCACCGAATAGTCGGCAGAACGAAGCATTGGCTAACGAAGCAAGAAGTGGAATCCAGCGTCTTCCTTCCGAAACCTCATTTGTTATATGGTTGAAAAGATGGATCGTAGCCTCGATGTCCAGATTATTGTCTGCTACTTTCCAACTCAATCGGCTGAGATCGGTATTTAACGTGAAATTAATGCCGCACGGTCTTATTTGGCTTACAAACAATCGTTGGCCTACAGCACCGGGATACGAGATTGCCAATTCAACATGGCGCGGCATGATACTCACGCATGTCTTGACTCCAAAAGTCTGCGACATGCGTTCGATATTGCGCTTTATACGTATACAGGTGGCTCCGCACCCGTACATCCATGCCGTATAATCAGCAAGAAAATTTCCTATTGCCACATCCCGGCTGCAAATCCCAAGATCAGTTGTGACGCTCTGACCGAAGTTCTCCATAAATATTATCTCTGTGTCTCACTTCTATCGGTTGATGACGCATTGAGGAGAGCCGTTTATGCATCTTATGATGCCAGCATGTCAGGATGAATTGCAGGAAACGTATAAAGGAGACCAATAGCAAAGCCCCCATTATCACATACCATATTATCATCGGATTTTCCATAGATTTCCTTTTCTACTATATTATTATTACAAATCTGCTCCCCCGGATGTTCATCTAAGAGCCCATCTCAAAAATTTGAGATGGGCTCTAAGAATATCAAACTCAATTTAGGCAGCGAATCATAAAATATTTGTTGCCTTAGTTTTGAAGATTTTGAAAAATTTTATCATCTTTGCATAGCCACACAGTTACACAAAGCGTGTGTCTGCGGTTGCCCCCTAACCAAACTCTGAAACTTATCTCTGAATTCACACCATGTCTTTTCCTTACCGGAAATATATTGCCATTCTCGCTCTCCAGATAGTTCTGGTGATGACGGTTCTTGATGTGACATTGGTAAATGTTGCCCTTCCGATGCTTGCCGGTGAGTTTCATATCAGCAACTCTTCGGCAGTCTGGATTGTCACGGTCTATCAGCTCGTTATCACAATGCTTCTGCTCCCCGTAAGCTCCATAGGCGATCTTCACAGTTATAAACGGACATTCCTTGTTGGTGTTGCCTTGTTCACCGGAGCTTCTGCGCTATGTGCTTTGTCGGTAAATTTCCCGATGTTTATTGCGGCCAGAGCTCTGCAGGGAATAGGAGCAGCCAGCGTGATGGGAGTAAACATTGCCCTCGTAAGACTTATTTATCCGCGCGAGATTCTCGGTAGAGGAATGGCTCTAAACGCAATGTGTATCGCTGTTGCCACAGCTGCGGGGCCTACTATTGCCGGAGCAATCCTCTCCGTCGCCTCCTGGCATTGGCTTTTTATAATAAACCTTCCTTTAGGAATTGCAGCCTTCATAATCGGTCATCGCCTGCTGCCACAGAATCCACCTAATGAACACAAACAGCGTTTTGATCGGATAAGTGCTTTGGAAAATATATTTGTTTTTGGCCTAATCTTCTATGCACTTGGAAATTTCACTCGAAAGGGAGATGTAACTCTCTCTTCCATCTTGCTTCTTATCGGTCTTGGAGTCGGATATTTTTACCTTCGCCGACAATTCCGGCATACACAGCCACTGCTACCGGTTGATCTTTTTCGCAATTCGATGTATTCGATGAGCATACTAACGTCCATTTGCTCGTTTATTGCCCAAAACGTGGCAATGATTTCGCTCCCCTTCCTTTATCTTAACACCTACCATTTCTCAGCGATAACAACAGGCTTACTGATGACTCCCTGGTCAATCGCCACCATGATTGTCTCTCCCATAGCAGCACGTTTTGTAGAGAAGCATAATCCCGGCGCCACAGCTGCAGCAGGCATGGGAGTGTTTATTGCAGGAATTCTTCTACTTGGATTTGCAGGGGGCAGTGCAAATGAGTGGGATATAGCATGGCGTATGGCTCTTTGTGGAGTAGGCTTTGGAATGTTTCAGACTCCCAACAATATAGTAATGGTGATGGCCACACCCGTTCATCGCTCCGGTGCGGCAGGAGGCATGCAGAGTACGGCCCGACTTGTAGGTCAAACATTAGGAGCCACGATGGTCAGCTCGATATTCGCACTGCTGGCGGGCCAATCCGTTGCAATCACCGTATGTCTCATTCTTTCAGCATGTTTCGCGCTTATCGCCGGAATCTTCAGTTACGTGCGCACAATCGGCCATAAAAAAGACCTCCGATTATAGATCATCGCACACAAGTTCTCTCACTTGTCATCTGCAAACATAACGAACTTTTAGGAATATTCGTATAAGCTACAAGTTAAGAATTTTCATTAATAATCCATCGTCCGGCTTTAGTTGAACCCTCGCGAGTGAGAATACCCTTAACTTTTAGTCTGTCGATTGCTTTCTGAACACCTTTTCTAGACATGTTTAACAAGGGAAACAGTTGATCCAAGGTCAGTGTACCATTGAGTTTTAATAATGCGATGATTTTTTGTTCCGTAGTACTATTGATAAATTCTGTAGAACTTAAAACGGTTTCTATAGCACTTTCTGTAGTACTTTTTGGGGTTTCTGTAGTACTTTCTATGGTACTTGGGTCCTGGTTAGGGCGAACTTGGGGCGAACTTGGGGTCTCATCTCCCCCTAAGTTTTCGTTAGGCTCATTATACGAGGGTCGTTTGAAGGTGACGTAGACGAAGCCTCCGTCCCAACGCCAAGATGGAT
>CAZOPN010000044.1:0-18212 GCA_964581685.1 uncultured Sangeribacter sp. | reverse complement strand
ACGTAAAAGCTTAAGATGGACAATAATAATATATAAGATGGACAATGATAATATATAAGTATAATAACATCAATAAGATAAAAGTATACTAATGAGATGTATTAGTCAAAAATATATAAATAAGAATATATAAATAGAGGAGGCTCGTCACCGCGACAAGTCTCCTCTGTATGGAGTTTTTGTATGGTAGATAGAAATCCGGTTATCGGATGATTGGTATTGTAATGTTACTGAAGGAAAAACTTGCGTGTAGCCTTGTTGCCGTCGTTATCTTTAGCTGAAACAACATAGACACCGTTTGCAAGTGCTTCAAGAGAAATACTGTCACGACCGGAAGCAACTTTCATTCCATCGAGAGAGTAAACCTCAAGCTGTGCTCCCTGAGCGCTTACGGAAGTACCGTTGAAACATATCTTCAATGTATTTTCAGCAGCAGCAATCTCCTCTACGCCCGAATATTCGGGAAGCACGATGAAGTTGATTGATGAGAGACTTCCGTTTACGTTAGCAGTAAACTTCGCCTGGCCCTCTTTAAGCGCGTTGAAGCCGATATAAGCTACATTATTCACAACATTCAGATCACCGTTCATCTCAACAACAGATTCATCGGAAATCTCACCGGCGAAGCTGTCGGCAAACGACTCGGTTGTGAAAGGCGTGCGGGAAACAATGATAAGTTCAGCATCAAATGCGTTGTTAGCTTCAACGGTCATGTCAGCAGCTGTGAATCTCGAACCGATCTCATGGAAGAGAGAAGGATCATTCTCGGGAGTCTCTTTCCAGGGAGTCTCGGAAGCATCGCCGTATTTGAATCCAAGGCCTGCGAAGAATTCGGCGTTGAGATCAGCGGCTGCGATATCTTTACCTTCTGTAGTGGTAAGGTCGGCATCAACGTTTTCATCAGCTTTTGCCAACGAAGCCACTGCATAGTTGTTCTTCATGCCAAGTTCTTCAGAAGTGGGAAGGAACTTATCAATGTTGTTGTGATCTGTCACTTTATCCCAGTCAGGCTGGAGGTCATTGATAGAAGTGAAACCGGCAATACGGTGAACAGACTTCTGGTGACCCTCGGGAAGTTCCGGGGTATTGATTGTTTCAAGATTCACAAAACAGTTGGTAATAACGTTCGGATTCTTCTCGGGCTGCTCGTCATCGGCGGCTTCGGGATTCTTGTCGTTGTTCTCATAGAGGGTTGAGACAAGACCGGCGATACCACCAACGGCATAACCCTTATTTACGATTCTTGTACCAAATGTTTCTGTAGCGGCGAGATTGCCTTCAACATAGCAACGGTCGATGAGGATACGCGTATCCATCTCACCAATGATACCTCCGACAATGTTCTTTCCTGTTATGTCGGCATCAACATGGCAGTCGGCTATATCGCCGGCATTCGGACCGGAAGTTCCAAGAACACCACCGACAGAAGAGCCGCCGTTGATTGTTCCCACAAATGTGGAGGCGATAATTGATGAACCGGTGCGGGTCTCTGCTACAAGGCCACCTACAATATCAGCATTCGGCATATCGATTGAAGCGTTTGTAACGGAGCAACCTGTGATGGCGGTGTTAAGGCTTGCTGTGCCTACAAGACCTCCAAATGGAGAGTCGCTCTGTGAGGAAGCCGAGAGTCCTACTGCATGGACGTTTGTAATCGTAGACTGTTGTGCCTGCCCGGCGATAAGACCGTTATAGCTTGAGTCTTCAATCGCGAATTTCGGATTGATGAATGTCAGGTCGGAGATTGTCGCTTCAGCGAGATATGTGAAAAGACCGCTTGAATATTCAGCTGCATCAAGTCTCAAGTTTGAAATCGAGTGTCCGTTACCTTTAAGTGTCCCGGAGAATGGCTGATTTGAGGTGCCAATAGGAATAAACTCTGTTCCTTCAGCATCGAGATCAGCAATGATTTCGTAGTATGCGGTAAGATTATCGCGCATACACTGGAGGTCGCCGGCTGTCGCAATCTTGTAAGGATTCTCGGCCGTTCCATCACCACCGGCAAATTTGCTGAAAGGAATTTGGAAGAATTCCTGATAGTATTTCTCCGTGTTGTAGTTATAGAACATCACCCAAAGGAGGGGATTATTTTCGAGATCAAGAGTTGAAACCTGCATAAGGTTGCCATGTGTCTGGTCGGGAGTAACTTCAAGGAGTATTTTACCCACAGGATTCTCGCGGCTTGAGGCGGTGCCGACGAGGAATTCTTCTTGTGTTGCAGTCGAGTTAGGCACACCGCGTTTCACGATTATCATGTATTCACGCTCAGCGGAAGTGTCGAAGATGAAAGGATTAAGCACCTGCTGATCTATGTAGACCTTGGCCATTCTTACATCTTTACCCATGTTTACCTCCTCTACGCTTTCGATCTCACCGTCAGTGTTTACCCAAGCAAGACGCATAAGGTCATTCCCATCGGCATCACGTCCGGGAGTGGAGAGTTCGAAACAATATTTATATGAATTGCCGAAAGGCACACGGTCGCCGTTTACGTACAGACCCTCGGTATCACCCTGCCAGGGGAGAGTCTGCTTAAAGGAATGGTGGATATCTCCGGAGAACGGATTGAGGAATTCAAAGAGATATTCTCCGTTCTCATTATAAATGAACATATATTCAGGTTCCTGACCTTTCACATCGGAGAGAGCCATCACGCCATCCACACCTTCACCGAGAGTCGCTTTGAGAGTTCCATCGGGAGCATAGAGATAGTAGCTTGTGTTGTCACCCATCTCATTGCCTTCCCAATCTTTTGTGCTGACGATCAGATTGGCTTTGCCCGGTTCGTCGCAATAGTCGAAGTCTACATCGTTACGATATGAGAGATTGCCGAGGAAATAGAAAGTGGCAAGAATCTTGTCGCCGGCAGTTTTCTTAACGTCAATCTCAGTATGCTGGATAAGATTGGGGTTTTCAAGAGAAGTGGGCTGGTAGACGTCTACAAAGAATTTTGTCTTGTCGTTCCAGATCTGTTCGGGAAGGAGAGAATCTTCTGACTTTTCAAATATCCAGAGACCATCGGTATAACCGTTGGTGAAGATATATGGTTTGCCGTCAATACAACGTGTTATGAAGGGAGTCGCGCTTTCCTGATCGCCCGGCCAGTCGTTGAGACGCATTTTCATCTCAAAGAATTTTACAGGCTCCTTGCCCCCGTAGTTCACCTTCTTATAAGTCTCGATGATTACACCCATTTTGTTTAAATGGGCTGAAAAAGAATCATCATTGGGATCTGAAGGGAATTCATAATCGTTAGCAAAGGTAAGATAATAATCTTCCGACCATTTGCTTGAGTTTGCTTCCAGCACGTCGCTCAGGTTACCTTGAATTGTGCAGATGGGCACATCATATCCATCGGCATCTTTTTCACCGTTAATCTGGTAAGCCAGAGAGCGGCTGTTTACGGTATAGTCGGGTGTGTTGAAATTGAAATATACAAGCACCTCCCATTTATCGTCGGAATTGAAAAACTTCTTTGTCAGAAGGGGAGTAAGACCCATCGAAGCCACGCGAGTTTCCGGATTTTTGGGATTTGTGGTAGTATCAAGCTTTACTTTCCCTTTTATATCACCCAGTTTATTGAAACTCGTATCATAGATATGGAAAACATATTCTACAATGTCTTTTTGGGTATAGTATTCGCTTATAACCGTGTCTTCAGTTACAAACTCTGCGGAATAGAAATATACAGAGCCGTTCGGGCCATCTATATAGTCATACTGATCAGATGCAGGCAAAATGAAATCCGGAGTTACGGACGATAATTTAGCCTGACCTTTTTTAGGAGCATACAAGCGCTTGTTGATCTCATCGATTCTTGCGGCTCTTTCGTTGTTGTAGAAGCTTTTGTAGTTCTTAGCCTCATATCTCAAAGAAGATACGTCGGGAAGAAACGAAGGTTTCTGAACGTTGGGAGCAGCATTTGCGCTTATCGCTGCGAGTGGGAGCGATATGGCAAGAGCCCATTTGGAAAGTGTTCCCATAATTTGTTGAATTTTATGTGATAAAAAAGTTAGTATTGTTTCAATAAATCGAATAAATCAACCGCCGATTGATTTATGTCAAAAAATGATCACGCCCCTAAATTAATAAAATTTTTTTATTTACTGCATATTCGGGCAAAAATTTTACTAAAAAATATATGCGTTCCAAAAAAAAACTATTGATCGGGTAATTCTCGGGTAATAAACCGTGTCAAAACACATCCGGCTGAATGAGAAACGACGATATTAACGCCATATTTTATCGTTTCTTACAAAATCATTATGTTTAAGAATATTTAACTTATGTAAGAATGATTCGCTGCCAGCCTCCGTGAATATATTTTGGGTTAAAGAAAAAAATAGTTATATTTGCACGATTATATAATAAGTATTGAAATTTAACCGATATTGAAATATTTCGAAATCTAAAACAATAAAACTCGTTCTTTTGGACAATTCAGTCTTGTCATTCAGTCGTATACGAAAGTATACTCCTTCCTCCCGCAACTAAATTGTATCAAAAATGACATCCTTTATTTGTTTTTAATTTTCAACACTTATTTAAATAGAATACCCACAATTTGCGTTATATATATGCCGGCCGACTGAAAATTGAAAACAGGATGAGGGGTCGGTATTATAAGACGGTAATACTGAGACAATAATTAATATTAATATAAACGCGTTTATAAAACCAACAGGCTCTTATTGAAAGGCAGAGATGTCTGAAGAGCAAAAATGAATAAATGATGGAAGAATCTAAGAAACCGAAAAGACCGCGCATCGGTATGCCGGCTTCGAACATGTCTATGTCGGAAACCGGAGAAACTGAATCACGCTATGAAAAGGTAAATTACCCGGAGGGCACCAACTCTCAGGATAGAGGATCAGAACAAGGCGAACAGATGCATCGCCCTTACCAACAGAGAAATTACGGATATAATCGCCAGCAGGGCTATGCTCCTCGCCAGAATTATGGTGAGCGCCAGAGTTATGACCGTGAGGGAGGATACAACCGTCCGCAGGGTGGCTATAACAACCGTCAGGGAGGTTATGCCAACCGTCAGCAGGGTGGTTACAACAATCGCCCCGGTGGTTATAACAACCGTCAGCAGGGTTACGGCAACAATGACCGTCAGGGCTATGGTAATCCCGAAGGCCAGCAGACAGGCTACAATGCCAATCGCCAGCAGACCGGATATAATAACAATCGTCCCGGTGGCTATAACAACAACCGTCAGCAGGGAGGTTATAACAATAATCGTCCGCAGACAGGCTATAATAACAATCGCCCCGGTGGCTACAACAACCGTCAGCAGGGCGGTTATAACAACAACCGTCAGCAAGGAGGCTATAACCACAACCGTCAGCAAGGGGGGTATAACAACAACCGTCAGCAGGGCGGTTATAACAACAACCGTCAGCAAGGGGGCTATAACAACAACCGTCCGGGCGGCTTCAACCGCAATAACCGCAATCCTCAGGGAATGAAATTTACTCCGCGTCCGCGACAGATAGATTACGTTCTCGATGACATTGATCCGAATGAGGAGATTCGTCTAAATAAATATATGGCTAATGCCGGTATCTGTTCGCGCCGTGAGGCTGATGAATATATAGCAGCCGGGAAAGTAAAGGTAAACGGAGAGGTCGTGACAGAACTTGGCACCAAGATCACACGTAACGACGTTGTGGAATATGATGAGAAAGTGGTTGTGCCTGAGCGTAAATGCTATGTATTGCTTAACAAACCTAAAGATTGTGTCACAACCAGTGATGATCCCAACGGTCGTACAACCGTGCTCGATCTTGTCAAGAACGCGTGCCGTGAGAGAATCTATCCTGTAGGACGCCTTGACCGCGACACCACCGGTGTGCTTCTGCTAACCAATGATGGCGATCTTGCGTCGAAGCTTACCCATCCGAAATTCGTTAAGAAAAAGATCTATCACGTCTGGACGGATAAGGATATTGCGGAGGAAGATATGCAGCGAATTGCCGACGGCATCGAGCTTGATGACGGCGAGATTCATGCCGACGCTATCAGTTATGTAAATGATACCGATCGTAATCAGGCCGGAATTGAGATCCACAGCGGGCGTAACCGTATCGTGCGTCGTATTTTCGAAAGTGTCGGTTACAGAGTGACTAAGCTTGACCGAGTTTATTTTGCCGGTCTGACAAAGAAGAATCTTCCGCGTGGCCGTTGGCGTTACCTTACACAGGAAGAGGTGAATTATTTACGCATGGGAGCTTTCGAATAAGACAATGCTTACTTATGCAAAATAGCATCATAATGAAAGATATAAAGAGAACAACAGTTAAAGAGCTTCTGGGTGATCCTGCCAAATACACGGGCAAGGAGGTCGATGCCAGAGGATGGGTGCGCACGCGCCGAGGCAATAAGAATGTTCAGTTTGTAGCTCTTAATGATGGAACAACCATAAAGAATATTCAGATCGTCTTCGACCTTTCAAGGTTTTCGGAAGATGAATTGAAGGCTGTCACCACCGGATCGAGTATCCGTGTGCAGGGTCTGCTCGTTGAAAGTCAGGGAAAGGGCCAGAGCGTAGAGATTCAGGCAGAGAGTTTTGAGCTTTACGGCACTGCCGATCCGGCGGAATATCCTCTTCAGAAGAAAGGTCATTCGCTTGAGTTCCTTCGTGAGATAGCACATCTGCGTCCGCGAACGAATACATTTGGTGCCGTTCTCCGGATTCGTCATGCTCTGGCATACGCTGTCCATAAGTTTTTTAACGACAAGGGATTCTATTATTTCCACACTCCCCTGATCACGGCATCCGATTGCGAGGGGGCCGGCGCTATGTTCCAGGTAACTACTCTTCCACTTGATGAGCTTCCTAAAACGGAAGATGGGAAAACCGACTATTCGCAGGATTTCTTCGGTCGTCAGGCAAGTCTTACCGTATCTGGTCAGCTCGAAGGTGAGCTTGGAGCTACTGCTTTGGGCTGTATCTATACGTTCGGTCCTACGTTCCGGGCAGAAAATTCAAATACTCCCCGCCATCTGTCGGAGTTCTGGATGATTGAGCCTGAGATGGCTTTCTATGAGATAGAAGACAATATGGATCTGGCTGAGGAATTTATCAAATATTGTATCAGCTATGCTCTGGAGCATTGCGCTGACGATATTGCTTTCCTGGCGGAACATTTCGATAAAGAACTTCCGGAGCGTCTTCGTTTCGTGCTCGAGAATGATTTTGTTCGTCTCCCTTATACGGAAGGTGTGAAGATTCTCGAAGAGAGCGGGAGGAAATTCGAATTCCCTGTTTACTGGGGTGTCGATCTCGCATCGGAGCATGAACGCTATCTGGTGGAGGAACATTTCAAACGTCCGGTGATCCTTACTGACTATCCGAAAGAAATCAAGGCTTTCTATATGAAGTTGAATGATGACGGAAAGACTGTCCGCGCTATGGATGTTCTCTTCCCGAAGATCGGAGAAATTATCGGTGGTTCGCAGCGTGAGGAAAATTATGACAAGTTGCAGAAGCGTGTGGATGAGCTCGGTCTGACCGGAATGGATTGGTATCTTGATACGCGTCGCTTCGGCAGCGTGCCTCATAGCGGTTTCGGACTCGGATTTGAGCGTCTTGTGCTGTTTGTGACCGGTATGCAGAATATCCGCGATGTGATTCCGTTCCCGAGGTATCCGGGGAATTGCTATTATTAGAATAGATGGAGCCGGGTGTGGCTTGTGAAAACAGGAGAGATCGGCTCATCTGCATTTGAATAGTCCAATATCAAGATAATAAAGTGATTGATAGGGGTTTAAAAGGTTTTGTAATAAGCATTGCAGTAATTATCCTGTCGGGAGTGGCGGTATGGGCCGACTCCCGACAGGATTCCCTGCAATTATCCCGTAAAGGGGTAGACGTGGCAAAGATGCGAGTCTCACCGAAGCAAGGACTGACGGCGAGCCTTATTACATGTGCCCCCGGCCCTGATATATATGAGCTATGTGGTCACTCGGCTCTGAGGATATACGGAGAAGGGATTGATTCGGTGTGGAATTATGGAGTATTTGATTTTGCCGAACCTAATTTCGTTTACCGTTTCGTAAAGGGTGAGACTGATTATAAGCTTGCGGCAACCTCATTTGATCGCTTTATATTTCCATACGTTGAGCAGCAGCGACGCGTAGTTGAGCAAGAGCTCAATCTTTCGCCTGAGGAAACGCATCGGCTCCTTGCCATGTTGCGAGAGGAAGCAAAGCCGGAAAATTGTCGTTACCGTTACAATTATGTAAAGGATAATTGCGCCACCCGGATTGTGGAACGTGTGGGGCAGTCGGCCGACCGGAGAATTGTTTATCCCGATACCGTGAAGTATGGCTCTTTTCGCAATGAGATGCGTTCCTATCATAAGGACTATCCATGGTATCAGTTCGGAATAGATCTTGCTTTAGGTTCAGGTATCGATCTCCCTTTAAGAGGCACGGAAGAGATGTTTGTGCCCGTTGAGCTGATGGAAAAGGCCGGGAACGCGCATTTTGTAGATGGCGACCCACTGGTGAGAAATACGAGAGTTATTAATGAAGGTGTGGAGGATGCCACAGAGTCGCCCACGCCTTTTTATCTCGCTCCTCTTTTCTGGAGCTGGATTCTTTTTGTCCTTTGCTCTGTTTTATGCCTGGGAATGGTTAAAACTATAGCGATTTACCGTTGGTTGTATGCTCTTTGGTATGGAATTTGTGGAATCGGAGGGTGTGTGATATTCTTTCTTGTGTTTTTCTCCAGCCATGAGGCCACGAGTCCCAATATCCTGCTTTTCTGGTTGAATCCGTTGCAGCTGATTGTTCCGGTCAGTATCTGGTTGTGGCGATTACGCCGGGTCACACAGGTTGTGCTGTGGTATGACGTAATTGTTATCGCTCTTATGCTCGTGATTTGGCCATTCCAACAGCAAAGCGCTAATTCCGCATTTTTCCCTTTGATGTTGGTAACGCTCGAACTTTCCGGAGTTGGTCTTTGGGTGTCGGCCCATAAGCCGCAACGAAGATCTCCGGTTTTGCAACGCAGATCTTACGCTAATAGAAGATCTAATAAAAAACTGAAATGAAGAAACTGATATCGTCTGCATTATGTCTGCTCGCCCTTGGGGGCGCAGCTGAAGCCCAGACCGCCAGGCCTAAGCTGGTGGTGGGAATCGTTGTAGATCAATTGCGGACAGATTATATAGAATTTCTGCAGAGCCATTTCGTCGATGGAGGTTTCCGCAAGCTGATGAATGGCGGCGCATATTTACGCGACGTTGATTTTAAGGTTACTGTGCCGGATGCGGCGAGTGCCACGGCGATGCTTTATACGGGAGCTTATCCTTCGCAGACCGGGATCGCTACGGCTTATATCTATGATCCGGCCACACGACAGGCTCAACCGGCTCTGACGGATGTCAAGACTCTTGGCAATTTTACTGACGATGCTTTCTCACCGGCAAACCTGCGTCTGTCTACACTTGCTGACGAACTGGCCGTTGAGGGAAGCGGTCTGTCGGCAATTTATGCTTTTGCCCCCGATCCGCAGCAGGCTCTTGTTATGGCCGGACATGCCGGCACTTCCGGCTGCTGGATAAACACTGCAACGGGCAATTGGGCTACTACAACCTATTACAAAGGGTTGCCGCAACCTCTCTCTTCGCGAAACTATTCGCACCCACTATCGGCGCGTATCGACACGATGCAGTGGAAACCGTCGATGTCGCCAGAGAAATTTCCGGGTCTGCCGGAACATAAGAAACTTTATCCGTTCCGCCATCTCTTTCCGCGCAGCGACAAAAATGTCTATGAGCGTTTCTCCGCCTCGGCATTGGCTAATGTAGAGGTAACGGATGTTGCCATTGAGTGTCTTAAGAATCTTAAGATCGGGTCTTCGGGGAATGGTGTGGATATGTTGAATGTGGCCTATACACTCGCTCCTTACCGTTATGTTCAGGATGGTGATTACCGTGTAGAGCTCACAGACTCATATCTGCGTCTTGACAAGCAGTTGCGTCGTCTTTTCGAGGCAATCGACAAGTATGTCGGAGCTGATAATACAGTGATTTGGCTATCATCGACAGGATATTATGACGATGCCGTGATCGATGATAAGAAATATCGTATACCGACGGGCGAATTCTCTATGAAGCGCGCCCGCTCGTTGCTTAACTCTTTCCTTTCGGCACGTCATGGGAATGCCGCCTACGTCGAGGCTTTCCGCGATGGCCATATATATTTTGATCATAAGGTTTTTGAAGAGAAAAATCTGGATATCAATGAAATGGTGCAGGATGCGCGCAGTTTCCTCGCTAAGATGAGCGGCGTGGCTGATGCCTATACGCTTGAAGATATCCTTTCACCAAGTACTCCCGAGGAGGAGCGCCTGCGTCTTCTGATAGATCCTAAGGCCGGTGGAGACCTTTTCGTTACGTTTAATCCGGGTTGGACTGTGGTTGATGACCAGAAGTATCCCGAAACGTCGAAGCCCGTGAGGGAATCGCCGGTATGTTCTCCGGCATTCATAATGGGTGGAGGCGTGGCTCCTCAGATCATATCGGAGCCTGTGGATGCTACGGCACTTGCTCCGACAGTTGCGGGAATTCTTCATATCCGGAGCCCGAACGGTTCGCGTTCGAAACCGATTCTCCTCAATCTTGCCCACGGGCGACATTAATAAATAATTACTTCAGAAAAATAAATAAACACGATATATAATGTTTGGAAAACTTCTTCACAAGATATTCGGCGACCAGTCGGAGCGAGCCGTAAGACCTCTCTGGCAGCGTCTCGAAAAAGAGATCAACCCAATCAGTGCCGAGCTTCAGACACTGAGTAATGATGAACTTAGGGGACGTATTGATACGGTTCGCGACCGTGTGCGTGGCAACGCTCGTAAGTATAAGGATCAGATGGCGGAAATACGCGCTGAAATAGAAACTTTGGATTATGAAAAACGCGAACCGCTTTGGAAAAAAATCGATGAACTCCGTGAGGAGATGTTTGCAGGTTATGCCCGCGATCTCGATGAGGCTCTTCCGGAAGTGTTTGCCGTTGTAAAGGAAACTGCCCGCCGTTTCAAGGAGAATGATACAATAGAGGTGACCGCCAATGATTTCGACCGCGATTTAGCCGGGAAAGGTAAGGATTTCGTGACTATCGAGGGAGATAAGGCTATCTATAAGAATGAGTGGATGGCCGGTGGAAACCTTATGAAATGGGATATGATGCATTATGACGTGCAGCTCATCGGAGGTATGGTGCTCCACGGAATAATGAACAACGGCAAAGTCTCCAATAATATTGCCGAGATGGCCACCGGTGAGGGTAAGACACTGGTAGCTACTTTGCCGGTATTCCTCAATGCTCTTACAGGAGAAGGAGTGCATGTGGTAACGGTGAACGATTATCTGGCAAAACGTGACTCCGAGTGGATGGGCCCGCTCTATCAGTTCCACGGTCTGAGCGTAGACTGTATCGACAAGACTGAGCCGAACTCCCCGCAACGTCGGAATGCATATCGCTGTGACATTACATTCGGTACAAACAATGAATTCGGCTTCGATTATCTGCGCGACAATATGGCGACAATGACCGAAGATCTCGTTCAGCGTGAGGAACACTATTATGCAATTGTCGATGAGGTGGACTCTGTGCTTATCGATGATGCACGTACACCTCTTATCATTTCGGGTCCGGTGCCGAAGGGTGATGATCAGCTTTTCAACGATTTTAAGCCGAATGTGGAAAAGGTTGTGAATGCACAGCGCAAACTTGCCCAGAACCTTCTGCTCGAAGCTAAGGATAAGATCGCAAAAGGCGATACTGAAGAGGGCGGTCTGGCTCTTTTCCGTGTCTACAAGGCCCTTCCGAAACATAATCCTCTCATCCGTTATCTCAGCGAGGACGGTATCAAGCAGCTTATGCTTAAAGTCGAGGCAAAATATATGCAGGATAACAATCGCGAGATGCCTAAAGCTGTTGAACCTCTCTATTTTGTGATCGATGAGAAGAACCATTCAATAGAACTTACCGATAAGGGTATCGAGGTGCTTACCGGAACAACGCAGGACCCCGAGTTCTTTATCCTTCCGGATATCGCTTCGCAACTTTCGGCTGTGGAGAATGAGGATCTTACTCCCGAACAGAAGCAGGAGAAAAAAGATCAGTTGCTTCAGAATTATGCAGTTAAGGCAGAACGCGTTCATACGGTGAATCAGCTTCTCAAGGCTTACACGCTCTTCGACAAGGATGTGGAATATGTGATCGACGACAATAAAATCAAAATCGTCGATGAACAGACGGGACGTATCATGGAGGGACGACGCTATTCCGACGGTCTTCATCAGGCTATTGAGGCCAAGGAGGGCGTTAAAGTGGAGGCCGCAACTCAGACTTACGCCACAATCACCTTGCAGAACTATTTCAGAATGTATCGCAAGCTGGCGGGAATGACAGGTACGGCTATGACTGAAGCCGGAGAGTTTTACGATATCTACAAATTGGAAGTTATCGAGATTCCTACGAATCGCCCGGTGATGCGTAATGATATGAATGACCGTGTTTACCGCACGAAGAAGGAGAAATATGCGGCTGTGATTCAGGAGGTGGAAGATATGGTGAATGCAGGACGTCCCGTACTTGTCGGCACAACGTCTGTGGAGATTTCCGAATTGCTTTCAAAGATGCTTCAGCTCCGCAAGATTCCTCATCAGGTTCTTAATGCCAAACTTCACCAGAAAGAAGCAGATATTGTAGCCCAGGCCGGACAACGAGGCACTGTTACCATCGCCACCAACATGGCCGGTCGTGGTACGGATATCAAGCTCTCTCCCGAGGTTAAGGAGGCCGGCGGTCTTGCCATCATAGGCACGGAGCGCCATGAATCGCGTCGCGTAGACCGTCAGCTCCGCGGACGTGCCGGACGTCAGGGCGACCCGGGAAGTTCGGTATTCTTCGTGTCGTTTGAAGACACCGTGATGCGTCTTTTCGCAAAAGACAATGTGGTTAAAATGCTCGATCGTCTCGGCTTCAAGGAAGGAGAGATGATTGAGAACGGTATGGTTACGAAGTCGATCGAAAATGCGCAGAAGCGTGTCGAGGAGAATAACTTCGGTATACGTAAGCGTCTTGTGGAATATGATGATATCATGAATGCGCAGCGTAAGGGTGTCTATGGCCGTCGTCAGAATGCCCTTAAGGGAGAGCGTATCGGAACGGATATCGCCAATATGGTTTATGAAGTGGCCGGCGATATCGCAGGACGTAAATATGACAGTTTCGAGGAATTCCGCGAACAACTCTCAGTTTCACTTTCGATGGAATCGCCTGTGAACGAGCAGGAATTCAACAAGCTTGATAATAATGAGCTCACAGAGCGCATTGCAGAATCGGCTCTTTCCACTCTTGCACGTAAGAAAGAGAAAATAGCACAGGGCGCTTTCCCATATATTAAGGAATTTGTGGAAGACCGTGGGGCAAAAGGTCCGGTAGGAGTTCCGGTAACGGATGGACGCCGTATTTTCAACGTTCGTGCCGATATTGAAGATTGCTACGCCAACCAGTGCAAGCCTCTGGCAAAAGCCTGGGAGAAAGCTGTGCTTCTTTCTTCGATTGATATGGCATGGCAGGAGCAACTGCGCGAAATGGATGAACTGCGTAAGTCGGTGCAGAATGCTTCATACGAACAGAAGGATCCTTTGGTAATCTATAAGATTGAGGCTTTCGAACTCTGGAAGAAGATGCTTTGGGATATGAACTCTAAAGCTGTCTCCACCCTTATGCGTGGCAAGCTTGCTGTTCCGGATTATGAGGAAGCTAAGGCTGCCGAAGCAGCAGCCAAGGCTCAGCAAGAGGAGGAAAAGAAGCGTCGCGACAATTATCTGCGCGACCGTCAGCAGACAATTGAACGCGAAATGCCTTCGCGTAGCGGATATAATCCATACGCCAATTACAGCACTACCCGCGACACTTATCCCGGGGAATCGGCACAGCGTCAGGCTGCCCGCAATGTGAACCGTCCGGCGGCTCCCGCTCAGCCGATTAAGGCTGAACCCAAGGTGGGACGTAACGATCCTTGTCCTTGTGGTTCCGGAAAGAAATATAAAAACTGTCACGGAAGAAACCAGTGATGATATTCCGATAAATATAAGAAAATGGGAAAGATATATTATATTGTTTCAGACGGCCAGCAAGCCGGTCCTTATTCGCTTGTTGAGCTTAAATATATGGGTGTTAAACCTGATACTTACGTCTGGCGTGCCGGCCTCACTGAATGGGTGCCTGCCTCAACGCTTCCTGATCTCAGCGATCTTTTCAAAGAAGAATCAGCTTTCGGAGGATATGCTGAAGTTCAGCCACCGCAATACCAGCCTCCTGTCGCGCCTGAGCCATTTAAGGCTCAGGCGACAGGCCGCGCGCCTATGCCGCCGGCTTCGATTCCTCATACCAACTGGCTGCCTTGGGCGATTATAGGTACTGTTTTTGGAGCTCTCTTCTCATGTATAGGGCTGATATTCGGAATTATCGGCATTGTGAATGCCAACAAAGCCAATCGCTTGTATATGATGGGAGATGAAGTGCAGGGCAGAATCGCCAACAGCTCGGCCCGCACGATGACGATTATCTCTCTTGTGCTGACTGTGCTCGGTTTGATTGTGCTTGGATTACGGTTCGGAGATATAATGGATAGTGTCCGGATGCTTGGTTCATTACAATAATTCATTATTTCGGGATATGCGATATTTTGCGATGATAGATGGCGAACGCCGTGGCCCTTTCACTCTTGAACAATTACAGGAAGCCGGCATAACACCGGATACTTACGTGTGGTGCAAGGGTATGGATGACTGGCGTAAGGCTGAGGATGTGGCCGATATATGCCGTTTCTACCGTCTGCGTATATTCAACCTGATGCATCCGTCGGTTGCGGCTTCGTCAGGATCTGATGATTCAGATGATACGTCCGACCGAAAGGATGATGGTGGATTCCGCTACCCTTTCCCCCCTGAAGAAGTCAGGATCGATGATACACGCGAACCGATGTCGATGCTTACCGTGGCATTGCTCCTGACTATTCTTTGTTTCCCTCCGACCGGCTTTATCGCTCTCTATTATGCCGTAAAGACCCGGCGCACCTGGGAACAGGCTATACACGGGGAGGAATCACCGAAATATTCTCTCTCTACTGATGAAGAACGTCGAAATCTACGTTTGAAAGCCCATGATTATTCGCGATCTGCAAAGATGTGGAGCGGTATCACTTTCTTCATGGGTTTGATTTTTATCTCTTTTTTCGTTCATACTGCTTCAAGATAAGTCATGGAGAAGAAAGGGCTGATACTCATCGGGGGTGGTGGTCACTGTCGGTCGGTGATCGAGGCATGTGCAAGTGCCGGGTCTCCTGTTGCCGGAATTCTTGACCGATCTGATAGAATCGGCGAGAAAGTCTGTGGCTTTGAGATAATCGGTTCCGATAGTTCTTTAGGGCAGTTTGTTGAAGATCATCAATTTGTTGTCACCGTAGGTTCCATAAAATCGGCGGCCATCAGGAGACGTCTCTATGAGCAGCTCGTTGCATCCGGTGGAGAAGCCGCTGTAATAATGGCATCGTCAGCAAATGTCTCGCGGTTTGCCGAGATTGGGGCGGGCACGGTTGTTCTTCACGGTGCTATTGTGAATGCCGGTGCTCGGGTTGGTGAGAATTGCATTCTGAATACGGCATGTGTAGTGGATCATGATGTTTTTATCGGCAGCCATTCGCATATTTCTACCGGTGCCTTACTGAATGGAGGTGTTAATATCGGAGAGGAATGCTTCATAGGAAGTGGCGCAGTGGTGATTCAAGGGATAGAGATCGCTTCCGGCTCTGTGATCGGAGCAGGAGCAGTCGTTACTTCCGATATAATTGAAAGTGGGGTATACGCCGGAGTTCCGGCAAGAAAGATAGGTGATATCTGAGAAAGACCGACATGAAAAGATGTGTGATAATTGCTGAAGCCGGAGTGAACCATAATGGAGATCTTGAAACGGCACTTCGCCTTGTGGATGCTGCAGCCGACGCGGGAGCTGACTATGTGAAGTTTCAGACTTTCAAGGCCCGGAATCTGGTTACGGCCGGCGCACGTAAGGCTGCTTATCAAGAAAGAAATATGGGAGAAGAGGGGTCGCAATATGATATGTTGCGACGTCTCGAACTTTCTGAAGAAGACCACAAAGTTCTCATTGCTCGCTGTGATGAACGAGGCATTAAGTTCTTATCAACCCCCTTTGATCCGGAAAGTATAGATTTCCTGAGATCTTTAGGCCTTGATCTTTGGAAAATACCTTCCGGAGAGATCACGAATTATCCTTTTTTATGTAAGATTGCGCGTCAGGGAGGTGAGGTGATAATGTCTACCGGTATGTCTACTCCTTCTGAGGTTGAGGAGGCTCTGGCTGCATTGCGTGACAATGGTCAGGATATGGAAAAAGTCACCATTCTTCATTGCAATACTCAATATCCCACCCCGATGGAAGATGTTAATCTTAATGCTATGTTAAGCTTGCGCGCCTTATGCAAGCACACGGGATATTCCGATCATACCCTCGGTATAGAAATTCCGGTTGCCGCAGCCGCTTTGGGAGCGGAGATTATAGAAAAGCATTTTACGCTTTCGCGCGATATGCCGGGGCCCGATCATGCGGCTTCGCTCGAACCTTCAGAGCTTAAGATGATGGTGAAGGCCATAAGGAACGTTGAAAAAGCTCTTGGAGACGGAGAAAAAAAAGTAACAGGATCGGAGAGCGGCAACAGAGACATCGCGCGTAAAAGCATAGTGGCTTCACGTCCAATAAAGAAAGGGGAAATTCTAAGTGAGTCTAACCTTACGACCAAACGTCCCGGAGGAGGCATATCACCGATGAGATGGCGTGAGGTATGCGGGAGTAAAGCTATTCGGGATTTTGAGGAAGATGAGATGATTGAGCTATGAGAAAGATATGTATCGTGACAGGCACTCGGGCCGAGTATGGGATTCTTTCGCCGTTAATCAGAGCTCTTGCAGAAAATAAGGGTTGTGAGTTGCAGATTGTTGCTGCCAATATGCATTTGTCTCCCGAGTTCGGTCTGACATATCGGGAGATTGAGGCCGACGGCTTTCGCATAGACCGTAAGGTGGAAATGCTTCTTTCGAGCGATAGTGAAGTTGGCGCGGCAAAATCGACCGGTCTCGGTATGATAGGATTTGCCGATGCATTTGCCGACCTTTCTCCGGATATTATAGTTATTCTTGGCGACCGCTACGAGATGCTGGCAGCAGCTGTCACTGCTCATATCTTAGGTATTCCGGTTGCTCATCTTCATGGTGGTGAGGTGACGGAAGGGGCGATTGATGATAGTCTTCGTCATGCCATTACCAAACTTTCTTATCTTCATTTTCCGGCTACAGAGGAATACCGGCAGCGTATAATTCAGCTTGGTGAGAATCCGGAACGTGTGTGGAATGCCGGAAGTCTGGCGGCTGAAAGTATTCTTCAGGAGGAGATGTTGAATAAAGAAGAGCTTGAGAAAAGTCTGGGCTTCAGTTTGGGTGATGAGTATATTATGGCAACTTATCATCCGGTGACTATGCAACCGGGGGAGGCCGGACGCCGCGTGCGAGATTTTCTAAAAGCTTTGGATGAAGTCTGGGGAGATAAGACGGTAATCATAACTATGCCCAACTCAGATGCCGGAGGCCGCGAGATTGCTCAGGAGATAGAGAAATGGGCGCAAGGGGGAGAGAATCGACATGCTGTTAAATCACTCGGACGTAAAAGATATTTCTCGGCATTAAAATATTGCGTGGCAGTAGCGGGCAATTCTTCGAGCGGTTTAATAGAGGCTCCTTCGTTTGGGGTGCCCACACTTAACATAGGTGACCGCCAGAAAGGGAGAGCCCGAGGGAATACGGTGACTGACTGTGAAGAGAGCTTTGAGGCTATTACTGAAGGTCTTCAGCGGGTATTGGCGTATGATAACAGGGAAAATTGCAGGTATAAGGGTGAAAATCCCTATTATAATCCCGGAACTTTGCAGCAGATAGAGGATATATTGCTTAGCTATCCTTTGGTGAAGCATCCCCCGAAAAGTTTTTACGATCAAAAATAATCTAAATAGATTTGTAAGGAAGAAATAAAAGTTATAAATTTGCAACAAGAAATGCGGTAATAGCTCAGTTGGTAGAGCATCAGCTTCCCAAGCTGAGGGTCGC
>CAZOPN010000043.1:0-18611 GCA_964581685.1 uncultured Sangeribacter sp. | reverse complement strand
GAAGACAAAAACGGTCAGCTCCGTCTTTCACACAAGAAAGCATGTCAGACTCGCAGCTGGGATCGCGTCAATGAGGCTCTCCAGAACGATGAAATTATCAAAGGTTATGTCAAGAGCCGCACCAAAGGCGGTATGATCGTTGATGTATTCGGCATCGAGGCCTTCCTCCCCGGATCACAGATCGACGTACGTCCCATCCGCGACTACGATGTATTTGTTGATAAAACAATGGAATTCAAGGTTGTTAAGATCAACCAGGAATACAAGAACGTTGTTGTCAGCCACAAAGCCCTTATCGAAGCCGAACTCGAACAGCAGAAGAAAGAGATTATCTCCAAGCTCGAAAAAGGTCAGGTGCTCGAAGGCAAAGTCAAGAATATCACTCCTTACGGTGTATTCATCGACCTCGGTGGCGTAGACGGTCTCGTTCATATCACCGACCTCAGCTGGGGCCGTGTTTCCGATCCCCGCGAAGTTGTGGAGCTCGACCAGGATATCAAGGTCGTTATCATCGACTTCGACGACGAGAAGAAACGTATCGCCCTTGGTCTCAAGCAGCTTCAGCCCCATCCTTGGGACAACCTCGATCCCAACCTCAAAGTTGGCGACCATATCAAAGGCAAAGTTGTCGTTATGGCCGATTACGGTGCGTTTGTTGAGGTACAGCCCGGTGTTGAGGGTCTGATCCACGTCAGCGAGATGAGCTGGAGCCAGCATCTCCGCAGCGCTCAGGACTTCCTCAAGGTTGGCGACGAAGTTGAAGCCGTTATCCTCACTCTCGACCGCGACGAGCGCAAGATGAGCCTCGGCCTCAAGCAGCTCAAACAGGATCCCTGGGAGAATATCGAACAGAAATATGCTATCGGCAGCCAGCACACTGCAAAAGTGCGCAACTTCACCAACTTCGGCGTATTCGTCGAGATTGAAGAAGGTGTTGATGGTCTCATCCATATCTCCGACCTTTCCTGGACAAAGAAAATCAAACACCCCTCAGAGTTTACTCAGGTGGGCAACGATATCGAAGTTCAGGTTCTCGAGATCGACAAAGACAACCGTCGTCTCAGCCTCGGCCACAAACAGCTTGAGGAGAACCCCTGGAACGTATTTGAAACAGTATTCACTGTTGGTTCCATCCATGAGGGTACAATCACGGAAGTTATGGATAAGGGAGCCGTTATCGCCCTCGAATACGGTGTTGAAGGTTTCGCAACTCCCAAGCATCTCGTAAAAGAGGATGGCACTCAGGCCAAACTCGATGAGAAGCTCGACTTCAAGGTGATTGAATTCAACAAAGACAGCAAACGCATCATCCTCAGTCACAGCCGCATCGCTGAAGATGCAAACAAGGCTGAACGCCGTGAGAAGAGCGCAGCTAAGAAGGCCGCTAACAAACCCGCTGCTGAAGCTGTAGCCGCTCCTGCTATCGAGAAGACAACCCTCGGTGATCTCGGCGCACTCCAGGCTCTTAAAGAGCAGATGCAGAAAGAAGAGAAGAAAGGTTAATTTTTGTTAATAATATTCTTCGGAATTACAAAGATTCCTCCGCAATTGCAGAGGAATCTTTTTTTTATTAAATTTGCAGGAAACTACCCTATTACGCAATATTGATATTTTAGATACGAACGTAAATATTTATCACATATTAATCTAACATCAAAACATGAAAAAAACTCTTTACGCAGCGCTTGGCGGCTTGCTTGTAACGGCAGGCTCAATTTTTGCTGTTGCAGGGTCTTCTTCTTCCGAGGTCTCCGCACCGGTTAAAGCCAATGCTACAGAAACCGCTTCACTGCTTAAGAATCCTTCATTCGAAAGCTACACAGCTCAGGATGCCGACAAGGTAACAAACTCTGCCGACGGTCTGCGCGGATGGAAAGCTCTTCCCGAAGGTTGGGATCTTAATGCAAGTGATGCCACCTATCTTCTTGTCACCAAAGATTGCTACAGCGACAACAACTTTGGTAAGATTACTACAGTCCCGGAAGGACAATATGCTTTTTACGTTCGTGTGGGTTGGTCGAATCTTACAGCTACTCTCAGCCAGACAATCGACAATCTTCCGGCCGGTGCCTACGAACTCACTTACAAATACCGCACAGGATTTGCCAACAGTGCTAATTCTGATTTCTACCTGACGGCCGGAACTGCGGCGTCCGATCCTATTTCGTTCAAGGCAGGAAGTGCTTCAATTTTTGAATCCTCACCCTGGGAAAACGGTAAATTCACTTTCTCAAACCAGACTGACGGGAACGTTACGATTACAATCAACATGAACTTCCTCAGTGGCGGAAGTTGCATCATGCTCGATGATTTCAATCTCGTACGCACAGGCGACCCCGAAGCTGAAAAACCGGTTGAGAAACCCGACAGCCCCACTGAAGGCATTATCACCCATGACTTCGTTCCCGAAGCTCAGATGAAAGACGATATCCTCCAGATGCTCGCTGACTTCACTCCATACATCAAGGCTCAATATCAGTCGATATCAAATAAAAACTCAGAAGGTTCTCCCCTTGGTGTATTCAAAGGTGAGAATACGATGGGCAACAATGAGCAGGGCGTACGTCACAATGCCGACCTTTCCATGATCTGCGCATTCCTCGTGAAATACGCACAAGGCAAGGTGACTCTTCCCTCCGGTATCACATGGGATAACCTTAAAGAATGGGGTGCTAACACTCTGAATTATGCTTACTCCACTCATAAAGCCAACAAATACTACGCCTGCAACGGAAATTCTTACTGGGGTTCTTCTAAAAACGCAGGTCAGTGGGAATCTTCACTATGGGCAATGTCTGTAGCTTACTCTGCATTCTTCCAGTGGGACACTCTGACAGCAGCTCAGAAAACAGCAATCGAGAAAATGCTCGTTTCCGAATGCGATTATGAGATCAACCGCACCATCCCGACAGGGTATGCCGGCGATACGAAAGCTGAGGAAAATGGCTGGGAAGCAGACATCCTCGCTGTCGCCCTCGGTCTCTTCCCCGAAAATGCAAACGCAGCTAAATGGTTCGACACTCTCCGCGCTTTCGCAATCAACAGCTACTCTCACTCTTCTGATGCCACCAACACTACCGTAATCGATCCGGAATACGACAACAAGACAGTGGCCGACTATTATAAAGGACAGAATCTCTATGACGATTGGACACTTCAGAACCACAACCTCTTCCACACAAGCTACCAGAATGTGGTTATGCAGGAGCTCGGTGAGGCGGCTCTCGGTCTGAAACTTTTCCAGAAAGAACTCTACAAGAATGAAAAATGGAAAACCAACGCTCTGATGCACAACAATCAGAATGTGATGGACAACGTGCTCGTTTGGCTTGCCCTCGCTGACGGCGAACTTGCCATGCCTAACGGAAACGACTGGAGTCTCTTCCTTTTCGACCAGATCACATCCTACTCTACAATGGCATGCTTCCTCAAAGATCCTAACGCTCTCTTCCTTGAGAACATGGCTTATAAGAACATCAAAGCTCGCCAGAAAACAACCTCCGACGGCTCATGGCTTCTCCGTGCCGATGTCGGTGCACGTCGTATGGGTGTGGAAGCACACCGTGTCATGATGACATGGCTTATGCACGAAGCAATGTCTACGGCCGACGTCACTCCCACAACATGGCCCGACTTCGTTGCCAAATACGGTGAAACAAAAATATTCCCCGACCAGAACGTGATCCGTGGAATCAGTCCCGACCGTTTCGCCTGCTTCTCCTGGAGTGATGGCATCTCAAGCTATACAGGCTATCTTACTTCAAACAATCCTGACAACAACAAGATTGTTGTTCCTTTCCGTGCTAATAACACCGGAAACTTCCTCGGATGGTATGAAGTTAAAGGAAAAACCACTAATGCCAGCCCGGTAGTAAAAGGCAATTATCTCACAGGCAAAGATTACTTTGCGATGAACGGCGAGCTCAATGCCAACAGCTCTGCTCTTAACAACCGTTTCGTGATCTACGCAACTCCCGGAAATGCCGTTATCTACCTTGATTATGTTAAGGCTAACTACGATGCGACTATCTCCAAAGAGAAAGGCGGTCTGATGGCTATATCCACCGACCCCTTCATGCGCGACAAACGCATCCTTTATTATGAAGGCAACGATGCAGGAACGCTTTCTGATGGAAAAGCTCTCGTGAAAATGGCTTCCGACTGGGCGAACATTGATAATGAAATAGGTTTCGTTGCTCTCGGCAACAAAGGCATGGCTTTCGGCGACCAGAATAACAACAACTCTATCTACACTTCTAAGATCTACACTCTCTATTCTGATGACGCCCGTGATGTAAAGGCTGACGAGATCGCGGACCGCCGTAGCGTGATCTACTATACGAACGTTGATGCAGCCGCCACCAAGGCTCTCCGCGACAAGGTTGTTCCGCTCACTGAGTCGGTGACAGAAGGATGGAATGCCATAATCGTTCCCGACCCGGACGGAACTTACTATCTCCTCGCTTCAAACTTCTGTGGCGAAAAAGCCGGTAAGGTTCAGAACATGACTGTTGATGGCTATGCTCCCGTTCTCTCGGTTTATACTGAGATTACCGACAGCAAGGCTTCTGCCGATCTTTCCGTTAAGGCCAACAATTCACATGTAGATGTGCTCAAGGCATTCGTAAAAGGTCCGGCCCTCACAGCCGTACAGGATGAAGAAGATCCTACCGTGATCTACGTTAAGAACAACTCGGATGCCGAGGTGCTTCCCGAAGCATCAATCCTCAGCGACGGTAAAGTTGTGAAGGGCACCTTCACTGCTCCCACAGGCAAGACAGTAAAAGTATCTGTCGTGAATGGACAGATCGTGTCTGAAGATTCCGAGATGCCTGAAATTCAAGAAACTCCCGATGAGCCCAAAGAGGATCTTACAGAAGGTTATTATGATGTTACACGTAGCTTCATCAAAAATGCCAACTTTGAAGACGACCTCACTTTTGGCGACACCGGTTCAGCTACCAACGCAAGTGGAACCTACAATCCTTGCTTCGTAAACAAAGTGACCGCCCTTAACAGCAGCTATCCCTACCTTCTTCCCGTAGAGGGCTGGACTCCCGCATCGACTCTTAAGACAGCCAGCGACTACTGCCGTATGTTCTCCATGCCTTACAGCACATGGAAATATATCGCTACCCCGCAGTCAAAAGGAAACTTTGCAGACCTTGTTCAACCTGTGGAAGATGAGCCGGAACGAGGCAACCGTCTTCTCACGGTTCTTAACTCATGGTCGGATGGCGGTAATGCTATCACACAGACAATGGACCTCCCGGCCGGTGAATACCGTCTTATATTCGATATGAAATATCTATGCCCCAATCAGACTTCAAACGATGGCAAGACTGTAAATGCAAGCGATAACGTAAACACATCGCTCACCGGCATCAAATATGGCAATGTCGAAGATTATCGTTATCCTGCAGAGCCGGGGAAATGGACAAAAATGTGCTTTGATTTCGTTCTTGAAGAGCCCACTCAAGTAACGACAAGCCTCGGATATTCCACATCGAAAGGAGTAGGCGTAGCCAATAATACCCACCTCTATATCGATCATCTGCAGCTTCTCACGAAAGATGTGACAGCCACAGGATCGATCGAATGTGAGATAGTAAAAGAGAGCCCGATCTATTCAATCGACGGTCTGCTCGTTAGAAAAGCCGGCGACAAGACTCCCCTGCCGCGAGGAATCTACATCAAAGATGGCAAAAAGGTTCTTATCAACAAATAAGTGATCCTCGTAAAATAAAAAAGTTGCATCTCCGGCTACGGGGATGCAACTTTTTTTTATAATAGACGTCAAAATTAAAAAGATTTTGTAACTTTACCATTTGGAAAACCTAATCTCTGCAAAAACGGAGAGAATGGATTATATATAAACCATACTATAGAATGATTTTCAACCGAATCTGTAAAGCATTGCTCATAGCTGCCGTAGTCACTTTGACAGCGGCGCCGCTCGCTGCCGCCTCAAAATCATGGGAGACGGTCAAAACCGAGCGTAACGATGCCAAGACAGTGTTGAAAGAAACTGAAATTGAAATCAAATCGGCCTCCGGAGTACTGATTGTATCGCTCAACCATTCCTCACAGATCAAAGTCTTCACTATCCTCGGGCGTCTTGTAAACAGCGAAACCTTGCAGGCGGGGACTTCGCAGCTGCAGCTTCCTGCACATGGCATATATATTGTGAAGGTTGGAGATATAACGTGTAAGGTTGCCGTATAACCCGGAATCATATCTTAAATCAATATATTTCTCTCGAAATACCAAAAAACAACAGAAATCATGAATGCACCGGATTTAAAATGGGATCAACTTCCTTTCGGATATGTTCCGACCGACTATAACGTACGTTGCACGTATAAAGACGGCAAATGGGGAGAAATTGAAGTAAGCGACTCTGAATATGTGCCATTGCACATCGCCGCAACATGCCTTCACTATGGCCAGGAATCTTTCGAAGGTCTGAAAGTATTCCGCGGGAAAGATGGAAAAGTAAGAATCTTCCGGATGGAAGAGAATGCAAAACGCTTCATCCGTAGCGCCGAAGGAATCAAGATGGCTCCCATGCCTGTCGAACTTTTCTGCGAGATGGTCCGTAAAGTCGTTAAACTTAATGCCCGTTTTATTCCGCCTTACGGCTCCGGCGCCTCTCTATACGTGCGTCCGTTTGAAATTGGAATTTCCCCACGCGTTGGCGTGAAGCCGGCCGATGAATATATGGTTATCATGCTTGTTTCTCCCGTAGGTCCCTACTTCAAGACCGGCTTCAAACCCTCCAAGGTTTGTTTGTCTCGCGAATTCGACCGGGTTGCTCCCAAAGGAACCGGATCTATTAAGATCGGAGGAAACTATGCTGCTTCACTCGTGGCCGGAGAGAAAGCCCATGAACTCGGTTATTCGGTAATGCTCTACCTTGACCCCAAAGAAAAAAAATATCTTGATGAATGTGGCGCGGCCAACTTCTTCGGAATCAGAGGCAATTCTTATATCACACCGGATAGCGACTCAATCCTCCCCTCCATCACCAATATGAGTCTGCGCACACTCGCCGAAGAGATGGGGATGACTGTCGAACGTCGTCATGTGCCTTACGAAGAACTTGAGACTCTCGAGGAAGCCGGCAACTGCGGCACAGCAGCTGTAATCTCTCCGATTTCAGAAATTCACGATCTCGATAACGGGAAAGTATTCGTTTTCTCCGCTGATGGAGAACCGGGGCCCAAATCGACAGCACTCTATAATAAACTGCGTGCAATCCAGAATGGAGAGGAACCCGACACTCATTCCTGGTGCGAGATTATTGAGGTCGACTGATGAATCCACGTTCTATCATCGACAAATATTATACACCCGGCACCCCGCTTCACCAGACTCTTCTGCTTCACAGCGAGATGGTTTGCCGGAAAGCTCTTGAATGCATAGACCGCCGCGGAATCGAAATCGACCGAGATTTCGTTGCCGCGGCGGCAATGCTTCATGATATCGGTATTTTCCGATGCCATGCTCCGGGAATTTTCTGTGAAGGAGATCTTCCTTATATCTGCCATGGTATTGAAGGGCGTAAAATCCTCGAGTCAGAAGGATTTCCCAAGCATGCCCTTGTTTGTGAACGCCACACAGGCGCAGGCCTTTCTAAAGAGGATATCATCATCCAGAATCTTCCATTACCCCATAGAGATATGCTTCCCCTTTCCACTGAAGAAAAGCTGATCTGTTATGCAGATAAATTTTTCAGCAAATCAGGAAGTCTTGACCGAGAGAAAGAGCTCCCCGAAGTCATAGCTTCCATGCAGAAACATGGCCAAGCGACTCTCGAAAGATTTCTCGATCTCCACCGACAATTCGGATAACAACCACAACCATAGCATGACTTTAACAACTATTTGCTTTGACGTTTATTCAAGTTTGGCTAACTTTGCATTCGAAAAACCGGATTCCGCTATGAAGAGGGCTTGAAGAAACTAAGTCCGGTTATCCGGTGTATACCTACTAAATTGAGGCGAATTCTTTTATATATAGCGGCTATTACTCTTCTTGGAATAGCTTATTCCCAAAACGCCGTCTCCTTGCAAAAAAACGGGAGAAGCGATAGAACTACGACGACCGACTCCGCCGCCGTAGTGGAGGCCATATATACTGATTCAATTCTCTTACCCGATTCAATCGAAGACAACTATTTGTCGTCCGACTCTCTGACACGCTCCGTTTCGCGCCGCGACTCTCTGCCCGCCGACACCACACGTAAATCGTTTTCAAGAATTATACGTGAAAAGGTCGACCTCGACGGAGCCGTCACCTTCAGTGCTAAAGACTCAATGGTGATGATCGGTGAGAAAAATGCGTTCCTATATGGTGAAAGCAACGTCGAATACACGGATTTCAAGCTTAATGCCGGTGAAATAAGAATGGAACTTGACAGTAACACCGTCTATGCCACAGGCGTGCTCGACTCTTTAGGCGATCTTACCGGCAATCCCATTTTCAGCGATAAAGGCGATGAGTATGAATCAAAATCAATGAAATATAACTTCAAGACAGAGCGCGGTTATATCACAGAAGTTATCACAGAGCAAGGCGAAGGATTCCTGACAGGAGGCAGAGCCAAGAAAAACGATGACGGCTCTTTCTTTCTTGAAAATG
This sequence comes from uncultured Sangeribacter sp., assembly GCA_964581685.1. Lineage (GTDB taxonomy): Bacteria > Bacteroidota > Bacteroidia > Bacteroidales > Muribaculaceae > Lepagella. Next base: position 9,968 of record CAZOPN010000043.1, on the reverse strand, counting down.
GTAAATATACCACATGCGACGACCACGAGCATCCTCATTTCTATTTTCAGCTTACGCGAGCCAAGGTAAGACCTAAGAAAGATGTCGTAACAGGCCCGGGATATATGGTGTTGGCCGATGTCCCCTTGCCTCTTGCTCTTCCTTTCGGTTATTTCCCCTTCTCGGAAAAATATTCGAGCGGTATCATTTTCCCGAGCTTCGGAGATGACTACAACCGTGGTTTCTATCTGCGGGATGGAGGATATTATTTCGCCATAAACGATAATATAGACCTTGCATTGCGTGGTGAGATATATACCAAAGGTTCATGGGGTCTGTCGGCTCATTCATCCTACGTAAAGAGATATAAGTTCAGAGGCACCTTCGATATATCTTTTTTGAATACGATCACAGGCGATAAAGGAACCCCCGACTATAGCAAAATGCGTAACTTTCAGGTTATCTGGAGTCATCAGCAGGATGCCAAAGCCAACCCGAGTCTAAACTTCTCAGCCTCCGTAAATTTCGCCACATCAGGATATTCCCGGAACGATGTAGGGTCATATTATAATAATTCCTTCACGGAGAATACCAAGTCATCAACTGTAAATATGACCTATCGGGCTCCGGGGTCAAAGTGGAGTTTCTCGGCCACTGCCAATATTGCCCAACGTTCCCAAGATTCAACCCTTGCCGTTTCTTTCCCAAATCTCAACGTTTCGCTAAGCCAGATCAACCCTTTCAAGCGCAAAAAAGTGATCGGCGGCGAAAAATGGTATGAGAAAATAAGGCTTTCATATACGGCACAGTTTCAGAATTCACTTACAGCAACCCAAAATGAATTCTTTAAGAAAAATCTTATAAAAGATTGGAGAAACGGTATTCGCCATTCGCTCCCGATTTCCGCAACATTCTCCATCTTCAACGTACTCAATGTTTCGCCATCGGTACAGATCAACGACAGGATGTATTCAAGCAAGATCCGTCGACAATGGGATGCTCAGGCTTCGAGAGAAATTCAGGATACCACCTACGGGTTCTATAATATTTTTGATTTCAACGTCTCCCTCGGTTTCTCTACAAAAGTCTACGGTTTCTTCAAACCCATGAAATTCTTAGGCGATAAAGTGCAGATGATACGTCACGTGCTCACGCCTAACGTATCGTTCAACTGGTCGCCCGACTTTGGAAATCCGATGTGGGGCCTCTATAACTATTACACCTATACCGACCAACAGGGAAATCTGCAACGTCGCGACTATTCATATTTCTCACATGGACTCTTCGGTGTGCCCTCAAGAGGGAAAAGCGGAGCGATATCAGTGAATCTTGCAAATAACCTGGAGATGAAGGTCAAGAGCGACAACGACTCTTCAGGATATAAAAAGATATCGCTGATTGAAAATCTTTCGCTTTCTCAAAGCTATAATTTCGCCGCCGACTCGCTAAGACTAAGTATGCTTAACGCCAACATTTTAATAAGGCTTGTAAAAAATTTCAACCTGAACCTCAATACCACCTGGGACCCTTATATCTATCGTGCCAATGCCTCAGGCACCCCGCGTCAGATCAACCGTTACCGCTGGCAGGAAAAGAAAGGATTATTACGTTTATCATCTGCCGGAACATCGTTCTCCTACACCTTTAATAACGATACGTTCAAAAGGAAGAAGAAAGACACCGAGAAAGCGGAGGCAGAGGCTGAAGATGATGAAAACACGGAAGAAGATAGCTTCTCCAACCGCGCAAGAGCCAATCGCCGCAAGAACGACAAGGAGAGTTCCGGCAGCGATATGGACGGTTACGCCAAATGGGATTGCCCATGGAGTCTATCGGTCAATTATTCGGTTAGTTATGGCTACGGCGACTTTAATGTACTTAAAAACGAATGGAACGGCCGCTGGACCCAGAATCTTTCTTTCAATGGAAATATCAGACCGACCAAAAACTGGAATTTCTCATTCTCTGCATCTTACGACTTCACTCTCCACAAAATAGCCTATATGAACTGCTCAATCTCTCGCGACCTCCATTGTTTCACGATGACAGCTTCATTTGTTCCTGTAGGGCCTTATAAATCCTACAATTTCCATATCTCCGTGAAGTCTTCACTGCTGAAAGACCTAAAATACGACAAACGTTCATCGCAGACAAACGGAATCGACTGGTATTAGGCCCCTACTCATAATAAATATTTCGATCAACTTCGCCAAAAATATTTGAAGCATAGTTATTGCTAAAACAACGATTTTTACTATCTTTGTAAAAATTTGGCATTGATGGCAACCTCCCTCATCTCAACTCTCGAAACAATCCGGGAGAAAATCAGCTCCTTGACAAAGGCTTTGGAGCATGAACGCGAGAGATGTCGGCTTCTTGAAGCCGAAAACGAGGCACTACGCGAAAAAGCGGCTGAGGCGGAAAAAGCCAAAGAGCAAGCTCTGCTCGATTGTGACTATATGGTTTTTTCACATAAACTCGCCGACAGCCCCGACAAACTTGTCGAAACACGCCGCCACATTGCCGGTTTGATCCGCACCATCGACCGATGCATGGAATTGCTTAAGGAATAGATGATGAAAGATTCGGAAAAGATTAAAATGGAAATCAATATAGGCGGACAGCTCCTCGAACTGACCGTCCCATTCCAAGATCAGGTCTCTGTGAGACGCGTGGAACGCGAAATGTCTCGACTTTTCGCAACATGGCGAAAAGAATTCCCGCAAAAAACGGAGAAACAACTGTTGGCTATGATGGCCTATCAATACGGGTCATACTACCATCAGCTGACTGAAAAATACCGTCAGGCCGCCGAACTGGCCGAAGAATGCGACAAACTCCTTGATGTCGCAGACTCCTGACTCTCTTTCCCGATTCCATATCTGTTCCCGGCAAAGGCAGTTGAAAGCCCTATCTAATTTCATGCTTCAATCTCGATAGTCGGCATTACGGAGACGACCTATGTCGCCGCCATGATGCTCTTTATTTGATTGATTTTATTGTTGAACACATAATTTATTGACCTAAGAATATTTTTATCTCGGAATAATATGGAAACAGCTATATGGATTATAATTGCAGTGGCGGCTGCTATCGTCGGTTATGTCGTCGCTCTCTCTATGAGCAAAAAGAATGCCGCATCAAGAGCTAACATAATACTGGATGAAGCCAACCGTGAAGCGGAGGTGATCAAAGAGAAAAAAATCCTCAAGGCAAAAGAGGAGGAAATGAAAATTCTTGGTGACGCCGAACGAACCGCTTCCCAGAAACTACAGAAAATACAGGCCGGTGAATCTCGGCTCAAACAGCGGGAGATGCAACTCAACCAGCAGCAGAATGAAAATTCTCGTCGTAAAAAAGAACTTGATAACCTGAAAAACAATCTTGATAACAGGGAACAGCTCATCAACTCCCGCAATTCGGAACTGGATACACTTCACCGTCGTGCCACGGAAGAACTCGAAAGAATCTCAGGTCTTTCGGTTGAAGAAGCTAAAGAAAAACTTATCGAATCGCTTAAAGACGAGGCAAAGACCGCTGCCGCCGGTTATATCAACGATATTATGGACGATGCCCGGATGACAGCTTCCAAAGAAGCAAAACGCATCGTCATTCAGTCAATTCAGCGCGTTGCCACTGAAACAGCCGTAGAAAACTCTGTCACCGTCTTCCACATCGATAACGAAGATATTAAAGGCCGTATCATCGGGCGTGAGGGACGAAATATCCGCGCTTTGGAAGCAGCTACAGGAATCGAGATCATTGTCGATGATACCCCTGAAGCTATCGTCCTCTCCGGGTTCGACCCGGTGCGCCGCGAAATAGCGCGTCTCGCCCTTCATCAGCTCGTGGTCGACGGCCGCATCCATCCGGCACGAATTGAGGAAGTGGTGGCAAAAGTACGCAAACAAGTGGAAGAAGAGATTATCGAGACCGGTAAGAGAACAGCCATCGACCTTGGTATCCACGGTTTGCATCCGGAGCTCATCCGCATGGTCGGAAAAATGAAATACCGTTCATCGTATGGTCAGAATCTTCTTCAACACTCGCGCGAAACTGCAAACCTTTGCGCAGTAATGGCCTCCGAACTCGGACTCAATCCCAAGAAAGCCCGTCGTGCCGGACTACTTCACGATATAGGAAAAGTGCCCGATGATGAGCCGGAACTTCCGCACGCTCTTCTCGGCATGAAACTTGCTGAAAAATTTAAAGAGAAACCTGAAATATGCAATGCCATCGGTGCTCACCATGATGAAGTGGAGCAGACATCGCTGCTCGCACCTATCGTTCAGGTCTGCGATGCTATTTCAGGAGCACGTCCCGGAGCACGTCGAGAGATTGTTGAAGCATATATCAAACGTCTCAACGATCTGGAGCAACTGGCTCTTTCCTATCCGGGCGTGGTCAAGACCTACGCTATTCAGGCCGGACGCGAACTCCGCGTGATTGTCGGTGCTGACAAAATCACCGATGAAGAGACCGAAAAATTATCTGCTGAAATAGCCAAGAAAATTCAAGACGAGCTCACATATCCCGGACAGGTTAAGATCACCGTGATTCGCGAAACTCGCTCCGTAAGCTTCGCAAAATAATTCTGTGCGCTATGGATAGCTCAGATATCAGACCAAGAGACAAGGGCATGCCAAGAGGAAAACTCTATGCCACCAACTGGTTGGAAAATATATCCGACAGCTCGGATTTTGATATTGTCGAAGTGATTTTCAAAAATACAAGAACCGGTTTTTACACGAATCCGGATCACCTCGATCTAAAAATCGGAGATATTGTGGCGGTTGAAGCCGCCCCGGGACACGACATCGGCAGGGTCGCCATGACCGGACGTTTGGTTGCCACCCAAATGAAAAAGGCCGGAATAAAGGAGACCGGTGAGTTAAAAAAAGTTTTCCGTATCGCCACGCGTTCCGACCTGGAGAAGTTCGAGGAGGCGAAAGCCCGCGAACACGATACAATGATCCGCTCTCGACGCATTGCTGAAGAGCTTCAGCTCAACATGAAGATTGGCGATGTGGAATATCAGGGAGATGGAGGGAAAGCGATATTTTATTATATCGCTGACGAACGGGTGGATTTTCGAAAACTGATCAGGATTCTGGCCGATACGTTCAAAGTGAGAATCGAGATGAAGCAGATCGGCGCCCGCCAGGAAGCAGGCCGCATCGGCGGCATCGGCCCATGTGGACGTCCGCTGTGTTGCTCCTCATGGATGACCCATTTCGTATCTGTCGGAACAGGAGCAGCCCGCATTCAGGATCTCTCCATGAACCCTCAGAAACTTGCCGGACAATGTGCCAAGCTCAAATGTTGCTTTAATTTCGAAATCGACAGTTACAGTGAAGCGCATCGAAAGCTCCCCCCGAAAGATGTCACGCTCGAAACCGTAGACGGCACTTATTACTATTTCAAGCCCGATATTCTCGCCGGCAAAGTAACCTATTCTACAGACAAATCGGTTCCGGCCAATTTGGTAACTCTTGATTTGCGCCGTATTCATGAAATAATTTCTCTCAATAAACAGGGAATCAAAGTGGAGTCGTTGGAAGCATCAGAAGCAGAAAACAAACCCAAAGAATACGTAGACCTTGTGGAGCAGGAAAGTCTTACACGTTTCGACAATTCACGAAAGAAAAAGAAAAAGAAAAAACCGGCTCGCGATAAAGAACAGGTCCGCGATAAAGAACCCGCTCGCGATAAAGAAAAGGATTCTTCTGCCGAAAAGCGTTCACGTCGCCCCGCTCCTACATCCAAAGGAAATAATAAAGAAAACGGTCAGAAAACAAAAGATGGCAAACGCAACCAGAACAACCACAGGCCATCGCGCCCACAGCCACCGACAGAGAGTTAAGCCTGCTCTGTCGCTTATGGCTACGCTTTTCTTGCTGATCGCGGGAAGCGTCTGCCTCATCTCTTGTCAGAGAGTGGAGAATGTGGCCTATTCCCATTATGTGGCTCTGGCCGATGGAGGTTGGGATCCGGAAACTCCGATCGGATTCAACCCTTGGCCTTTGGATTCACTGGGCTCAGATCATCCCTACGATATGTACGTGACCGTAAGATTTCTCCCAAGCAAAGCGCCACAGAAGCTGCCGTTAATCGTAATATACGAGAACGAAGGTGCTGAATCTGCCGATACAATTGTAGTGAATCTTCTCGATAATGAGGGTGAGCCTCTTGGAAAGAAAATGCTTACCACCTACGAAGTGGAAACCGTTCTAAAAGAGAATTTCAAACTCACTCCGGGATTGACGGTAGATATTGCCCCACTTGCAGATACCGGCCCGGACGCCGGGTTGCTCAACATCGGAGTCAGATTATTCGACCGCACTCAAAACGACATTTTTGCTCCGTTAAAAAACTTCTTTAACCCTTAAACATACCAAGCCATGACCATCCCTTTCCTAACTTCTGATTTGAATAAAGAACTCGAGCTGCGTCTGGAAAAAGTGAGTACACAGATACGCAGGCAGAGAGCCTCAGCCTATCTAATCGGTGGTTCTGCCAATATGTTTTATCTCTCCGGAGCTATCTTCCGAGGGTATATTTATATCGTTCCGGATAGAAAACCTCTTTTCTTCATGATCCGCCCAAGTGTTGCCCCTGAATTGGCCAACGCTTTTCAGATTCATAAGCCTGAAAACATTTTATCAATTATTGAAGAGCAAGGTTATGGTGTGCCTGAAAAAATAGGATTGGAATTCAGCGACATGCTCTATTCGGAAGTGGAGAGGCTTAAAGCCTGCTTCCCCGCCTCCGAAGCGGTTGATGCCTCTTTAGGGATGCGCAATGCACGTATGACCAAGACCGACTACGAAATAAAGAAGATGAAAGAGGATGGTCTCAGACATGTGGCAGTATACTCCAAGATAAACAGATGTTATAAGCCGGAGATGACCGATCTTGAATTTCAGATTGAGATAGAACGTGTGCTTCGTCGCGAAGGATGTCTCGGATTCCTGAGGGCAGCAGGGAGCAGGATGGAAATCAACATGGGTTCGGTGCTTTGCGGTGAAAATGCCGATGTTCCTTCTCCCTACGATTTTTCTATGGGAGGAGGCGGAACTGATCCCTCGCTTCCGGTCGGCGCCAATGGCACGACCATGCTTCCATCAACAGCAGTAATGGTAGATATGAACGGAGGCTTCAACGGATATCAGACCGATATGACACGATGCTGGACACTGGGCCCGGTCTCGGAACTTGCTGTCAGAGCGCACGAATGTTCCCGACGCATCTTGCGTGAACTTGAAGATATGGGACGTCCCGGCACACCGGTGGCCGACCTGTATAAGAGAGCAGTGGCCATTGCAGAAGAAGAAAAGTTGCACGAATACTTCATGGGTCATACCAACCATGTTAAATTCATAGGGCATGGAGTTGGCATCGAACTCAATGAACTTCCGGTTGTCATGGAATATTCCAAACATCTGCTGGAAGAAAACATGACAATCGCACTCGAACCTAAATTTGTTATCCCCCATGTCGGTGCTCTCGGTGTGGAAAACACTTATAGAGTCACCGCCGACGGTCTTGAAAATCTCACACCATTCTCCGAAAACCTCAGCGAACTCTGATGAATCTCAGCGAAGATCTCAAACTCCCCGTGTTTCGTCTTATCGGCGAAGTAGCCGATGAGATGGGCCGTGACGCATACGTAGTGGGCGGATATGTACGCGACATATTTCTCAACCGCTGTTCTTCCGATATTGATTTTGTGACAGTCGGGAGCGGTATAGAACTTGCCGAACGGGTCGCCGAACGTCTCGGTCGCAAGAAAGGCCTTTCCGTCTATGCCACCTACGGAACGGCTCAAGTGAAAGCCGGCGAACTCGAACTTGAATTTGTAGGAGCACGTCGTGAATCTTACTCACGCGAATCCCGCAATCCCATCGTGGAAGACGGTTCTCTGACCGACGATCAGAATCGTCGTGACTTTACCATCAACGCTATGGCAATTTCACTTAACGCCGCCTCATTCGGCGAGCTTATCGATCCTTTCAACGGAGTTGTCGATCTGCATAACAGAATAATCCGGACACCTCTCGATCCCGATATAACATTTTCCGACGATCCTCTCAGAATGATGCGCGCCATACGTTTTGCGACACAACTTGACTTCGACATACTCCCGGAGACATTCGAAGCTATTGTCCGCAACCGTAATCGGATATCTATTATCACAAAAGAACGCATCAACGATGAGCTCTCAAAAATAATGAGATCAGCCGTTCCATCAAAAGGTCTCCTGCTTCTCGACCGGGCCGGTCTTCTCGAAATTATCTTCCCCTCTCTTGTAAAACTTAAAGGAGTGGAATCGATCGAAGGCCACGGACATAAAGATAATTTTATGCATACACTGCAGGTTGTGGATAACGTTGCCCGACGCAGTGACTCCGAATGGCTTCGATGGGCTGCTCTGCTTCACGATATAGGCAAACCCGAAACCAAACGTTTTGATGAGCGACTCGGATGGACATTTCATAACCATAATTACATCGGGGAAAAGATGATTCCGCGAATCTTTAAAAAGATGAAACTTCCCTTAAACGAAAAGATGAAATATGTAGCCAAACTTGTCGGGCTTCACATGCGTCCTCAATCGGTGGGAGAAGAAGGTGTTTCTGATTCAGGAGTGCGACGTCTAATCACGGAAGCCGGAGATGATCTTGAAGATCTGATGATACTTGCCGAAGCCGATATCACATCGAAAAATCCGGCAAAAGTGAGACGTCAGCTCGAAGGATTTGCCAAACTCCGCGAACGAATGGGTCAGATTGCCGATGCGGATGCCCTGCGTAACTGGAAATCGCCCGTCGATGGCTTTGAAATAATGCAGTATTTCCATATCCCGCCCTGCTCCGCTATAAAAGAAATTAAAGATCGCGTAAAAGATGCAATCCTTGACGGGGAGATTGCCTACAACCATGACGCCGCCTGGGATTACGTGCTCCGTATAGCTCCCGAAATACTTGAAAAAGAAGAAAAAAATTAAGCAACGCATTGTAGTTAGCGATTTTTTTTGTAATTTTGCGAGCCGATTATATCCAAAATAATCAGCCGTTTATGTCACGCATGTTGGTTTTGGCCGACCAACAGCCTGATTTTGCGGCAATTACAAACATTAATTAACAGACTTAATAGTGGATACTTTAAGCTTAAGAACCCAATCAGCCACCCCCGAGACAATTAAGAAGAACTGGGTGGTAATCGACGCTACCGACCAGGTTCTCGGTCGTCTCTGCTCGCAGGTAGCCAAAATTCTGCGTGGCAAAAATCGCCCCGACTTCACTCCGAACCTCGATTGTGGCGACAACGTAATCATTATCAATGCCGATAAAGTTGTGCTCAACGGCGACAAAATGACCAAACGTGAATATCTCCGCTACACCGGTTATCCCGGCGGTCAGCGCACATTCACTCCCGGCGACCTCATGGCAAAATCTCACAAAGCCACTGTAAAGGCCGGTCGTCATCCCCTTTTCATCAAAGTTGTCAAAGGCATGCTTCCCAAAACAAAACTTGGTGCAGCTCAGCTTCGCAACCTCTATGTGTTCAATGGCCCCAACCACACTTTCGAGGCTATGAACCCGACAGTAATCGACATAACTAAAATGAAATAAGAAAGAAGATGGAAAAAGTAAATGCAATTGGCCGCCGCAAGGCAGCCGTAGCCCGAGTTTATCTCACCGAGGGTAGCGGTAATATCACTATCGACAAACGTCCGCTCGACGTATACTTCCCCTCTTCGATTCTTCAGTATATCGTGAAGCAGCCTCTTCAGACTCTCGACGTTCTCGAGAAATATGATATCGTGGCTCATCTTGACGGTGGTGGCTATAAAGGCCAGTCGGAGGCTCTCCGTCTCGCTATCGCCCGTGCACTCGTTAAGATCAACCCCGAAGACAAACCCGCACTCCGTGCCGAAGGCTTCATGACTCGCGACCCGCGTGCCGTCGAGCGTAAGAAGCCCGGTC
>CAZOPN010000042.1:0-18708 GCA_964581685.1 uncultured Sangeribacter sp. | reverse complement strand
TATTTGATTGTTTAACCAACTAGCGACCTCTAATATTTTTAGTGGACACTAGTGTAAAGAAATATAAAATGAGTTTAGAATGAGAAATGCAGGGAAATTCTAACTCCCCCTTTATCAATGCCCGGACGATCACGATAGGTAAGTCGCCACACATAATCAACCCTAAGAATCGTAAGAATATTATCAAGACCCACTCCTAATTCCATATATGGCTTTCTCCCCATCGCAACAGTCGAGGAATCGTATGGAAAACGAAAAAGATTCGAATTGTAATCCGGATTATTTTTTTTAGATAAATGACCCATGAATCCCTTAAATGTAAGAACTTCGCGCAATTTCAGGCTTTTAACGTAAGGAATACGGTTAAAAATTAAACCATTCATATAATATGTGACATCAAGCGCAGCATATTCATCCATAGCAAACTCCATAGGATTCAACAAGGAGAAAGATTCTGGTTGAATAGTATATGAAAGGTTGGCATTCTGCCATAATAAAGCCGGGAACTGCACCTGACTCCAGATTTTCCCTCCTTTAAGGATACAATTCGCATAACCAAAAGCTGAAAACCAAAATCTTTTGGAGACAGAAATTTCTGTTTTATTAAGAGTGAAATCAGCCCCTAAAAATCTCTTAGGTCCAAATTCATGCGTAAGCTGAAATATAGGAGCATCCATATTGATAGGTTTCCTTGAAGTTGCTCCCTGCACAAATTTCTCACCGGGAGCATACCGTAAATTTACAAAAAAAGCACCTTGCGTAAATTTAGCGACCTCTCTGCCATCCTTATATTTGAAAGTTACCCATGGGGTTGCTTCTTGAACCTCCCTTTTAAATCCGGCATTTACCGAGAAATTATTAAGCAGTTCAAGATTATACTCAAGCATTGCACGATGCCTGTATGTGATCAATTCGCTCCCCATTCTCTTCAACGAGAGGAAAAGATTATCTTGATTCGTAAACAGATAATGTTGGCCAAGTTGATCAATATCATATTCACAAGATGCCCTGATTCCATTCATGGGAAACTCCCGTGAATGATATTTTTTCTTTATGAAAGAATATTCCAGCTCTCCCCTATATTTTATTTTCCTGTCTCTGAAACCATAAGCGATATAACCTCTTGCAAACAGATTGGGAAAAAGATTAGCTGTAGTCATTCCTCCAACTCTAAGACGAGTTCCCTCGGTTTTATTAAAACTAAGGAAGGTATTTACCGGCCCAATATCGAATTTGCTATGAGGTCCGGTCGTAATATAACCATTCACAAGCACTTTCAAGACCTTCTCAGTCCAGTAAAGAAGAGGCACTTTTCTTATTCTTGCCATCATGGAGCCCATATTACGTTCCGCTCCCGAAAGCTCAATTTTTCTATTTTTATCCCAATAGCTGTTGCCACGGTGCTCGGCATCTTCCAAAGATAAGTTACGGGCAAGCGATTCATACATCTCTGAATATTCCGTTACAGGCATGTATGAAAAATTATCATATCGAGACATTCTCGACCCGTAAATCTTGGGAGCACCCTTTATAACCTCCATTTCAAGACAAACATCATCTACCGTCTTATGGATATTTCCTAAAGAATCCTTTTGAAAATTCTGACTGACAAAAATATTATCTATGTAATTCAGGTTTATTGCCTTTGGAACGCGCATTGTCACCCGCTTCACATACTTAATAGAATCAGCAACCGGAATGAAAAGCCTTCCATTAAATCCCATCGACTGAAAATTATGAGGAACGAATGATAGTTCAACACATTTTTCGTCACCGACAAGTACGGTATCAACAATTTCAAATTTATAAAAATCGGGGGCTATTCCCGAGAGCGGACTAACAAAACGATTCTGAAGAAAAGCAATATCGTTGTTATAAATATCTATTTCACGTAAAACGTCTTCAAGAGCCGGGCGAATATTATCCTGTTCGAAAGCATCATCAATACCGTTGCTTCTATAACCAACTAATATTTCCTTCTTTGCAGAAGGTTTTTTTCTGAATAACATTTTTGAATTCTTCTCTTTCAATGAAAGATTTAGAATTCTCTTTCCGGTCCATGCAGCAGTATCAACATAATCTTCAAAAACCTTAAACTGTCGGCTAAAAGCATCATCATCAGTGAAATTTCCTGAAAACTCATTAAGACCCAGAAGTATTTTGTCGTAACGGTCATAGCTATAATAATCCTCTTTCTCCGGATTCCGAGCGGAAAAGTCACCTCTGACCTTCTTCATGAGTTCCACCGCAGGGTTATTTTTTTTAGAATATTTGGTCCTTTTGCGTTTGACATCAAAATCAGCCAAAGTTTGGACCTGAGGAGACAGAACAACCCTAATTGTATCATTCGATGACCCGACACGAATAGTGCGTGTGGTAAAACCCATCGAAGAAATATTTATTAAGTTTCCCGGTTCGGCTGAGATTTTAAAAACTCCATCCTTATCAGTTAGTACACCCTTTCGTCTCCCTTTTACAGCAACATTAACGAAGCTGAGACGCTCACCTGAAACGGAATCAACCACAAGGCCTATCACCGGCTTATTCTTGTTATCCGATACGGCAGTTCGGTTCTGGGCAAAAATCGGGAAAACACCGAATGCGCAGAAAAGAAATGCTAAAACCTGTAGAAATATATTTTTCAAATTGTGCACGTAATAATAACGCAGTTTAATATAATACTTGTATATTTGCACACACTCTTTTTTTAACACCACACAATAAATCCAATCCTAAAATATGATTGAACGGGAACATAAATATTTGGTTAGTGACAATTCCTATTTATCAATGGCCTCCAAAAGCTACAGAATCAGACAAGGATATTTATCTCGGAATCCTGAATCAACCGTGAGAATAAGAATCCGTGATAATGAAGCGTTCCTGACCGTTAAAGGCATAACCGACGGCGACCGACGTCAGGAATTTGAATATTCCATTCCTGAATCGGATGCTGAAAAAATGCTTAAACTATGTTCGGGCAAAATAATTGACAAGACACGCTATATTGTTAATTACGAAGGCTTCATCTGGGAGGTAGATATCTTTGAAGGGGATCTTTCTCCTCTTGCAGTTGCAGAAATTGAATTAGGGGAAAACGAATCTAACTATCCGCTTCCCCCTTTCGTTGGTGAAAATGTAACCGGGAATCCCCTCTTCTACAATTCCAATCTCTAAGATTCATTTAGTAAAATGAGGTCTTAATTAATTTAATAAGTAAGTATTCAAAATTAAACGATAGTATAAATTAATTTCGGACACTTACTTATTTTTTAAAGTACCTAAAAGCCTTTTATTTTATAAAGCACCGTAAATAAGCAAGTGCAATAAAATAAAAAGACGTTATTTTTGAGAAAGTTCAGTTATTCAGTAGGTTCGACCGGCAAAATCCTACCATCAGGTCCAAAAGTCATTTTATCAATACACACTTCCCTGTGAATTCCCGGTTTCATTCCCGGCATCATATAGTTTTTGTCTATTCTGTGATAGACAATTCTCCAGTCATCACCCCCGGGTAGTTTGATTACCGAGTTATGAGCAGTCCCATAAATCTTTTTTTCAGGTCTTTGAATAAGTATTACCGGAGAATCCGCCACTTTGATTTCTCCCAATGGAGAATCCGATGTGCCGTAGGCAACATGATAGTTTGGAGAACCGGTGTCATCTACTGACCACATAAAATAATACCGTCCATCGCGATAGAAAACGTATGGAGCCTCACGAAAGGCATAATCAGCAAGCGTGCCCCCCTTGGGGGTTAAAACTTTAATAGTCTCTTTCTTTATGCTACACATATCGTCATTTAGCTCGGCCCCGGCCATATAGCCGTTTCCCCAATAAAGATAATATTTGCCACTCTGAGGGTCCTGAAATACATCGACATCAATCTGCTGTCCCCAACCCACCGGAGAATCAGAGACAATGGAAGAGCCAGAATCGATAAACGGACCGACAGGAGAAGAAGAAACAGCCACACCGATCTCTTTGCGGTTTGTTACGGGGTTATGTCCGCTGAAATAAAAATAGTATTTATACCCATCTTTCTCCTTACGCTCAATAATAGCCGGAGCCCAGGCATTGCCCGATGCCCATGCCACCTGAGGAGATTTTACGTCGAGCATTATCCCCTCATCTTTCCAGTTTTCCAGGTCGTCAGAAGAGAATACAGAGAAATAACCACCTCCCCAGCCCGGCACACCGTCTGTAGTGGAATAGATATAATACTTGCCCGTATTTTCTGAAAAAAGAATCTCCGGATCAGCATGATAACCTGGAAGCACGGGATTCTTGGCATTAGCAAAGAATGCCACACCTAAACAGGCTCCCACCAATAATAAGTTTCGCATATCAAGATATAGTTTATTTTAGAAATCCTGTATTATTTTCATAAGAAAAGCAGGCATCAACCTTACAGAGAAGTCTTTCTTTTATAAAAATATCTGCAAATATAATATAAAAATTGGGAATCTCATTTTTTAGACTTATATTTGCTGATAAGAGTGGCAACCGGGAAATTTTCCTTTGTTGCCGGTGATTAATATCTAAATTCAGAAACATGAAGAAACACAATTTTTATGCCGGACCCAGCATTCTGAGTCCCTACACAATTCAGAAAACAGCAGAAGCTGTAAATGATTTCGCCGATATGGGACTCTCGATTCTTGAGATCTCCCACCGAAGCAAACAATTTCAGGCTGTAGTAGACGAAGCCGTTGACCTCACAAAAGAGCTTCTTAATCTACCGGATAACTACCATGTTCTCTTCCTCGGTGGAGGAGCAAGCATGCAATTCTGCATGGTTCCTTTCAACCTTCTTCAGAAAAAGGCAGCTTATATAAACACCGGCACATGGGCCACAAATGCTATCAAAGAGGCTCGCATCTTTGGTGAAGTTGAGGTTCTTGCATCTTCCGAAGATACAAAATTCAACTATATTCCAAAAGACTTTACAATTCCCGAAGACGTAGATTATTTCCATTTCACATCAAACAATACAATTTACGGAACTGAGATAAGACATGATTTCGACTGCAAAGTTCCGGTTGTTTGTGATATGTCATCAGATATCTTCTCACGTGTATTCGATCCCACAAAATATGGTTTGATCTATGCCGGTGCACAGAAGAATCTTGCGCCTGCCGGTGTGACAATTGTAATAGTAAATGAGGAAATTCTCGGTAAAGTTACACGTGAAATTCCCACAATGCTTGATTATCGCACACATATTAAGAAAGGCTCTATGTTCAACACTCCTCCGGTGCTACCGATCTATTCAGCACTCATGACGCTCCGTTATTATAAGGAGCAGGGAGGTGTAGCAGCCATGGAAAAACGCGATCTTGAAAAAGCAGCCCTTCTTTATGATGAAATCGATCGCAATAAACTTTTCATGGGCACAGTGGCTAAAGAAGACCGTTCGATCATGAATGTATGCTTCGTTATGGAGCCTGACTATGCCGAGCTTGAGAAAGAATTTATGGAATTTGCAACTTCAAAAGGTATCGTCGGAATTAAAGGTCACCGTTCTGTTGGTGGATTCAGAGCATCTCTCTATAATGCTCTTCCGATCGAGAGTGTTGAGGTACTCGTCAATGCAATGAAAGAATTTGAAGCAAAACATTGATAAGAAGCTGTTGAGATGAAAATACTTGTTTTCACAGAAAAACCGTTTGCTCCCGCGGCTGTAAAAGCTATTGAAAATACAGTAAATGCATCGGGAAACGAACTTGAGGTTGTCGAATACGGCACCCGCCAGGATTTGATGGAGGCCGTGAAAGATGCTGAGGCGCTAATCGTAAGAAGCGATAAAATTGATGCCACTGTCATGGATGGTGCTCCGAAACTAAAAGTAATAGTCAGGGCCGGCGCCGGATACGATAATATTGATCTTGAGGCTGCCTCTGAAAGAAAAATATGTGTGATGAACACTCCGGGACAAAACTCTAATGCTGTAGCCGAACTTGTTTTCGGAATGATCGTCATGATGTGTCGTAACCAATATAACGGAAAATCCGGATCGGAACTTAAAGGAAAGAATCTTGGAATATACGCCTACGGACAAGTTGGTCGGAATGTGGCACGTATTGCCAAAGGATTCGGAATGAATATATGTGCACTCGACCTCTTTGTGAGCGATGCAATCATGGAGGCGGATGGTGTTAAACCTCTCCACGACGTTAATGAACTCTTCGCACACAATGACTTCGTGTCGCTTCATATTCCCGCCACACCGGAGACTCGCGGTTCTATCGGATATGATCTCGTGATGAAGATGCCTGAAAACGGAGTGCTCGTCAATACTGCAAGAAAAGAAGTGATTGATGAACCCGGTCTCATTAAAGCGCTTGAAGAACGTCCGGATCTCCGCTATGTATCCGATATTCGTCCAGACACGGCAGAAGAATTTGAAAAGAAATTTGCTTCGCGCGTTTTCTTCACTCCAAAGAAAATGGGTGCTCAGACTGCTGAAGCGAACTTCAATGCCGGAGTGGCAGCTGCTGAGCAAGCAATAGCCTATCTTAAAGATGGCTGGAACAAATATCAGGTTAATAAATTCTGATTAAGCAACTGATAATAAAATATATAGTCCCGGAGATCCAGATTTCCGGGACTATATATTTTATTATCATTTAAGTAATTGTGGAAAATTTATTAACCTGTTACAAGAGGTTTATACAAAAACTTAATACTAATAAATTATTAAAATGAAATGAGCCGCATAAATTCATCGCGAAGAGCCGGATCTTCTTTAAAACGACCGGAATAATCAAATGTCACCGTGTCCGAGTCTTGTTTCTCAACACCGCGCATCTTCATACACAGATGTTCGCCTCGGCAGCATACTATTACACCTTCTGTTGGCATAGCTTCTCCGAGAAGATTACAGATCTGAGAAGTGAGACGCTCCTGGACTTGAAGCCGATGAGCAAAATTATCAACTATCCGTGCAAGCTTCGATAATCCGATCATCTTCCCTTTCGGTATATATCCTATTGCAATTTTTCCGAAAAAAGGTAGAATATGATGCTCACACATACTATAGAACTCAATATCCTTCACGATTACCATCTGTGAACCCGCATGTTCAAATATTGCTTGTTGCGCTATCTCAAGAGGATTACTACGATAGCCTGAAGTAATGTCAAGCATAGCTTTAGCGGCTCTGACAGGAGTTTTTACAAGGCCCTCACGTTCCGGGTCTTCTCCGATAAGCTTCAATATCTCCTCATAATGGTAAGCGAGACGATCAACGAGCTCTTTATCATGTTTCTCAACGCGACCCATTTTTCTTTATTTTATGATTACGATAGGACTCCTGACAATCCTCATTTCCGAGGAATAACCGGGGAAAGCACGTTTCAACTCCTCGAGAGCTTTATTGGCATCAGCCTGATTACGGAAATTCCCGATTCTTGTATACCAATTAGGCGAACTGGAGAAAGTATAGACTTGTCCTCTATACTTTGGGAATTTTGCAACAATGGCATTTCCGCGAGCCTTAGCTCTCGATTCAAGAGTAGTTTGATTGCGTCCGTCGCTGAATACCTGAATTCTGAATCCATTCATTTTATTGATACCGGGACGCAGATTCTGCGATTGTCCGGAACTCTTCTTCTGAGAATCCGTATCGTTAATAATATCACTGAGAATCTTCTCGGGAATATCTATCTCTACATTCCCCTTTGATTCTGTGACAATTCGATCCACAAAGGTGCGATTCTCCTGCTCAGGCTCTGAATCAGATGTGGATTGAGCCGCGGTCGGGAAAGAAATACTCACGACCGCGGCAATAAATAAACTTTTATATTTCAGAGTTTTAAATCTCATCAGGCAAAAATCAGAATGCCTCGATAATACCCATGAAGGAATCAGCCTTCAAAGCTGCTCCACCGATAAGACCACCATCTACATCCGGTTTGGCAAAAAGCTCTTTCGCATTGCTCGGTTTGCAGCTTCCACCATAAAGTATAGATGTGTTCTCGGCTACTTCCTTGCCATATTTATCCTCGATAACTTTGCGAATATGTGCATGCATGTCTTGAGCCTGCTCAGCTGTTGCGGTTTTACCTGTTCCAATAGCCCAAACCGGTTCGTATGCAATAACAATTTTTCCGAAATCTTCGGGGCTGAGCTCGAAGAGTGCCTCTACCTGTCCTTTAACTACATCGTTGTAGCTTCCGTTTTCTCTCTCTTCAAGAACCTCACCTACACAAAAAATAGGTTTTAGACCATTAGCAAGAGCAAGTTTGGTCTTTGCAAGAAGCTGCTCGTTGTTCTCACCAAAATACTGGCGGCGTTCGCTATGTCCGAGAATTACATATTCAGCACCTGTCGATTTCACCATAGATGCACTTACTTCACCTGTATAAGCACCCTTTTCATGCTCGGAACAGTTTTCTGCGCCAAGCTTTACAGTTTCAGGATCAAGAACTGCATTTACAGAGGTAAGATGCGTAAAAGGAACGCAAACGATTACCTCACAATTAGCTTTTTTATCCTTAAGAAGGGTGTTGATATCATTGGCAAGCTCTACACCTTCATCGAGAGTGGTGTTCATTTTCCAGTTGCCGGCAACAATATTTTTTCTCATATTATGATATGTTTTTATTTATCACGCAAATTTAACCTATTTATTCATTCTATCCAAAAAGTGTCACTTCTTTTTGACTTTCTAAGCTTTCAAGGGCTGATTATTGCTCCAAAATCGCGGCCTCTTTGAATGCTTCCATTATTTTCGTGGGTTTTCCACCGGAAAATGCCCCAAGATGATAGTCTTCATCAGAATCTATTTCCGGTGCCCAATAGAACACTCCGGTGCAAGCTCCATCAGTGAAGTTGCGGGCAGCTTTTATCAAAGCTGAAATGAATTCCTTACCTTCTTCCGGTTTACGGGCATCCACACCGGTCTCAACAATCATTATCTCGCTGCCAAATTTTTTGTTAAGATGAATGATATTATCTATTGAGTCGACCAGAGTCATGACCTCACTCTTTTCCCTACCACCTTCTATTGCCCAGAAAGGATAAACACTCATTCCAATGACATCCCATTCCACGCCTTCCGATTTCAGGAAATCAAATACCGAATCATATAAGTGCTTATCAAAACCATTGTCAAGATGAATTATGACCTTTGCTTCCGGATAAATCTCCTTTACAGCATTTGCTCCGGCTTTAGTGAGCGAGGCATATTGTTTGGGATTTTCGGCAAAATTACCCATTGGCCATAGGAAACCGTTAGTGGTTTCGTTTCCAACCTGTACCCACTTCACATCTATTTCATTATCCTTAAGAAGCTTCAGTGTAGCTTTAGTATGTTCAAAAAGAGCCTTTTCAGTTTCTTCAAGTGTCAATCCAATCCAGGCAGCAGGAGGATTCTGTTTACCCGGATCGGCCCACCAATCTGAATAATGAAAATCTATCATGACAGGCATATCGAGCGCCTTCGACCGCAAAGCCATTTCCAAGACATCCTCCGGAGATGAGAATCCATCTTTAGGATTAACCCATACTCTCAGTCGGGTTGCGTTAAGACCATAGTCTTTCATCAGTTGTGTGGTTTCCCGACGGTTGCCAAGAGTATCACACGTAAAATGACCCGAAGCTTCGGCTGCTGTCGTACCGGAAATATCAGCACCAAGCCAGAAGGGTTCTGAAGCAAATGTGGATAATACGGATAGCATTCCGAACCACCAAATCAAACTATATGTTTTAGACATTTTCATATTTCAAATTTAATAGAAATTTGCTATTTTTGCAAATATGGAATTTAAAATCACATCTGATTATAAACCTACGGGCGACCAGCCGGAAGCGATTGCCGAATTGTCGGCAGGAGTGGAAGATGGTGCAAAACATCAAACTCTTCTCGGTGTGACCGGAAGCGGTAAGACCTTTACAATGGCAAACGTAATCCAACAAGTAAAAAGGCCAACCCTTATCCTTTCGCATAACAAGACACTTGCCGCCCAACTATATTCGGAGTTCAAGAATTTTTTTCCTGAGAACTCCGTGCAGTATTTTGTAAGTTATTACGATTATTATCAACCGGAAGCTTATATTCCTTCATCCGATAAATACATAGAAAAAGACCTCATGATCAACTCGCAGATTGAAAAACTGCGACTTTCAACCGTGGCGGCCCTTCTTTCTGGACGTCGTGACGTTGTAGTTGTTTCGAGTGTAAGTTGTATTTACGGTATGGGCAATCCGGAAGATTTTTCCCAAACTGTTATAGAAATAAGCAAAGGTCAGCGTATATCGAGAAATGCCTTTCTTCGCAAACTGGTTGAATCACTCTACAGTCGCACCGAAATAGAACTACAGAGCGGCCAATTCCGCGTTAAAGGCGATACAGTAGATATTCTTCTATCATTTGAAGATATTCAACTTAGAGTGGTTTTCTGGGGTGATGAGATAGAACAGATTCAGACCGTTGATCCGCTGACCGGTACTGTTCTCACCAATCTTGACGGATTCAGGATTTACCCGGCCAATATTTTTGTGGCTTCAAAAGAAAGAACGATGCAGGCTGTGGATCAAATTGCCGTAGACCTCGGAAGTCAATGTGAATTCTTTAGGCGTGAAGGCAAAATTCTGGAAGCAGAGCGACTTCGCGAACGGGTCACATACGACCTTGAAATGATAAAGGAACTCGGACATTGCAGCGGTATAGAAAATTATTCCCGATATTTCGACGGCCGAGAACCCGGTATGCGACCCTTCTGCCTTCTTGACTATTTTCCTAAAGACTATCTTACCATAATTGATGAAAGTCACGTAACGCTTCCTCAGATACGAGGAATGAACGGCGGCGACCTCTCCAGGAAAATGAATCTTGTGGAATACGGTTTTCGGTTGCCGGCAGCAATCGATAACAGGCCGCTTAAATTTGATGAATTCGAACGTCTCACAAATCAGGTGATTTACGTCAGCGCTACTCCGGGCGATTACGAACTCCAACAAACGGAGGGAATTTATACCGAACAGGTGATACGTCCTACCGGCCTTCTTGACCCGGAGATTGAAATACGTCCGACTTTAAATCAGATCGACGACCTGATGGAAGAGATCAGACTTCGTGTTGAAGCAGGCGAAAGAACACTCGTAACGACACTTACCAAGCGTATGGCGGAAGAGCTCAATGCTCATCTCAACAAATGGGGAGTGAACAGTGCCTATATTCACAGTGATGTCGATACCCTTGAACGAATCAGAATACTTGAAGATTTGCGTGAAGGAGTTTACGATGTTCTGATTGGTGTCAATCTTCTCCGTGAGGGTCTTGATCTCCCGCAAGTTAGTCTCGTCGCTATTCTCGATGCCGATAAAGAAGGGTTTCTTAGAAATCATCGTTCGCTTACACAGACAGCCGGACGTGCCGCTCGCAATGTCAATGGGAAAGTGATCATGTATGCTGATAAAGTCACCGACAGTATGCAGAAAACTATTGATGAGACCGAACGCCGACGCGCCAAACAGATTAAGTATAATCTTGAGCATGGCATTGTTCCCACCCCCATAGTCAAGAAATCTTCAGCTTCCGATCTTATAGAGCTTTACGAAGGAGATAAGAGCACGCATGAAACTAAAGTCACGAAAGCAGGCAAACCTGTCGTCGAAAAGAAACCTCGTAAAGAGATTGGTGGCGCTCCTCGCCCATATATCGAAGAGGAACATCAGGTCAGCTCAGCTGCCGAACCAATTCTTTCTTATATGTCGGACAAAGAGCTCAAAGCACGCGAAGAAGATCTACGCAACAGAATGATTAAGGCTGCCAGGGATACCGATTTTATCGAGGCGGCCAGACTACGCGACGAATTGTTACAGATTCAAGACCTTATTGATCAAAAGACCGATGCAACAGGAAAGTGATAAGAAATCAACCTCATCTGCTCCCCACTATCCGATGCTATCCCGGCGTCTTTTTCTTCCTACCTCAAAAGAGGAAATAGAGGAATTAGGTTGGGATCAACCTGATATTATCCTTTTTTCGGGCGATGCGTATGTGGATCATCCTTCTTTCGGAGCGGCGGTAATCGGGAGAACTCTTCAGGCTGCCGGATATAAAGTTGCGATTGTTCCACAACCTAACTGGCGTGACGATCTTCGAGATTTTAAGAAGCTGGGAGCCCCTCGTCTTTTCTTCGGGGTTTCCCCCGGTGCAATGGATTCAATGGTCAATCATTACACGGCCAACAGGCGCCTTCGTCATGATGATGCCTATACCCCCGGAGGCAAACATGGTATGCGCCCCGACTATCCGAGCATTGTCTATTCGGAAATTCTAAAAAAACTTTATCCGGACATTCCGGTGATTGTCGGTGGCATTGAAGCGTCATTGCGGCGTGTTTCCCATTATGATTATTGGCAGGATAGGCTTCGGCCCCCTCTCCTTGCAGATATGCCGGCAGATATGATAATATACGGAATGGGTGAACGTCCTGTCGTTGAGCTTGCCCGTAGACTTAATTCCGGTGAACATATTGCCGAAATAAAGGATCTTCCACAGACAGTTATAGAATCACGAGAGAAACCCGGCGAAAAAGACATAATACTCGAAAGTTATGAAAAATGTCTTGCCGACAAAAAACTTCAGTCTCTGAACTTCCGACATGTCGAGGAAGAATCAAATAAATACCATGGTAATGTGATTTGGCAAGAGGCCAAAGGACGACGATTCAAAATTAACCCGATGTATCCTCCTATGACAACGGAGGAAATCGATGCATCGTTCGACCTTCCATATACCAGGGTCCCCCATCCACGTTATAAAGGGAAACAAATTCCGGCTTACGATATGATCCGACATTCCGTCACCCTTCATCGTGGATGTTTTGGAGGATGTGCATTCTGCACTATATCGGCACATCAAGGAAAATTCATTGCTTCCAGATCTAAGGAATCCATTTTGAAAGAAGTAAGGCAAGTCTGCAAGATGCCCGACTTCAAAGGCTATATATCCGATCTTGGTGGACCATCGGCAAATATGTACGGAATGGGTGGGCGTAACAGGGATATCTGCAGTAAATGTGTTCGCCCCTCATGTCTCCACCCTCAACCTTGCAAGAACCTCAATAATGATCATTCGAAATTACTTGAGATTTATCATGAAGTTGATAAATTAGCGGAAGTAAAGAAATCATTTATCGGTAGCGGGGTGCGTTATGATCTGGCAATGGCACCATCCGGAAATATCAAAACAGATGGAATAAACCGTGAATATATTAAGGAACTGATTGCAAAGCATGTCAGTGGTCGCCTTAAGGTCGCACCGGAACATACATCTGATGTTGTGCTTGATATTATGCGTAAGCCTTCATTCGATCTTTTCCGGCGATTCAAGACTATTTTCGACCGTGTGAATCGTGAAGAAGGATTGAACCAGCAGTTGATTCCATATTTTATATCATCTCATCCCGGATGTCGCGAAACAGATATGGCTGAGTTAGCCGCAATAACTAAAAATCTGAATTTCCGGCTTGAACAGGTCCAGGACTTTACACCGACACCCATGACTGTAGCAACGGAAATCTATTATACCGGTATTCATCCATACACCGGAGCAAAGATTTTCACAGCTCACACTGAAAAAGAGAAACTCGCACAACGCCGTTTCTTCTTTTGGTATTTACCCGATAAACGACGCGAAATTATTGAAGAATTAAAAAAACTCCATCGTCCTGACCTGATCGATATTCTTTATCGTCCGGGAATGGGTCTAAAAGGAAAAAAATTTGATATGGGAAATCAAAAGAATTTTCCTGAAAGAAAAGGTAAAAAGAAAAATCTCAGAAAATAACCCGAAAATACCAAATTTATCAACATATCTTGATTATGAACAAATTAAAACTAACCATGAGTGCCTTGATTCTTCCACTCGCTTTTACTGCCTGCAACAAGGAGAAAAATGATTCAGGAATCATCGAGAAACCGGAAGTTGAAATCAACAACGGTATGCTCACACCGGAAGTGCTTGAAGCCTTCGGACGTATCAATGAAGCTGTCCCTTCGCCCGATGGCAAAAGTGTAGCTTTCACGCTCGCATACGAAAATATCGAGCAAAACAAATCAAATGCCGAAATCTACAAAGTAAGCACAGAAGGAGGCGATATCGAACGTCTCACCAAAACTTCCGCTTCTGAATCCAATATACGTTGGATTGATGAAGGAAAAAAACTTGCTTTCTTAAAATATGATGAAAATCTCAAATCAACACAGATTTTCGTCATGGATGCCGATGGTGGAGCGGAAAAAAGAATTTCTGATGTTGAAAATGGAATAGAATGCTTTGAAATCTCTACCGACCAGACAAAAATTATCTATGGCAGTCCTATCGACGCCTTCAATAAGGATGAAGAACTTTTCAAAGATCTTCCCAACACAACCGGTCGTGTCGTTGATGATCTTATGTATAAACATTGGGACGAATGGGTAACAAAGATTCCACATCCTTTTGTCGCTGATTTTTCGCTCGACGGCATTTCTAATGCTGAAGATATCATGGAAGGTGAACCCTTTGAATGTCCGATGCGTCCGTTCGGTGGTGCCGAAGCCTTTGCCTGGGCTCCCGATAGCAAGTCGCTTGTTTACGTAAGTCGTAAACTTAAAGGAATGGATTATGCTTTCTCAACCGACAGCAACCTCTATCTTTACAATCTGGAAAAGAAAGAAACAAAATGTCTCACAGAGAATATGCCGGGATATGATACGGATCCGGCTTTCTCTCCCGACGGCAAATCTCTCGCATGGCTTTCTATGGCAACAGCGAAATATGAAAGCGACAAAAAACGTCTGATGGTTATGGATATGATCTCGGGTGAGATGCGCGATCTTACAGCCGAGTGGGACTATTGGCCCGAACAGATCTCCTGGGCTCCCGACGGCAAAAAAATTCTTTTCTCCAGCTATTATCAGGGCGTAGCCCCCGTTTTCAGTATCGATACGGCTACATGCGCTATTGATACTCTGGCCAACGAAGTTGCTGATTTTACCGCTGTCAAAGCTCTATCCGGTGATCTTGCCCTGACGCTGCGTCACTCCATGAGAGAACCTAATGAAATTTGTATGATCTCAAAAGATGGTGTCAAGCAGATTACGTCAGTTAATAAAGATCTTCTTGCAAGTCTAAAACTCGGAGAAGTCAGAAAGGTATTGGTTCCGACAAGCGATGGCAAAGAGATGACATGCTGGGAAATACTTCCCCCCGACTTTGACCCTAATAAGAAATATCCCGCCATACTTTATTGTCAGGGTGGTCCGCAACAGGCTGTTAGTCAATTCTGGAGTTATCGTTGGAACTTTATGATCATGGCCGCAAACGGGTATGTAATTATTGCCCCCAACCGTCGCGGACTGCCCGGTTTCGGAACAGAATGGAACCGACAGATCTCTGGCGATTACGGCGGTCAGAATATGCAGGATTATTTTTCTGCCACCGACTATATAAAATCACGTCCTTACGTTGATGCTGACCATGTAGGCGCGATCGGAGCAAGCTACGGAGGTTTTTCCGTTTATTGGCTGGCCGGACATAACGATGGCCGCTATGCAGCGCTTATCTCTCACGCCGGAATCTTTAATATCGAAGCTCAATATCTTGAGACAGAAGAAATGTGGTTTGCCGACTTTGATCTCGGTGGCCCGTACTGGGAGGAAGGGAATGCCGTGGCACAGCGTACATACGCCACCTCTCCCCACCGTTTTGTAAATAAGTGGCAGGCTCCGATGCTCATAACCGTGGGCGAACTTGACTACCGAATCCTTGCATCACAAGGAATGATGGCATTTAATGCGGCAAAAATGCATGGATTGGAAGCAGAAATGCTTGTTTTTCCTGATGAGAACCATTGGATTCTCAAACCGCAGAACGCTATCTTATGGCAAAGAGTTTTCTTCCGTTTCCTTGATAAATATCTTAAAGTGAAACCCGGAAATGACGAAAAATAAATTGTAAGAAACTTTAGGTTATTTAACTCCTACATAGAATATTAGAGGCCGTGTCAAAAATAAAAAGTTTGACACGGCCTCTAAGGCAACGAATCATAAAATATTTGCCTCCGGGGGCGCAAATATTTTATGATTCGCTATCTTATGATGTAAGCAGTGGGGATCAGACAGACGGAGCATACCTATATATAGGTATTTTAATCTACTTCTGAATTATAAATCAAGGCTCCTTTTCATAAAATAAAAATTAGGATTAACTTTGCATGTTCTCTCCTTTTATTCTTCAAAGGATACGATATGAGATTATCAGATCTGAAACCGGGACAGACCGGCGTAATTATAAAAATACTTGGACATGGCGCGTTTCGCAAACGCGTGATGGAAATGGGATTTGTAAGAGGCAGGGAAGTTAGAATGGTGCTTAACGCGCCTTTACAAGATCCTATCAAATATGCGCTTATGGATTATGAAGTTTCTCTTCGACGAGCCGAAGCGCACCTTATCGAAGTTCAATTGTTAGAAGAATGGGAAGCTGCTGAGGTTCAGCCTGATGCACAGACAGACTTTCATGATGAGGAAACGTCCGACCGACTTCGTAAAGATAAAATAATAAATATAGCACTGATCGGTAATCCTAATTGCGGAAAGACATCGCTGTTCAATAGGGTTTCCGGCGCACACGAACATGTCGGGAATTATGCCGGTGTCACCGTAGGAGCGAAAGAGGGCACCATCCGACACAAAGGTTATCGCCTTAATATTGTCGATCTGCCGGGTACGTACTCTCTCTCCGCCTACTCTCCCGAAGAACTTTACGTGATGCGTTACCTTAAGGAAGAAACGCCTGATGTAATCGTAAATGTGGTTGTTGCATCTAATTTGGAGCGCAATTTATATCTCACCACCGAACTAATTGATATGAACCGCAGCATGATCATAGACCTGAATATGTATGATGAGCTGCAAAAAGGAGACGCCACACTCGATTATAAAACTCTCGGAAAAATGATCGGTGTGCCCATCGTTCCCACCATAGCATCAACAGGATGGGGAGTAGAGAAGCTACTTGACACAATTGTGGAGGTTTATGAGATGAAAAATCCCGACACTCGCCATGTTCATGTCAGAATGCGTCCCGAGATAGAGTCAGGAATAAACCGAATTAAAGATAAGATAAAACGCTTTGCTCCATCAGTAGCCAATCATTTCTCCCCGCGCTTCTTGGCAATTAAATTTCTCGAACGCGATCCCGAAGTTGAAACGCTTATGAGGAATGAGGAAGGTTATGCAGAACTTGTAAAGATCCGGGATGAGGAGTGTGAAAGAATAAAAGAGACTCTTCAAGACGACATTACATCAATAATTTCTGCCGAGAAATATGGATTCATTCAGGGAGCGCTCCATGAAACCATGCAAGGAGACCTTATAAAAGATGAGAAAACCACGCGGATTATTGATACGTTCGTAACCAATAAATTATTCGGTTTTCCATTCTTTTTAGCCGTTATGTGGCTAACCTTCTGGGCTACCTTCAAGCTCGGCTCTTACCCGATGGAATGGATCGAGGAAGGAATCGCTTTCCTATCTTCCCGCATATCGCGGTTTATGGCCGACGGGCCATTGAAAGATCTGCTTCTTGACGGAGTTATCGGGGGCGTTGGAGGAGTGATTGTTTTTCTGCCTAATATCCTTATTCTTTACGCTTTCATATCCTTTATGGAAGATTCGGGTTATATGGCCAGAGTAGCGTTTATAATGGATAAGCTCATGCACAAGATGGGGCTTCACGGAAAATCATTCATTCCGCTTGTGATGGGATTCGGATGTAATGTGCCGGCTATTATGTCTACGCGCATCATCGAAAGCAATTCAAGCCGGCTGATTACAATCCTTATAAATCCTTTCATAAGTTGTTCGGCACGTATTCCTATATATGTACTTCTTGTCGGTGCTTTCTTTCCCGGCCATGGAGCCTGGGTATTTACCGGTCTTTATGCACTTGGGGTCGTTGTAGCTATTATTACTGCCAGACTGTTAAGAAAATTCTGGTTTAAAGCCGATGAGACACCCTTTGTTATGGAATTACCTCCCTATCGTATGCCGACTGCAAAAGCAACCATAAGGAACATGTGGTCGAAAGCCGAACAATATCTTAAGAAAATGGGAGGTCTTATTCTCGTTGCCTCGATTATAATCTGGGCTTTATCATATTTTCCACGTTATTCGGCAGCAGATATTCCCGAATCATTCCGGACAGAGGCCATGGCAGAAATTCCCTCTGAAACATTAGCTGATTATCAGAAAGAAGCAATTGATTCTCTTATTATAAATGAATATCAGCAAGGGCATTCAATTCTCGGAAATATCGGAAAAGTTGTGGAACCGGTAATGTCTCCGATGGATTTCAACTGGAAGACGTGCGTGTCTCTGATTGCAGGGGCAGCCGCAAAAGAAGTGGTGGTTTCTACACTCGGAGTCCTATACGTCGGAGAAGACAACGACCAGATGCTTAGCCAACGTCTCACCACTCCCTCGAAACTTACCGGGAAAACACCCTTTTCCCCGGCCTCAGCACTTGCATTTATGGTCTTCGTACTTCTTTATTTCCCATGTATAGCCACAATTGCAGCTATACGTAGAGAGACCGGTTCATGGAAATATGCTCTCTTTTCGATGTTATATAATACAGGTATAGCCTGGTTACTCTCTTTTATCGTTTATCGGCTGGCCATATTATTCTGATACTCCAAAAAATTAAGA
>CAZOPN010000041.1:10598-19146 GCA_964581685.1 uncultured Sangeribacter sp. | reverse complement strand
CCCTTTTTATTACTCATGCCTATGGTTTATCCACGGAAGTTTGGTGCTGCCCCGGCATTTTCCCGATTTTTTAATTAATTTTTGGCATAAAAATTTATTTTTTTCGGATAATTTCTTTAAATTTGCAAAGAATTAGAGTGCCGGAGAAATCCGGTTTATTAAGATGGCAAGTCAAAAATCTTTTAAGTAATAGTGATATAAATTGTAAGTTAGTGGTTGAGTAGGATTGACGTTAGCTTGTGAAAGTCAGCGAGTCTAAAAAATCACAAAGGCAGCAGGTAATTGTGAAATTATCTGCTGTCGTTGCGTTTTATAGATAACGACCGAAGTTTTTTAATAAAAAAATTTATAACTTTACGTCAAACTCCCTTCATTTTTTTGTTAAATAGAATAGCTGTATTAATATTATATATGGAAAAGAAGAATAAGGAATATCTCTCGCGTCTGCGGGAGGTGATGAAAGAGAAAGGCATAGACGCAGTAATAATCTCGGGCACCGACCCGCATCAGAGCGAGCTTCCCCCCCGTCATTGGCGCGGACGCGAATGGCTCACCGGATTTGAATCGGGCAACGGCACCAACGGCACAGCCGTCGTGCTCGCCGACGAAGCCTATTGCTGGACAGATTCACGCTATTTCCTTCAGGCGGAGGAACAACTCAAGGATACCGGTTTCACCATGATGGAAGAAGATGGCCCTAACGCTGTGGATCTTATAGACTGGGTGACAGAACATCTCAACAAGGGACAGCTTCTTGCTATCGATGGGATGACATTCTCCATCTCCTACGCACAGCGACTCGAACAGGAGCTCAAAGATAACGAAATACGATTTGACGATAATTTCCCTCAATTCGATTATATATATCCCGATCGCCCGGAACGTCCCAAAAACAAGCTCTTCGTCCACGATGAAGAGATTGTGGGGCGCACAGTTGATAGCAAGGTAAACGATGTTCTGGCCGAAGTAAAAGAAGAACTCGCCAATGCCGTGATGCTTTCCGCTCTCGACGACATAGCCTGGATCACCAACCTGCGTACCGCCGGAGATATCAGCTTCTCCCCTATTTTCGTAGCTTATCTCTATCTTGACGATGAGCGACGCGTGCTCTTTATTGACAGCGAGAAAATCACGCCGGAAGTAAAAAAACACCTCGACACCTATAATATCGAGACCCTTCCTTACGACAGCGTTCTTGATTTTGTAGCAGCCCTCCCTAAAGAGAAACGCTTGCTTATCGATCCGGAGAAAACCTCAAGAGGGCTTTACGATCATATCGGCTGCACTCCCGTCTTTGGAGGAGATGGAGTGGCCAAGCTCAAGAGCATAAAAAATGCCACCATGATTTCTCACCTTGAGACAGCAATGGAGAAAGATGGTGTAGCCCTCACACGCTTCTTTATGGAAGTTGAGAAAGGCTGGCCTACAGGCAAGCTCACGGAAGTGGGTCTGGGGAAAAGACTGCGTGAATTGCGATTGGCCGATAAGAGTTGCGTTGATGAAAGTTTCGCTCCCATTATCGGATGGAACGCCCACGGCGCCATAGTCCATTATGAAGCCACAGAGGAGAGCGATATAGCCATCGAAGGAGACGGCCTTTTGCTGGTCGACTCAGGAGGCCAGTACGTCTACGGCACCACGGATATAACCAGAACCATCGCGCTGGGCACTCCCACGGATGAGCAAAAACATGATTATACCCTTGTTCTGAAAGGCCATATTGCATTGTCGAATGCAATCTTCCCGAAAGGAACAAGAGGAGCGCAGCTGGACGTCCTTGCAAGGCAATTTCTCTGGAGCGAAGGCAAAGCCTATTATCACGGCACAGGCCATGGTGTAGGGTTCTTCATCAACTGCCACGAGGGTCCGCAGAGCATACGTCTGAACGAGAACCCCACTCCTCTCGAACCGGGAATGATCACAAGCGACGAACCGGGATTATATCTTGCCGGCAAATATGGAATACGCATCGAAAACCTGATCGTAACCTGTCAGGATATGACCACAGAATTCGGCGATTTCTATAGATTTGAGCCCATGACACTCTTCCCCTACGACAGCACACTTTTCGACACCAAGATAATGACCCGCGAAGAGATCGAATGGATAAATGCATATCATAAGAAAGTATATGCCCGACTGTCGCCACTGCTTGATGAAGAAGAGCAGAAATGGCTTGAACAGAAATGCAAGCAGATTTATGAGATGGACTCTTAGTTAAAGCAGATTTATGAGATGGGCTCTTAGTTAAATCATATAAAAAAAGAAAAAAATGGCTATAATAAAATCTGTAAGAGGCTTTACGCCCGTAATCGGAAAAGATTGTTTTCTTGCCGACAATGCAGTGGTGGTTGGAGATGTTATAATGGGCAACGACTGTAGTATATGGTTTGGCTCCGTGCTACGTGGCGACGTCAATTCCATACGTCTCGGCGATTGCGTCAATGTGCAGGACGGCAGCGTGCTTCACACTCTCTACCAAAAGTCTACCATAGAGATCGGCAACCATGTCTCAATCGGTCATAACGTTGTGATTCACGGAGCAAAAATCCATGACTATGCCCTAATCGGCATGGGCGCGATCGTTATGGACGATGCAGAAGTCGGTGAAGGGGCTCTCGTAGCTGCGGGATCGGTTGTGCTTAGCAAGACAAAAATCGGAGCCCACGAGATGTGGGCCGGAGCCCCGGCTAAATTCATCAAGATGGTAGAGCCGGAAAAAGCCAAGGAAATGAACATTAAGATTGCCAACAACTATCTTATGTATTCCCGGTGGTATGACACTCCCGACATCGACCCGACGCTCGAAGAATCCGTTTCCTAAACAGCTCCCCCCGCCTTCGGGCCGTTCAATCTATCAATACTTGAGGCTGTGTCAAAATTAAAAATTTTGGCTCGGCCTCTTAAGGTGTGTAAGAATGGGTAAGATGCAAGGCGCTGAGGATGAGGCCAAAGGGAGTATACATAAGTATGTGACCGAAGCCGAATTACGAAAGCAACACAGCAGATTGCCCATTATGACACACCGTCTTCATTATATCAGGATATCAGATCGCTCACGGTAGACGGATAATAATATGATATTCGGGAAGTGGAACCATCATAACAGACGCAGAATATTATCAAGGTCATGGGAGGGCAACGTTTCTCCGAATATTCGCTTACTGAGAGAATTCCGTCGGGAAAATATGGTTGTATTGGTACGGTTGAAAATGGCTGCCATCTGAACTGTTGTCAGATTAAACTTGATAAGGATAACAGTCTTGACATCGTATGAACTTACTTTACCACCCGTGAGTATTCGGAGGTTCTTTTCAAAATCGCCGGAGTATTTCAGCACTTCGCTATGGAGTTCGGCCCAAAGTTTATCATCCTCTTTCAAACAGACTCCGTTTTCAATATGGTTTCGAAGTTTTTTATATGCCTCCGATTCAAGCAATTCCGGATTGACGGCCATTTTTCTGTTCTCTAAACTCCGGTTCAGATTAAGCAACTCTCCTTTCAGCTTTTGCCTCAGGTCCTCCAACTTATTGACCTTTCCCTCCAATTCTGATCGCACTTCCGCTCCCGCTGTAGTTTTATCCCGAGTTACGCGCGGAAGATCGGAGAGTTGCTTTTCGAGAGATCTCACGGTTTCGAGAGCTACATGTAGCTTAATTATATTGTTTTTGTTCCTGTTCCTATATATCAGGAACACGATAGTTAATATCAAAAAAGCGAATAGCAGCCCTATCATCCAGTTTTTAAGATTCTTCTTCGACCTTTCGGCCTTCTCTCGTTCCCGTTCATGCAGCTGATAATTATATAAGGAGTGTTGGAGAATAGTCGCCTCCGCCTCATTAGCGTCATAGTCCTCATTTAGGATATCCCTATATTCCACAAAAAATTTCTCTAAGGAATCAGAAGCCACAACATCTCGTAACTTTGGAGATGTAAGGACATAATATCCTATTTTTTTGTTTAATTGTCGATTCCCTCTTATAAGTTCGTATGCATATTTGTATGCCGTATCCGGTATATTTGCGTTCATGTAAACCATGGATGAAATACTCAGCGCATTGTTCCTCCCAATTG
Organism: uncultured Sangeribacter sp.; assembly: GCA_964581685.1. Taxonomy (GTDB): domain Bacteria; phylum Bacteroidota; class Bacteroidia; order Bacteroidales; family Muribaculaceae; genus Lepagella. The sequence continues at coordinate 15,072 of CAZOPN010000041.1, read as the reverse complement.
GACCTACCTTATCAACCGTGCCTCTCACCAATTCCAAGGCCTCCGGAATTTTTCCAGATGCTTGCTTCACCTCCGCCAAATTAATCTTTAGCTGGTTATATAATATGGTATCGGATTTATTAACCAACTTTTTGGCTAAGTTAATAAAATGCTCTGCATCATCATCCTTTTCTGTTCTGACTGAAACATTAGAAAGAGCTTTTAGATCATAGATCTGGTTGATAGAATCACTGTATAAACTGTCTAACTCCAAAGCTTTTAAAAAATGAGCTTTCGCTTCATCAAACAGCCGAAGTTTGTTGAATACGTGGCCAGTTTGAAAATGAATTGTGGGCAAAAGCTCGGGATCATGGGCAATTTCCGGAAATTCCGCTATTGCCATTTCAAAATACTTAAGAGCTGTGGGAAGATCCCCTAACTCTCTATAAACTCTTCCACCATAATATAATGCCTCCTCATAAGGAATAATTGACCTGTTATTTTCCACATAAGCTATAACATCAAGAATCAGACTATCCGATTTAGAATAAATATTGGCTTTATCTAATGCTTTTATTTCTAAAAAATCATAATAATGTCTGTCGGAATCAGATAATTTTGAATATTCAATTTTCTTAAGAGAGTCTAATGCTTCTTCAGGATGATCCGAAGCAATTTGTGCAACTTTTTCCAAGATCGCATTATGATCCTGTTTACAGCCCGCAGCGACAAGCAACGACAAGATAAGGAGAATTCGAAAGACCTCCGAAAATATTCTAAGCATAAATTGATTCTTGATGGACATACATTTTTTACAGGAAGTAAAATTAAAACTTTTAAGTAAGTTTTGAAAATTAAAAAACTAATCATCTCTTTGAGCAAAAAGTTCTAATTTTCATATAATAAAGAGACTGCCATCTATAATTTACTGATTATATTTAATTTACATTTTATCAATTTATATCTTCACTAAATATAATTATTATCCGTATTGAATTTCCGTAATTTTTCCGTAATTAATTTCATATCAATATCCATAATATTTCTATTTCTTTACACAATATTTAAAAGTCAAGAGTATGAGAGCATGTGTGAAGACATTATTATGGGTAATTTTTGCGTGCTGCGTAACGATTCCAATAGCATCGACAGCATCGAGAAGCGGGAGTCCTATAATATTTAATGTGCTTCCTGATTCAATTGGGAATGGCTGGAGTGACGAAGATCCCATTTATAGCCGTATACCTCCGCAACCGATAGAAGGATTTATTATCAAGGTTTACACCCAAATTACGTTTACTCCGGATTTATTCCGGAATAAATCAGAACCCACAGCGTATTTATATGACGCTTATTTCCAGCGGGGCTGCGTCTGAAGTGATTTCAGGCGCATCCCCAACCTTAAAAATCCTTAGCAACCAACATATATAGGTTGAGTGCTAATCTAAAAAGCAGAGTAAAATAATTAACGCAATCAATTCTAATGGGAAATTAAAAATTATTTTTATTTAGTATTGTTTTGTTTAGCTATTTTTACTACCTTTGGGCAATCAATTATTATAATAGTAAGTATTACATTTATAAACTTGCTGTCATTTCCCGAAGATAGATAACGATATACCGAAAATACGAAGGTGTTCATACACCTTCAATCTGTAAAACTTTATATTGGAAGGAAATTATATGAAAAAATTATTTAGCTATTTATGGATCACGGGTGCCATTTTTGCATGCGCTTCCTGTTCTACCGAAACAAATCTTACTCAGGATGACGAGGAGATGACCGTGATTATGCCGGAGCAAATAACGGGAGAAACTCCTTATAAGAGCATTTCCTTAGGAAATAATGCCGAGGCAAAGGTGAGCAGAAGCAATCAGTTCGCCATCGAACTTTTTAAGGAGATTGCCGATGTGGATTCATACAACAATACGTGTTATTCTCCCCTGACTTCAATTACTGGCCTGGCGATGCTGGCCAACACCGAAGATGGTCCGGCCCGCAAGGAAATCCTTGAGAAACTCGGCTATAAATCAGATGAGCAAGGGCTTGCTGATCTTACCGACTTCTGCCGGGTGATGATGCATGAATTGCCGATTCTCGACAAGCAGACCTCATTCCTTCCGGCCAACTCCCTCTGGTTGAATACAGGGCTGAAAGCGGGTAAAGCCTATGCTGCAACCATCAACGATATCTTCAGAGCCGAGATATTTACCACAGACCTGTTCTCTGATGAAGGTATGGACGCAATCAACAAATGGTGTGCACTGAAGACAAATAATCTCATTGATAGATTCCTCTCCCAACCGGCTAACTGTGAGGCTGCTTTATTCAGCGCTCTTTATTTCAACGGTATCTGGACATCTCCATTTGATAAAGAGCATACATTCGAGGGATATTTCGATAATACCATCGGAAAAGAAAGTAAGGTTATGTATATGAATCAGGTGCTGGAGAATGTAAGCTATTACGCCGACAGCAATCTGAAGGCTGCCTCTCTCGATTATGGCAACGGAAACTTCAGAATGACATTTATCCTGCCCAAAGAAAGCAAAAGCGGGATAATGCAGGCGGTATCAGATTTTACCAACGCTGACTATAATAATATCAATAGTTTATCAGAAAAGAGAGTATTGACTTTATCGATTCCTCGATTCGAGGCCCGAACCAAATTGTACCATACCGATATTTACAAGAAGTTAGGCTTCAAGGAAATTTTTGAATCCGGATTGAGCGGGATTCTTGAAAATATGAAGGATAAATTATACGTTAAAAATATTATTCATGAGACGGTTCTGAAAGTGACCGAAGATGGTGCGGAAGCTGCCAGTGTAAACGGAAACTTAATGGTTACCGACTCCGGTGAGGATTGGATTGAAGATAATAAATTTAAACTCGACCGTCCTTTTATATATATAATTGAGGAAACTTCAACCCATACAATCCTCTTCATGGGATGCGTAGCAAATTTGTAAAGAAACTTTCTCCAAAAGCGCAGTGTAATACTTTTTTATGGAGGGGATGTGTCTGAAGTGATTTCAGGCGTATCCCCAACCTCATATATCATAAATTATACCTGCCTGTTATCATGCTCTCTTCTCCTCATCAACATCATACAAATTACCTTTTTAAACTCATAAAAGAGCGCATATTCTTAAATTATTTTGATTAAAATTTTGTGATTTGTATAACTTTATATAATTTTGCATCGCTTTATGGCCTTATGGCCTCGAAGCAATCATATACAAAAGAATATAAATTAAAAAAAAGAATAACAAAACATGATTATCGTACAAGTAAAAGAAGGCGAAAACATTGAGAAAGCCTTGAAGAAATTCAAACGTAAATTCGAAAGAACCGGCATCGTAAAAGAGCTCCGTAGCCGCCAGGCCTTTGAGAAACCTTCTGTAACAAATCGCAAGAAGATGATCAAGGCTATTTACGTTCAGCAGCTTCGTCAGGCAGAACAGTAAGAAAAGGCCGTCTTTCACTGTAGACAGATCTCATATTCGGTATAGGCTTATCTGAGCCTGTACCGACTTTTCATATCCAAACAAAACAGAAAGGTAGTGTTTTTCTCGAAATTTGAAAATTATCTGAAATATGAGCTCAACCGGAGTCTGCTCACCGTCGAAGCTTATATGAGAGATCTCCGCGAGTTTGCCATTTGGCTTTCGGGGGGAGAAATAGATATATTCAATCCTCGGGATGTGACACCCACTGATATCAGGGCCTGGATAAGCAGCATGGCCCGACGGTCGTCGGCTACAACAATACGCAGGAAGACACAGAGTCTTCGCGCTTTTTTCAGATGGATGGTGAAAACCGGTTATATCGACACCAACCCGGCCTCGAACGTGATTTTAGCAAAGATCTCCAAGCCTCTTCCGGAATTTGTCAGAGAAAACGAAATGGAAAATCTGCTCCTTGACAAACCATCTTCCGATCTTTCCGAATCTGACAACTTGAAGAATCATGCCATCAGGCTGCGCAATCATCTTATACTCAATTTTCTTTACTCTACCGGTCTCCGGCAAGCGGAATTATTGCTTCTCGACGACTCTCATATAAGCCTGACTCGGCTGGAAGCGAAAGTGACCGGAAAACGAAATAAACAGCGCGTCGTTCCTATAGCCCCCGAATTAGCTGAAGAAATCAAGGAGTGGCAACAGCTTCGCGACAAGATTTATCCTGACCTCCCCTCTCCGGCCCCCCTCCTGCCGGGGCGCACCGGAAAAATGAGCAAGCCTGCGCTTTATAAAATAGTGCACGATGGTCTGGCTTCAACCGGATCAGCAAAAAAAAGCCCTCACGTGCTCCGGCATACGTTCGCAACGGCAATGCTTAACGACGGTGCCAATCTCGACACGGTAAGAGAGATGCTCGGACATGCCTCTCTCGCTACAACACAAATATATACACATCTTAGTTTCAGGGAACTAAAGAAGAACTATGATTCAGCTCATCCACGGGCCACAACAACTGAAGAAAAGTAAG
>CAZOPN010000041.1:0-10498 GCA_964581685.1 uncultured Sangeribacter sp. | reverse complement strand
AAGGTATAAAAAATATTACGATGAGTTAAGCAAAAATCACGGGGATTTTGTTTATCTTTGTAAAGAGAGTGACTCGACCGGCTTTCGGCCAATCAAATCCGAGTCTTAACCGAGATGTAAAACCCTTTAAAATTACAGTCATGGAAGCAACAATTAAAGCCATTCATTTCGATATCACCGATAAGCTCGTTCAGTTTATCAATAAAAAAATCGACAAGATGAGTCGTCGCTTTGAAGCCATTACCGAAGTAGAGGTGACGTTGCGCGTCGTAAAACCGGAAACCGCGATGAATAAAGAAGCGGGAATCAAAATGATGGTGCCTCCGGCAGCCGATCTGTTTGCTTCCAAGACAGCAGACACTTTCGAGGAAGCTATCGATCTATGTCTTGATGCCCTGGAACGCCAGCTTGAAAAGAATAAAGACAAAGACAAATAAACGAAGTGACGAAAACTGAAAACAATACAGGCAAAGCCCCCAAAAGAATGTTATATCTCCTTTTGGGGCTTGCCTTTGTTATTATAGTCTTCCTCATCATGGTCTTTCCGATGATGATGAGTGTTACATCCGAACCGGAATCTATCAAAATTCCGTCCGGGGCCACTGAAAAGACAGTCCGAGACACACTCTCGCACTATTATGGTGACTCGTTTGCTAAAAATGTGCTTCGCCTGACGCGACTTCAGGGCACAGACTGGTCAAAAAGGCACGGAGCTTATACTATCGAAAAGGGCACCAACGCCTTAGGTGCGGCGCGAAGATTATCCCGCGGGGCCCAGACACCGGTGAGAATCACCATAAACGGTTTCCGCAATCTTGATCTGCTGATCGACAGGATTAGCGCCAAGCTCGAATTCCCGGCTGATTCGCTAAAAAAAACACTGGCCGATCCGACTACGCTTTCGCCTTACGGCCTGACACCGCAACAGGCCTTGGCTCTTTTTGTTGATAACACCTATGAAGTCTATTGGAGTAGCTCTCCTCGCGAGGTGATCGACAAAATCGGGAGAAATTATCTTTCACTTTGGAACGATACGCGACGCGGAAAAGCTCGCCTGCTTGGTCTTGACCCGGCTCAGGTGATGATAGTATGCTCCATAGCCGATGAGGAGACTAACAAAATAGAAGAAAAAGGAATTGTGGGACGTCTTTACGTGAACCGTCTGCAAAAAGGGATGAAACTGCAGGCCGACCCGACGGTGAGATTTGCTATCGGCGATTTCACTATAAGGCGTGTACGAAACGAACACTTACGTTTCGAATCGCCATATAATACGTATCTGCATGCAGGTCTGCCTCCGGGACCAATCAGAACCACAGGACAAGAGACTATCGATGCCCTGCTCGACAGCGATCCGCACAACTACCTTTATATGTGTGCCAAAGATGATTTTTCAGGTTTTCATAGTTTTGCAGAGACTTTCAGCGAACATTCGCAGAATGCCCTGAGATATCGTAAAGCACTTGATAACCGTGGAATTAAATAATTTTTTGAAATGGATTACACCGTAATAAACCAATATTCAAACGAAGCCGAGGCTTATCTCGACAAAGGTTTTCTCATTAACAACGGCATCGCTGCCGAAGTGGAATCAAACGCCATGTCGGATATTTTCCCTGCGCCGGGAGCCGGCACAGGCTCAATTTTCCTACTTGTGCCGGAGAAAGATGCCGCTGAAGCAGAAAAACTCCTTGCGAATCGACCGCAATAATAGATCATTACCTAATCTCCACGATCGTATAAGCTTTCTAAAGATATCAAACACCCTCCTGCAATAGTGCGCCAGAAAATATGTACAGACTCAGACGCCGTTTCATAATCCTTATTGCATTTCTGATATCTCCCCTGTTTGTCGCTATGGCTAATCTCGGGCCATCTCGCTCCGAGCAGGATTTATCGGTCTGTATTATGGAAAAACCTATTACGGATGAAAGTGATACAGAAAATGAAGAAAAGGATTCTACTGCCAATAATGACCGGCATCCCTCTCTAAGAACCGAAATCCATAATTTTGTCGAGAAAATAAAGGAAAAAGAGGAAGAACTGATGAATCCTTCATCAGATGCTCCCGCTTTTCTCAAATTCTGTGTAAAAGTCTATAAATGGGCTGACAAGACTTTTAACTCTTACGATCCGGAATATGTAACCGGAACGGGACGCAAATGGAAAGCCCGCCTTTTAAGCGACAATTGGGTTGATTCCTACTATTTCAATCCGGGCAAGAAATTGTCAATGCGAACCGCAAGCAATATCTACTCCAACCTCGGTGCATACATACAGTTTATGGCAGTTAGCGTTGGCTATTCAATCGACATGAACAATCTGTTCGGGCATACCGGTGCCAATCACCGTAAGTTTGAATTCAACTTCAACTGCGCCCGATTCAATATCGAACTCCATTACTGGGAAAATACGGGAGGAACGTTCATTCGCACATTCGGCAACTACAATAATGGTCACCTTATAAAGAAGCGTTTTGACGGGACGGATATCAATGTGTTGGGTATCAACGCCTATTATTTCTTCAATAATAAGAAATATGCCATGGGGGCGGCTTATAATTTCTCCAAATTCCAGAAAAAAAGCGCAGGAACGGCAATCCTGGGTTTTTCATACAATGCCCTCAATCAGAGCGTAGACCTCAACAAACTCCCTTCCGAACTCGAACCCTATCTTACACTCGCTCCAAACCGTTATAGATTCCACTACAACACCTACGCCCTAATGTCGGGATATTCGTTCAACTGGGTTTGGAACAGGCATTTTCTTTTCAACATTTCCGCATTCCCGGGTATAGGATTTACTCATGTAGCTGCCGATTCACACTCAGGAAATGCTAAATTGTTTACCATCTCGATGACCGGACTCGGATCTCTGACATATAATAACGGTGACTTCTTTGTGTGTGCCGTGGCCAAACTCTATGGCAACTGGTACAGATCAAACGACTACACCTTTTTTTCTTCAGTAGAAAATGCACAGCTGAGTATCGGTCTCAGATTCTGATAGTCTGAAATCCTCCTTCTCCCGATAAAAATGAGTAACCGATCTACTTCAAATAAACATGGCTTTGAAACGCCCGATCCTGTTTTTATGCGTTATGCGCTTCAACTCGCACGTAACGGAGCGGGACACGTCTCTCCCAATCCTATGGTAGGCGCTGTTATCACGGCTCACGACGGTCGCATAATCGGGCGAGGCTGGCACCGTCGTTTCGGCGGACCCCACGCCGAAGTAAATGCCGTAAATTCCGTGGCTCCGGCCGACAGAGCCTTGTTTCCGGAATCTACAATCTACGTCACTCTCGAGCCATGCTCTCATTACGGGAAAACTCCACCTTGCAGCAAGCTTCTGGTTGATATAGGGATAGGAAGAGTTGTGGTTGGTATCCGGGATCCTTTTGCAAAAGTAGACGGACGCGGAATAACCATGCTGCAAGAAAACGGGATATCGGTTGTTGAAGGAATGCTTGAAAAGGAATGCTATGACATCAACCGACGCTTCTTTACCGCCCACACTCTCCATCGCCCCTTTGTGCTTTTGAAATGGGCTCAGTCGGCCGATGGATATATGGGTCTCCTGACCGGTAACGGTGATCCCGCGCCTGTGGCATTATCCAATTCCCTATCGCTTATTGACATGCACCGGGAACGCTCGCTTTGCGACGGCATCCTTGTCGGCACAGGCACAATAATTGCCGACAATCCCTCTCTATCAGTGAGAAACTTTCCCGGAAACTCACCGCGGCGCATAGCTTTCTTCTCGCCGCGACTCCCCCGGGAAGCACTTATAAACGATAAGAATACAATTTTCCTTGACCCCTCCCTACCACTCAGCCGGAACCTCGGTATATTATATGAGGAATACGGGCTCACCTCGATTATGGTTGAGGGGGGCGCCAAGCTCCTGAAATCATTTATCGAAGCTTCTCTTTTCGATGAAATTCGAGTGGAAACAGCCAAAGATTCATTATTGCACGATGGCATCGAAACTCCGGCACTTCCCTCCGGAATAACCCTCACGGATGAAATAGAAATAGGGGGGAACCTGATATTACAATACAAAAAATGAATCGACTCATACAAGGCCTCGCAGATGAATAAATTTTATGAGAAGGGATGTTCCCCTTTCCTTAAAAAGACTTAATTTTATATTAAATTCGTTTAATTTTTTATTTCTCACACCTTTTTTATACGAAATTTGATAGGAAATGCTAATTTTGCAAGTTGAAACTTAATGCCTTCTGCTCTGCGGAGCATGACGGAGTTATGAATTTTGCAGCGGCTATATCGGCTAATAGCGCTCTGAAGCCGTTTTTTAAACAATATAAAAGGTGAGAAAATATAATAATTGCAGATTTCTGCTGCCTCTGGCATTGCTTATCCTTGGCCTCTCGACAGTGGCCTGTAATAAAAAAGAGGACGATGACGATGAGGATTCGACTCTCAACACAACTCTAAACGTAGCTGTGACATCTTTCTATCTTAAGGCAAACAAGGAAGGCACCGCCAATCTCGACTCGGTTTTTTTCACGATCGACCTTGATCATGGTGTGATCTTCAATGCCGATTCTCTCCCTAAGGGAACGTCTATCGATAAGGTTGTGCCGGTGGTGAAATATTCTTCTTATATATCAGAAGCCACTTTCACCATGGAGGGGGGAACTACTCGTACCGGAACCGTAAATTATATAGAATCGCCGAACGATTCGATCGACTTTACCGGCAACGTAACCTTGCGCGTGGCCGCAGACAACGGAAATATCTCCAAAACCTACCGGATCAAAGTGAACGTACACAAGCAGGACCCTGACAATCTGCGTTGGGATGAACTTGCTATATCCGAGCTTCCTTCTCGTCTGGGAAAGCCCGTGAATCAGAAGACTGTTGCCAAAGGAAGCCACGCTTTTACTTTTATCGAGGAATCGGACGGCTCCTTTACTATGGCATCATCCGGCAATCTCTTTGAAAACAGATGGTCGGCTTCAACCCTCACGCTTCCCTTCCGACCGGAAGTACGCTCGCTCGCCGCTACAGAATCAAGTCTTTTCATGCTTGCCGACAACGGCATGCTATATGAATCGCCCGATGGAACGGCATGGTCTTCTACGGGCGAGACCTGGACTTCAATAATAGGTACTTACGATGGAACCGTGATAGGGACTAAGGCTTCATACAACGGCCTGGTTTATAGCCAATATCCTCAGAAAGAACTTATTAGTACAGGAATAGATGCAGATTTCCCGATTGAGGGAATCTCAAATTTCGTTACGCTATCCAATAAATGGACAAGCACCCCGGTTGGATTTTTCGTAGGAGGAAAAAAGGCTGACGGAAAACTTTCGCCTGTAACGTGGGCTTTCGATGGACGTGCATGGATAAAACTTTGCGAAGGAGGGATTCCGAACGTATCAGGAATGACTGTCGTGCCTTACTATAGCTACCGGACGGTGTCATCGACAGTGACAAAGATGGAGTTCAACGTATGGCTCGCATTCGGGGGAATTCTCGAAAACGGAGACATGAACCGAACCGTGTATATATCGTTCGATAACGGCGTCAGCTGGAGAAAGGGGGATTCGCATATCCAGCTTCCCGACATTCTTCCGGCCCTGATCAATTATGACAACATAGTGATGGGAACCGCTATGCAGGCCAATCTGAGCGATGCCTGGAAAATTATGAAACGTCGCACGGAGCGGCCGCGTCGTGTGGCTTTCAGCACCGATGGCGATATCATAAGCTGGGAATGTCCCTATATCTATCTTTTCGGAGGCTTTGACGCATCCGGGCATCTGTCCGACAGCATTTGGCGCGGAGTGCTGACCCGGCTTACATTTGCTCCCCTCTTCTAATCATATATCCATTGAAGAATAAAATTTCCGGATTTTGAAGTATATAATCAAAATATTGCTCTGCGTGACTCTGTTGTGGTCCGGTATCGGAAAGGCTTCCGCTCAGGAAGACTATCGGTTTGATATCGGTGCCGGCCTCGGCATGACCGGCTATCTTGGCGATGCCAACACATCAAATCTCTGGCAGAATCCAGGATGGGATTTTGAGGCTTTGCTACGCTATATAGCCACTCCCCGCTGGGCATTCAAGACCAACTTCTACGTAGGTGGACTCAGCGGAGATTCTTCAAAAATGACAAATGTGTTTCCGGGAGGTGAAACATATAAATTCTCCACTACGTTCTATGAACTCGGAGAAATGGCGGAATTCAATTTCTTTAACTACGGCATGGGTGAAACCTATCGTAAGCTTAAGAGAATCAGTCCATATATCACTGCCGGACTCGGAGTTACCGCCTGGAGTGTGGATGGAAAAATGGGGGCGGCACTCACCATTCCGCTGGGCGTGGGATTGAAATTCAAACTCTCGCGCAGATGGAATCTCGGATTCGAATTCCTGATGAAGAAAACATTTACCGACAAACTTGACGGAGAAATGCTTGACGATCCATATTCCATCAAGAGTTCATTTATGAAGAATACCGACTGGTATTCGACAATGACGGTAACGATCAGTTATGAATTCAGTAAAAGATGTGCCGTCTGCAACTATAAAGACTGAAAATATGCACGAGATAGAAGAGAAAATAAGCAAACTCGACACCGGACGGATTCCACGCCATGTCGCCATAATAATGGACGGCAATGGACGTTGGGCCCGCAACCGCGCCATGGACCGCAGCAAAGGCCATGTCGAAGGAGTGACGAGCGTGAACCGTATCACAAGATTATCGTCTGATATCGGCATCAAATATCTAACTCTTTACGCTTTCTCTACCGAAAACTGGAATCGGCCCAAAGAAGAGGTGGAGGCCCTCATGCAACTCATCGGATGGACAATCCGTAAAGAAACCCCCGAATTGTTCGCCAATAACGTAAAAATCCGGCTTATCGGTGAAATAGATCGCTTGCCGGCGGAAGTGAGAGAAAGTCTTGAAGAGGGATGCAGAGTAACCAAAGATTGCACCGGACTTAATCTTCTGCTCTGTCTCAGCTACTCTTCACGTTGGGAAATTTCGGAAGCGGCCCGCAGACTTGCCCGCGAAGTGAGCCGGGGAGAACTAAAGGCCGATGACATAACGGAAGATACAATCTCACAGCATCTCACAACAGCCGGTATTCCGGATCCCGACCTGCTCATCCGCACCGGGGGCGAGCAACGCATAAGCAATTTCCTGCTTTGGCAGATAGCATATTCCGAACTTTATTTCACGTCTGTTCTTTGGCCCGACTTCGATAGGGAGGAATATCTTGATGCCATTCTCGAATTTCAGAACCGGGAACGAAGATTCGGACGGACTTCCGACCAGGTGAAAGATTCAAATAACATTCCACAATAAACGCCAGCCTTTCTACGACGACATACATGAAACAGATTATTAAATATCTTTTTACACTAAGCATCTTATTCAGCACCCTATCGGCTTCAGCTCTCGACATAAAGCTGTCGCAGCCGGTCGATACGATCTACAAACCGGACGTGATTTACTCCCCGCTTCCCAAATCATACGAGATTGCGGGTATAAGCGTCTCAGGTGTGCCTGCTGATGAGGATTATCTGATCATCGGTTATTCCGGTCTTTCCATCGGTGATAAAGTGACGATACCGGGCGATGAGATCACGGCCGCCGTTAAACGTTTCTGGCGTCAGGGCCTTTACTCCAAAGTGGAAATCAATGTCGAGAAAATTGCCGGCGATCAGGTATGGCTCGGAATAGAGCTTCAAAGACAACCGCGGATGTCTGAGCTCAAATTCGACGGTGTAAAGAACAGTGAAAAGAAAGATCTGGAGCAGAAAATGGGTATGGTGTCGGGGCAGCAGCTCACACCGAATATCCTGGCACAGATGAAAAAGATAATCCAGGATTATTATGCCAAGAAAGGCTTCAAAAACGCCAATGTAAAGATCGACCAGCAACCGGATCTTTCTAAAGAGAATCAGGTGATTCTTACCGTATCGGTCGACAAAAACAGCAAAGTGAAAGTCCATAAGATCTATATTGACGGCAATGAGATGCTCTCCGACAATAAGATCAAGCGGACAATGAAGAAAACCAACGAAAAAGGAAACATCCTAAATCTCTTCAAGCAGAAGAAATTTGTTGATACTGATTTTGCCGACGACCGCAAACGCATCATCGACAAATATAACGAGCTCGGTTATCGCGATGCAAAGATCACACACGACAGCGTGGCGAGATATGATGATAATACAGTCGATGTATTCCTCACTGTCGATGAGGGGAAAAAATATTATATCAGCGATATTTCATGGGTCGGGAACACGGTCTATCCGACGGAAACTCTCTCGACGGTGCTCGGTATGTATCCGGGGGATGTCTATAATCAGAAGATGCTCGACAAACGCCTCTCCACCGATGAGGATGCCGTTTCCAATCTTTATCTCGACCATGGTTATCTTTTCTCACAGATCGTTCCGATTGAGGAATCGGTGAGCGGCGACAGTATCGCACTGCAGCTGAGGGTGCTTGAGGGTCCGCAGGCTCGTATCAACAGAGTTGTCATCAACGGTAACGATCAGCTCTATGAGAAAGTGATCCGGCGTGAGCTTTATGTGCGTCCCGGCGAGCTCTTCTCAAAAAGCGACCTGATGAGATCATATCGCGAAATCGCCACTACCGGCCACTTCAACCCCGAGACTATCGATATTCACCCCGAACCTAATGAAAATGACGGAACGGTTGATATCGTGTTCAACCTTGAGTCGAAAGCTAATGATAAGGTGCAGCTCTCTTTCGGATGGGGACAAACGGGCGTAACAGGCCAAATCGCTCTCTCATTCTCCAACTTCTCAATGAAAAATCTTTTCAATCCGAGCAGTTACCGTGGTATTATTCCGCGCGGAGACGGACAGACTTTCTCCATTTCAGCACAAACCAACGCCAAATATTATCAAAGCTACAATATATCGTTTTTTGATCCGTGGCTGGGTGGCAATCGTCCCAATTCTCTTAACGTCTCGCTCGATTACAGCCGATCAACAGGTATCAACTCAAGCTACTATAACGATGCCTGGAGCACAGCTTATCAGCAAGCCTACTGGAATCAGTTCAGCTACAACACCAATTATTCCAGCTATGCCATCCAGAATGCTTATGACCCCAACAAGGTGCTTCAGCTTGCCGGTGTAAGCGTCGGCTTTGGAACACGACTGAGCTGGCCTGACGATTATTTCCAGTTTCAGGCAGCTTTGTCCTACAGATGGTATTATCTTAAAAACTGGGATTATCTCTACTATATGAGAAACGGAACGTCAAACTCCCTGACGCTCGGCCTTACCCTCTCCCGCAGTTCTATCGACAACCCGATATATACACGCCGCGGATCATCTTTCTCGGTAGACTTCACCGTGACTCCGCCGGCCAACCTCTTCGGTCGTCGCGATTGGAAACAGCTTTCAGAACTGGCAAATTCGGCAACCGACAATGATACCCGCGAGGCTGCCCGAAGCAAACTCTACCGCTGGATCGAATATTGGAAACTCCGATTCAAAAGCAAGACGTTTACTCCGCTCACCAATCCCGACGGTAAATATACGCTCGTGCTGATGACCCGTGCTGATTTCGGTTTGCTCGGCTCATTCAACAAATATATCAAGACTCCGTTCGAAACATTCTATTTCGGAGGTGACGGTATGACGGGAAGTTACACGTATGCCACAGAAACCATCTCCATGCGTGGATATGAGAACGGCCAGTTCACACCTTACGGATATGAAGGTTACGCTTACGGCAAGTTCACGCTTGAGCTTCATTTCCCCTTCCTGCTTCAGCCTTCCACAACAATTTATGCCATAGCTTTTGCCGAAGCCGGTAACGCATGGTATAACGTCCGGGATTTCGCTCCGTTCAATCTTAAACGAAGTGCGGGAGTGGGTGCACGTGTCTATCTCTCCGTGCTCGGTTTCCTCGGCATCGACTGGGCTTATGGTTTCGACAAAGTATGGGGCACACGCGGAGGCAGTCAGATTCACTTCGTACTCGGTCAGGAGTTCTAATGATGAAACTTTTGACAGCCGGCGAAGAAAGAATGGATTAACATTTTTTATGCAAAGCGTTATAAACTTTGCGACACGTTTGGTGTCTATAAAGAAAAATTTAAATATAGTATGAAAAAAATATTTTTAACAATATTACTGGTGGCCGGATGCCTCGGTTTTGCGTCGGCACAAAAATTCGCCCTTGTCGACATGGAGTATATTCTTAAGAATGTTCCTTCCTACGAGATGGCCAACGAACAGCTTAACCAGGTGTCGCAACGTTGGGAGAAAGAGGTGAACAACCTTTCGAAAGAAGCTGAGACTATGTATAAGAACTACCAGTCGGAAATGGTTTTTCTCACCGACGATCAGAAAAAGAAAAAAGAAGAAGAGATTGTAGCAAAAGAGAAAGAAGCGACCGATCTCCGTTATAAATATTTCGGTCCGGAAGGTGAACTTTATAAGAAACGTCAGTCGCTGATGAA
>CAZOPN010000040.1:0-19612 GCA_964581685.1 uncultured Sangeribacter sp. | reverse complement strand
AAAAAATATTTGTTTTTTTAGATTAATCGTTAAAAATTTTTCTTATATTTGTGCCGTTAATACAAATTAACCGGATAATAAATATTTTATTGTCTGTAGTGAGTAATAGATTAATAATCTGTAATCAAATCATTATATTTTGAACCAGAAAAATTTTAACTTTAAACAAGGAGGTTTTTTATGGAAATAAGCTCAATTATACGTTCCAGAAGACAAGCTCTTCGTACTACTCAGGTTGCTCTTGCAGAAATGTCAGGAATTAGTGTAAGAATGATCAAAGCTATGGAAGGTGGTTATGCCAATCCTTCAATCGCTACACTTGAGAAGGTTCTTACTGTTCTCGGTCTTCAGCTCCAGATCGTAGACAAGGAATAAGAGTAGTATCTTAAGCATAATAGCATTAGCCATGCGGATATCCGTATGGCCAATGCTGTTTATAGGTATATGTTTTTTATATTTAATTAGATTGATCCTTTGGGACAATCAGGCTGTATGAGTCGGGGCCTTAGGCCCCATCTCATAAAAAATGGGGCCTTAATTACGGATTGAAAATGAAGATAGGTTCAGACTCTCGATTCATACGGTCGAGAGCAGTCACGGCAAAGATAGAGTCGTCTGCATCATCTCCCAGTAAAAGACTTGTAAATGGAGTCACGGAGATGATTGTTTGTGGATCATCAATGTTTTGTTCTTCTCCCGGATAAAACTGATAAATCACAAATCTTATAGCATCATTTTCCGACTCGTTATGCCCACGTGCCGGAGCTTTCCATTCAAGAAAGTTTTTGCCATCCCTTTTTTCTATTTTAACTTCCTTGACCGGATTCGGTTTTTTATGGGAATTGCCATATACAGGGGGGAGTGCGATCGATGACTGATATTTCATGGCTAATGAATCAGCGGCTCCCTTATAGTTTCCTGTTACCCAATATCCGTGCCACCATATATTCCCACCGATGTTGGGGAGCTTACGGGAGAGTTTCACTTTCGTATCAAGTTCGTTGGTGTCCTTGTTTCCCGGATCCGGAGAGTCCATAGTCCTTTTCACATCCTGCCCTATATAGACGTCCACACCGTTGGCGTTATCGTTCCACCATTGCACAAGTTTACGGCTGGGGGCGGCTTTTGTATCGAGACTCCAGTATAGTTGCGGAGCAAGATAATCGATCCATCCGTTTTTTGCCCATAACAGCACATCGGCATACAAATCATCATAATTCTGTAAGCCGGAGCTGTCGCTTCCTTTCGGGTCGGATGATTTATTTCTCCATATTCCGAATGGGCTTACCCCAAATCTTACCCAGGGCTTCCGCTTTTTAATGGTTTTCCCTAATTGCTCGATCAGAAGATCAACATTGTGTCGGCGCCAATCGCCCAGATTTCTGCCGAGACCATATTTAAGATAGCTTGCCTGGTCAGGAATCTTTTTTCCGGCGGCGGGATAAGGATAAAAGTAATCATCAATATGAATAGCATCTACATCATACCGAGTGACGATATCATCAACCACCTTGCATATAAAATCCCGGTTTTCCTGATAGGCGGGGTCGAAAAGCACCTGACCGTTATAGGTGAAAAATCGCTGGGGCTCCTTACGTGAGATATGATCGGCAGGCAATATCTCTTTAGCCGTAGATGTGACACGGTATGGGTTAAGCCATGCATGAAATTCCATTCCTCTCTTGTGAGCTTCCTCTATCGCATATTCCATAGGATCCCACATCGGAGAGGGGGCTTTCCCCCGTTTCCCCGTCAGCCAGGCGCTCCAGGGTTCAAGTTCGGATTTATATACTGCATCAGCTGTGGGGCGCACCTGAAATATAACCGCATTGCAGCCGGCATTCTGCAATTTATCAAACTGATCCCGAATATATGCTTTTGCTTGTTCGGTGGTTTTGTTCTGCCATTGTGTCTGGCCGATAACGTGGAGCCATGCTCCGCGAAACTCACGTTTCGGATTATCTGCAATTGCCGTTATTAAGGGGACAAGTGCTAATACTGCTGCCAATATATATTTCTTCATAATATGTAAGGAATGAAAAGGAGAAAACTATTCGCCTATGCCGATCCCGAAGAGTGCATAGTCATAGAAAACCGGATCTTCAGGACGTATGTCACGTAGGGTGGATGTGAGGAGTTCGACGCTTTTACGGTCGTTGGCTTTACGCGAGAGAAGACCGAGATTACGAGCGGTGTTTCCGGCATGAACATCCAGCGGAATATAGAGTTTGCTTTTTGGAATCGATTTCCAGATTCCCATATCAACAATTCCGTCATCGCGTACAAGCCAGCGCAATGCCATATTAACGCGTTTCAAGGCTGTGTCTTTAAGATTCAGGGGAAGACATCTGGACGCTACGACTCCGGCTTCTCCATTGTTTTCATCGCGTAAAATCTGCTGCATCCCTTCGACAAGTTTCCATGCCGGGGCCTCGCTTTCTCCTGCTTTCAGAGATTGTGCGAAGGCATCGAGTGAACCATATTCTTTGAAAATGCGATGCAGCCCGCGGAGAAAATATTGAAAATTTCTTCCGAAAAACGTTCGGTGGATATTGAGGTCGGGATCAAGATCTTCATAGCCTTTTTCCATCACATATTGGAAAGGTTGATAATCCATTAATCCCAGCATTTTTTCTGCATTGCGGCAGATCATGGATCTTTTTCCCCAGGCAATCATCGCTGCGAGAAAAGCTACGGTCTCGATATCTCCCTGCGAGGAAAACCGTCGTGGAAACTGCACGGGGTCAGCCTCGATAAATTCAGGTCGGTTAATACGTTTTGCTTCAGAATCGAGCAAATCGATTATTTCTTGGTCCGGTTTCATTCAAGTTCTTTCGCTATATCCGGGCGTACTGTCCGGATTGTAGAAACAAAAGCAGAGTCGTAAGCAGCGGCACATCGTGTTTTCCCGAGTGTATCATAGCGGGCACGGCCTGCGCGGGCCTCAAGCAGACGGCTGTGGAGTTCGGTTGTATCACGCCAGGGACGGCTCACAAAGATACGAGCTGCGGAACGTCCTTCCATCTGAGCCGCTTCAATCTCTGCCACTTCTTCCTCTGCCTTTTCAGTTTTCGCGCAAGATGCCGCGAGTAGAGTTGCTAAGATGATAAAAAAGTATTTGAATTTCATATCTGTGTGTTAATGAGAGGGTTCAAAAAATCCTTTTTGTTTCACTCACCATAGAGTGCATCCCACCAACGAGGATCATCCTGGAGATATTTTGCAAACCATGCCATTATGGTGTTCTGCCATAGCTGTTTACGGTCGAAGTTTGAAATCACGTGGTTCTCATCTTCCACTGTGATTAATTCCACATCCCGACCCAGCACTCTCAATGCATTGAAAATCTGGATACTCTCTCCGATAGGGACGTTGGTATCGAGCTTGCCGTGAAGTAATAAGAGGGGAGTGTGAATTTTATCAGCATTAAAAAGCGAACCTTGCTCGGTATAAAGTTTAGGATTGGTCCAGGGATATGATTTGGCAGCTGCCACTGAATTATAAGAGTAGCCCCAGAAGCCTTCTCCCCAATAACTGGTGACGTTGGAGATACCGGCATGAGATACGGCTGCCGAGAAAATATCGGTAAGTGTAAGGAGGTACTGTGTCATGAAACCACCGTATGATGCTCCGATACATCCGATTTTACTACGGTCTACGTATGGATGCGCATCGCAGAATTTCTTTACTCCCTCGATAATGTCGTCAGCGGTGCGTTGTCCCCATGTATTTACGTGGCGTGAGGAGAATTCCTGTCCGTAGCCGGTAGTTCCACTGGGATTCACCACATATACCACATAGTCGCGAGAAGCGAACACCTGAGGGGAGTATAAGTGATACATAGCCGCTGTGGAAGGAGATGTTCCGCCGTAATAATAGACGATAAGAGGATATTTCTTCGATGGATCAAAATCCGGGGGAAGACATCTGTACCCATCTATTTCCGTGCCATCCGATGCCTTGAATTTCCAGGGGTCCATCTTTCCGAATTCTATCCCATCCAGAGTCTCTTTCATCGGGTTGGCAATAATGGTGCTTTTATTGGTGCGAAGATTTATCAATGCCTCCACTCCGGTATTATCGAAATCGCCGCCGGTATAAACCAACCAGTTTTTCTGATTGTCGCCGATTGAGAAATTTTTGACCGATCCGAAAGATGTCGGAAGTTTCGTGATTTTCCGTGAATCGGGATCAAGTGCGAAGATTGGTGTGAAGAAACCCTCTTCCGCCATGAAATAGATTCGGTTATCAACCGGATTCCAGACAGGATTACCGACGATGGCGGGGTTAAATTCACGCGTTACGGCCTCCGTTTTTCCGGTCTTTATATCATAAATGAATCCCTGTCCGTCAAAGGCATTGGGAATGGGGTGATTGCCGGCATTGACTCCGAGATCGCCGAAAGTCTGCGGCCCTCCCAAAATGAAAAGTTTTCGGTTGTCGGGAGAAAATATGGCATTTGTGATATATCCGTTGTCGCGGATAATAGTGTCGCAGGAAAGCGTTGTCATATCCATCTTGATAAGATCGGAGAAATAGAATGGGTAGTTGGATGGATCCTGACGCTGCGACAGATAAAGAAGTTGGGAGCCGTCACGTGAATAATCGGCAATAAAAGTCGATGAGCCGCCGTATGTAAGAGGAATGTTAAGATGGTTCTCAAGATTATACAGCATAAGATATGAGCGGTCGCGATCGCCGGGAATCCTATCGTCCGGACTTTTCACTCTACGCATCACTCCATCATCGCTTTTGCCTTCAGCCTCCTGATAATAGAGCACATATTTGCCATCAGGAGATATGATTACAGGTTGTTCCGGCATGTTCCGGGCTATAACTTCAGTCTCCATGGAAGGCACGGCAACAGAAATCAGATCATATCCGGCAGGTTTCTTTATCGTATGATAATAGCTTGTGCCGCGTGGCATCCATTGGGAGGATGGGTCGATATCGGCAGCAACTACCTTTCCCGTGGCTGTTTCCGTTATCCGGGCCCGTTGTGTGGTTTCGTTGGCTGAGAAAGTTTCTGAGAATTTAGTTATGAGATATTTGCCATCCGGAGAGAGAGAGGCGGATGTGGCACGTTCTCCAATCATGGTTGTCACGGGAGCGAAACGGCGTTGCATATCAGGAGCAGCAGCCACTTCTACATCCTTGAATTTTTCATCCGGAACGAATTCAAGAGAAAATGCCGGGGTCGCCTTGTCATCAGGCATTCCTATGATATCTATTTGCACCTCATAGTCTGCCTCCGGTTGGAGTTCGAGAGAGGCCGACACATCGCAAGGCAATGAATCAGCGCTGTTTTTCTTTAGCAGCGATTTCCCGTTGATTCTTACATTAGCGATAGAGTTGGATGAAAGAATAAGTTTTCCCTCCGCATATCTTGGAGAACGCAGCCGAGTCATAAAAGTATGCAGCGACGGACGGTTATCTTTAGTCGAAGCGAGTTCGAGATTCCCGGCCGAATCTGTCTGCATAGTTGTCCAGTCGGCAGTCAGCATCCTCAATGACAGAGGCATTCTTGCATCAAGTAGTTTTTCTGCTTTAAAAGGATTTTCCTTCTCTGTGGAATCGGGAGTTGCCGGAATATTCAGAGCGCGGGGCGCATCTGCGGCATAGCGTGTAAATTTATAAGCGGAAGCGACTCCCGCGCCGGCCAGAAGAGTGCCGGAGAGAATCGCTGCCACAATCTTTTTATTTTTCATTAAGATCAGGGGATTTCGTATTTTACTATCGATTTCAGCTTAACGTGGTAGATAAGAGTTGAATTTGCGGGAATAATACCGTTATCGCGAGCTCCATAGCCTGCATCGGGCGGTATGATCATCGTGACGGAATCGCCCACATGCATAGAGGTCAGGGCGGCCCACATTCCTATAATATTAATGTCAGGACGTGCCCTGTAGATGCTGTCGCCATAAGTTGTGCTGCTATAGGAATCGCCCAGCTTGTTCCCGTCGATATCTTCAAATTCATATTTAAGATCGCACGTAGAATTGCTGAACGGAACAAGATTGTCGGCCGTGAGACGCCGGTCGTTATGCCATTTCATCAGCACCATTGTTGATGGTGCCCAATCCGGAACGATCTTAGTGTAAACCTTAGTACCGTTTTCAGTGGCGGCCTCGGCTCGAGTCACAAATTCTATATTACTCTTTTTCCATTCAGCCTCCGGAGAATTGTCTTCTTTATCGGAGCAAGCGGTGAGAAGAGTCAGTAAAAGAGGAAATGCAAAAATAAGTTTTTTCATTAAACACTTACTTTTGAGATAATCAAATTTAAAAAACATACTTTAAATATCCGGTTAAGCTCAGAATTTCACTTCGGGAGCTTTTTGTGCTCCGGGTTCAGCCTTGAATTGTTGCTTCTCTTTGAATCCGAACCATCCGGCATATATGGTGGTAGGAAATTTCTTAATGCTCGTATTGTATTCCTGCACCGCTTCCGTATAACGTTTCCGTTCGGTGGAGATTCTGTTTTCCGTGCCTTCGAGTTCTGTCTGAAGTGCCATGAAGTTGGTGTTCGCTTTCAGGTCGGGATAAGCTTCACGCACGGCATTGACATATATATCGAGGGCACCTTTTAAGGCAGACTGTGCCTGCTGAAACTGCTCTATATTTTCTTGAGGATTCTCAATGCTGTTGGCAGCTTCGTAAGCTTTAGTAAGGCCGGCACGTGCGTTGGTTACGGCTTCAAGTGTGGAACTCTCATGTTCGGCATAGCCTTTGACGGTGTTTACGAGATTCGGTATAAGATCGGCTCTACGCTGATATTGGTTTTCTACCTGTGCCCATGCCTGATCAACAGCCTGCTCTTTCTCCACGAGACTGTTATAATTGCATGATGAAAGGGTCGACATCATCAATACAGTGATGATTGCCATCATTATTTTACGCATAGTAAAGTGCTTTTTTAGTTAAGAGAATGTTGTTTGTCAGAGAAGCTTGCGGAGAAGACTATTCAGGCTTACTTCTGCCGAAAGGATCTTTTCAACTTCATCTACCGATACTCTGCTCTGGTCCATAGTATCGCGGTTACGGAGTGTAACGGTTCCATCCTCAAGAGTCTGATGATCAACGGTGATACAATATGGTGTTCCGACAGCATCCTGACGACGATATCTTTTACCGATTGAGTCTTTTTCATCGTACGCACAAGTAAAGTCGAAGCGCAGACGATGCTGAATTTCGCGTGCTTTCTCCGGGAGTCCATCTTTCTTCACAAGGGGTAGCACAGCGCATTTCACGGGGGCAAGAGGAGCAGGGAAGTGAAGCACAACACGACGGTCGCCGCCACCGAGATCCTGATCTTCATAGCAACTGCAGAGAACGCTGAGGAACATACGGTCTACACCGATCGAGGTCTCGATAACGTAAGGTACATAGCTTTCGTTGAGTTCCGGGTCGAAATATTGTATTTTCTTACCGGAGAATTTCTCATGTTGCGATAGATCGAAGTTTGTGCGTGAATGAATTCCTTCCACCTCCTTAAATCCGAAAGGCATCTCGAATTCGATATCTGTAGCGGCATTGGCATAATGGGCCAGTTTCTCATGGTCGTGGAAACGATATTTTGCATCTCCAAGACCGAGAGCCTTATGCCAGCGTAAACGTGTCTGACGCCAGAAGTCAAACCATTTGAGTTCTTCACCGGGACGCACGAAGAATTGCATCTCCATCTGCTCAAACTCGCGCATACGGAAAATGAACTGGCGGGCAACAATCTCATTTCGGAAAGCTTTACCAATCTGAGCGATACCGAACGGGATACGCATTCGTCCCGTTTTCTGGACATTAAGATAATTTACGAAGATACCCTGAGCCGTCTCCGGACGCAGATATACATCCATTGCTCCGTCGGCTGTCGAACCCATCTCTGTTTTGAACATAAGGTTGAACTGACGCACATCGGTCCAGTTACGTGTACCGCTGATTGGGTCGACAATCTCATAATCAAGAATGATTTGTTTGAGTTCGGCCAGGTCATTATCGTTCATTGCCTTAGCGAAGCGGCTATGGAGTTCGTCGCGTTTGGATGCATATTCAAGTACCCGACCGTTTGTCTTGCGGAACATCTCCTCATCGAAGCTGTCGCCGAAACGTTTGGCTGCTTTAGCCACTTCTTTATTTATCTTTTCATCAATTTTGGCAATCTCATCCTCGATAAGCACATCGGCACGATAGCGTTTTTTCGAGTCCTTATTGTCGATCAAGGGGTCGTTGAATGCATCGACATGGCCGGAAGCTTTCCAGATGGTAGGATGCATGAAGATTGCGGAGTCAATGCCGACGATATTGTCATGGAGCATTGTCATTGCCTCCCACCAGTAGCGTTTTATATTGTTTTTGAGTTCTACACCGTTCTGACCGTAGTCGTAGACAGCTGAAAGGCCATCATAGATCTCACTTGATTGAAACACGAACCCATATTCCTTGGCATGGGCGATTATGGTTTTGAAAACGTCTTCCTGTTTTGCCATTTTTTTTCTTTAATTGAGCGCTCTGCGGGGTTGAGATGCCGCAGGCATGTAATTTGCATTGACTGCAAAATTACAGATAAAAATTGAATATTACACATTTAAACCATAAAAATCTAATCTGCGTTATAATAAAAGAGATTAATAGGCGCCTATATGGGTTGCTAAAAATTTTAGAAAGGAGAATGATATGAAGATGAGATTTAAAGTGATTATAAGTTTTATGGTAGCCGTAGGCTCGGTTATGGGGCTGTCGGCACAGAAATTTCCCACTAATCCGGCCAACGGGATAGGGTGGAATCCGGGTCCGGCAGTTCCTGCCGGAGTCAATACCACCGGTCAGGCACTCCCTCCGGCCGGTCCGGCTAACGGCATAGGTTGGAATCCGGGCGGTCAATCTCCGGCGTCCTGGGGAAATCCCTGGGGAGGCCAATGGAATAATAATGCAATCCCGCCTCTTAATCAGGCCAATGTGCCGGGAGTCTCAAATCAAGGAATTACCAATGTCATGGCCTGTGGCTATGATGCGCAAGGCGTCTGGCGTGTGCTCCCGCTGACTGTCAGTTATAAATATAATGGAGTGCAATACGTGGTAAACGTTATTAATGCCTGGAATCCATGGACTGACATGTGGGATGCAAATGTGGATGCTCCCGCTTTTAATACGGATTATGTCCTTCGTGGCCGGGAGTATGACTTCTATACCGTGCTTTCAACGGGTACATTCTATTTCAATTTGGCTTAGATTTTCCGGAATGGTTATCAAGGGGACGAAGTTCTCCGGTATAGCTGTCCATCACGAAGCCTTGGACATTGATTCCTGTAGGGGGAAGCAAAGGGTGGTTGGCAATAAGGTCTACGGTTTCAAGAATGGCCGTATCGGTATCTTCAAAGCCGTGAAGCCATTCGCGCAGATTTATACCACAATGTTCCATCAGTCTTATATGTTCTTCGCTCACTCCGCGTTCTTTCATCAGATGCAACATCTCTTCTGCATCCATTCCTTGCACGCCGCAACCTGTATGGCCTATCACCATTATTTCGTTTACTCCTAATTCATAGACTGCCACAAGCAGGGAGCGCATTGTTGAATCGAACGGATTTACAATAGTTCCGCCGGCATTCTTGATAATCTTGACATCGCCGTTCTTAAATCCCAAAGCTGCGGGAAGCAGCTCGATGAGGCGAGTATCCATACATGTTACTATCGCAATTTTCTTATCCGGAAATTTGCTTGTTGCAAAACGCTCGTATTCCTTATTTTCAACAAATTTCTTGTTGAATTCTTTAATCTCCTGAATCATGTGTAATCAATTTAGATTCAAAATTAATGATTTTAAGTAAGGATTGAAAATTAAAAAACAAATAAGCTCCCATTTTCTAAAACTTTAATGAAACGGAGTCTAAAAGGAATTGTTTTTGAAGAAACTCAGTTCCGGTCTCATAAAAATCGGGCCTTAGGCTCCGACTTAATATCCTTGTTTAAGACGTAACGCTCAAAAAAAGTTTTATCGACTATAAACCATCGTTAGGTTAAGATGTCTTAAAAGTGGTATAATTTTGTTGTGATGAAAATTAGAAATCTATTTTTGTGGGGTCTGATGGCTTTCCCCACTATTGTCTACGCAAAAGGGGATATTAAGGGATTAGTATTGAATAAGGATTCGGGCGAGCCGATGGATTTTGTTTCTGTCCAGCTCATGGATGGCACAACCGGCAAAGGGTTGCCTATCGGTGCAACTACCGATGAGCAAGGCCGTTTCATTATTAAAGACGTCAAAGATGGCACATATATTATAAGGGTTTCGAATATAGGCAGTATCAATCAAGATCGTAAGGCAAAGGTTGCCGGTTCTGATATAGATCTCGGCACGATACGGCTGGCCGATGATACCAAAATGCTTCAGGAGGTGGTTGTGGAGGGAATTCGCAGCCAGATGAAGTTCGAACTTGATAAGAAAGTCTTCACGGTCGATGCCAATATCGCCTCTGCCGGACAAAGTGCCAGTGAACTTCTGGAATCAATACCATCTGTCGAGGTTGATCAGGATGGAGAAGTGTCACTTCGGGGAAATTCATCTGTAACGGTATGGATAAACGGTAAGGATTCCGGTCTGACAGCCGATAACCGGGCTCAGATTCTGGAGCAGATTCCGGCAGAAACAATAGAGAAGATTGAGGTGATCACTAACCCTTCGGCCAAATATAGTCCGGAAGGTACGGCAGGTATTATCAATATTGTCTTGAAGAAAGATCGACGCGGAGGCTATTTCGGGAGTGCGGAGATAGGCGCAAATTCGCGAGGAGGAGGGAATGCATCGCTAAATATAAATTATAATAATTCAAAATGGGATACCTACGCAAGTGTCGGATTCCGAATGCG
Source organism: uncultured Sangeribacter sp. (assembly GCA_964581685.1). GTDB lineage: Bacteria > Bacteroidota > Bacteroidia > Bacteroidales > Muribaculaceae > Lepagella. Next base: position 8,750 of record CAZOPN010000040.1, on the reverse strand, counting down.
TCATAATTCCGGAGGCAGCAAGATGGATCGATTGTTCGATGATGGAACTTATACCAATTCTGACGGGTCGAGTCGCAACCATGGCAATAATCTATTCTTTCGTCTTGGTGCCACTTATCATATCACCGACAGGGATGATATATTTGTGAATGGGTTTGGAATGTTCGGGAAACGTCGCAGTCGTACGATCACCGACTATCGTTCCGACATGCCCGGTCAATGGATGTCGGATTTGCAGAAATCCTATAGCCGTAACAACTCGCGCGGCGCACATGTGGAATGGGGTTATGTCCATAAATGGAGCGATGAGCATCATCTTGATCTTTTGGTTGGTTACAATCACTGGGGTGGCCCTTCAAGCAATACTTACCTTGAGACCGAGACATGGCCGGATGGAGAAGAATCTGTCGTTTACCGTGAGCAGGAGATGCCCATCAATGTGAATTCATGGGAGGCTAAGGCCGACTATACCGTTCAACTTGCATCATGGCTTAAGCTTGAGGCCGGTTATAACGGTAATTACAGTCATGAAAATACTCCTAACTCCACATCCGTAGGGACATCTCCTACCGACTTGCTTCTCCGGGAGGATCTGTATAACCGCTTTATATATACCAATAACGTTTCTGCTCTCTATGCCACTCTCGGTGGGAAGGTGAAAAACTTCAGTTTCTCGGCCGGTCTGCGTTCGGAGGCATGGCAGGTACGTGCCCGCTCTTTGGCTTTCGGTCAGCAACCCACGGACGTCGAAGAATATAAGAAGAATTTGTTCGCACTTTTCCCCTCGGTGTTCTTATCATACGCTTTGCCGCATGATAACGAAATTCAGATTAACTATACGCGTCGTATCCGCCGCCCCTGGGGAGGCCAGCTGAATTCTTTCCGTGATATTTCCAATCCTACTAATATCAGCTATGGTAATCCGGCTCTCGAACCGCAATATTCCAATGCCTTCGAACTTAACTATCTAAAGAGCTGGACATTTCATATACTCTCATTATCGGCATATATCCGGACGTCCGATAATATGATCAACCGTATCAACTACATGGATGGAGATATTCTCTATTCAACTTTTGCAAATGTTGCCAATCAGGTTAATTCAGGTTGTGAGATCGTTTCAAAAAATTCTTTTTTCGGACGTCTTGATTTAACCACGACCCTCAATCTATATAATAACCATATAGGAGCATGGACTTATACGCTTACGGGTCTATCGGGTCGTCCGGTCACTCTCTCCGGAGAGAAACAGAACAGCTTTGCATGGGATATCCGGTTGATGGCGAACGTGAAGCTTCCTTGGGGCATTGCCTTTCAAGCTACCGGACGCTATGCGTCGGCTCATCGGGAAGCCCAGGGTTCGCATCAGGGAGGATGGAGCGTGGATGCCGGCCTAAGGAAAAATGTAGGAAATTGGTCGTTCTCCCTTAACTGCCGAGATATCTTCGATTCGCGCAAGTTTAAAAATACAGTCTATGGCGAAGGCTACACTCAGCACACGGAGCGATGGCGCGGTGGCCGAACCTTGCGACTTACAATCAAATATTCTTTCGGAAATATGAAGCCTAAACGCGATAAGAATAGCGATATGAATAATGATATGGGTGAGCCCATGGGCGGATCAGGCTATGAAGGAGAAATGTAATAGTGGAATGACTGCTCGCTGATTTTTCGGTGTGTTTTTTATGATTCGCTGCCTGGCTCCGTGCAATCTGAAGGTTGCAAAATTTGAAATATTGTCTTAATTTTGTAGGAAACGAACTAACGCATTAATATTATGAAAGAAATCGAGGACGATGTCTATACCACTGACACCGGTTTGCCGGAGAACGCGTTCCGTGAACTCGCGGCCGATGAGGAATATGTGCCGGTGATGAAGCCGGCTCACGATCAGAAGGAGGTCACTCCTTATTCAGTGGGTATGGGACTTCTTATGGCTGTGGTGTTCAGTGCCGCAGCTGCCTATCTTGGTCTTAAAGTAGGTCAGGTTTTTGAGGCTGCCATTCCTATAGCTATTATCGCAGTAGGTCTCAGTAATGCTTTGGGTAAGAAAAATGCTTTGGGACAGAATGTAATCATCCAGTCTATCGGCTCCTGTTCAGGAGTGATTGTAGCCGGTGCGATCTTCACTCTGCCCGCGCTATATATTTTGCAGGCATCTTATCCGGATATTGTGGTTGAATTTTATCAGATATTTCTGAGTTCGTTGCTCGGAGGTTTTCTGGGGATTCTGTTCTTTATTCCTTTCCGTAAGTATTTTGTAAAGGATATGCATGGCAAGTATCCTTTCCCCGAAGCAACGGCTACGACACAAGTGCTCATCTCGGCACAGTCCGGAGGTGATAAGGGAGAAAAATCGGAAGGAAGTCAGGCAAAGACACTTATTATTGCCTCTCTTATCGGAGGAATATATGATTATATTGTCGCTACTTTCGGATGGTGGTCGGAGACTGTTACCACAACGGCAGCCTCATGGGGCCAGACTATTGCAGAGAAGACTCGTCTGGTCTTAAGTTGCAATACGGGCGCCGCTCTTCTCGGTCTCGGATATATAGTTGGTCTAAAATATGCCTTTGTAATTTTTGCCGGTTCAATTTTTGTGTGGTGGATCGTGATTCCATTAATTGGAACTTACGGCAGCCCTGAACTTGTTGCTATGGCTCCGGATGCTATTTTCAAGGATTATGCGCGAATGATCGGTATTGGCGGTATTGCCATGGCAGGTGTTATCGGCATCGTGAAATCATGGCCTATTATACGTCAGGCGGTAGGCTTGGCCGGTCGTGAATTCAAGGGGGGACAGCAGACGGTCAAGGAGGTGCGCTGGCAGCTTGATCTGTCGATGAAGAAAGTGGTTTTCTTTATTGCATTAGCTCTCGTAGCAGTTCTTCTTTTCTTTTGGTTCGGAGTTATCCATACTTTCTGGCAGGCTGCCGTCGCGTGGGTGGTTGTGACTGTCATAGCTTTCCTGTTCACCACTGTTGCCGCGAATGCGATTGCAATTGTAGGAAGTAACCCGGTATCGGGAATGACATTGATGACGCTTATAATTGCTTCTGCAATTTTTGTCGGTATCGGTTTAAGCGGAACGTCAGGTATTGTTGCTTCGATGGTGATCGGAGGCGTTGTCTGCACCGCACTCTCAATGGCGGGAGGATTTGTTACAGACCTGAAGATCGGTTATTGGCTTGGTTCAACTCCCCGTAAACAAGAGACCTGGAAATTTCTTGGTACGCTTGTATCGGCAGCTACCGTAGGCGGCGTGATTATAGTTCTTAACAAGGTTTACGGCTTCACCGGCGACAATGCTCTTGTTGCGCCCCAGGCTAATGCAATGGCCAAGGTGATTGAGCCATTGATGATGGGTGGCGAAACGCCCTGGATTCTCTATATGGTTGGTGCTATTTTGGCCTTAATCCTTAATTGGCTCGGAGTTCCGGCATTGGCATTCTGTCTTGGTATGTTTATACCCTTGTCGCTCAATACTCCTATGCTTGTGGGTGGTGCCGTGTCATATTTTGTTGCTAAATCTTCAAAAGATAAGAAGACAAGTGATGCCCGACGTGATCGTGGAACGCTCATCTCTTCAGGTCTTATCGCCGGAGGTGCCCTCTTCGGGGTATTTGCCGCTATCACACGCTTTGCCGGTTTCGAATATGTCAATCCGCTTCCGCTTGAGGTTTCACAGATTTTTGGCTGTGTGGCTTATGCGTTGCTGATTTGCTACCTGATATATGATAGTAAGAGAGCTTGACCTTTGATGTAGAAAAGTTATTGCTTACATATAAAAAAAGCTGCGCATTGGCGCAGCTTTTTTTATATGGGGAAAGTGGTTTTTTCTATTAACGGCTTAGACGCGGATCGTTGGCGATAAGCCATTGTGCAATCTGAACGGCGTTGAGAGCCGCACCTTTTTTGATCTGATCTCCTACAACCCAGAATGAAAGGCCACAGTCATCGCTGATATCTTTACGGATACGACCCACATAAACCGGATCCCGGTCTGCAATGTCGAGAGGCATGGGGTAGAACGTTTCGCTATCTTTCTCTTCGCAGATCACGAGTCCCGGAGCCGTAGAAAAGGCTTTGCGCGCTTCTTCAATACTTACAGGCTTTTCGGTCTCCACCCATATTGCTTCACTATGCGCGCGCAACACCGGTACGCGAACGCATGTTGCAGAGACACGAATATCGGAATGCATGATCTTGCGCGTCTCATGGAACATCTTCATCTCCTCTTTGGTATAACCATTGTCAGTGAAGATATCGATGTGTGGAATAACATTGTAGGCGAGCTGATATTTAAATTTCTCGATTGTCGGTGTCTCCCCGCGACTCAGCTGTCCGGCTTGCTTTACAAGCTCATCCATGGCTGTCGCGCCCGCTCCGCTCGCTGCCTGATACGTGGCCACATGCACACGCCGGATATGGCTGATGTTGTCAATTGGCTTCAGAGCCACCACCATCTGGATAGTGGTACAATTAGGATTGCCTATTATATTGCGAGGACGATTCAAGGCATCTTCTCCGTTTACTTCCGGCACAACGAGAGGCACATCCTCATCCATGCGGAATGCGGAACTGTTATCGATCATCAGCGTGCCATGGCGTGTGATTGTATCGGCATATTCCTTTGATGTAGAGGCACCGGCAGAAGTGAAGGCTATGTCTACCCCGGAGAAATCGGAGTCGTGACTCAGTTCTTCAATCACATATTCACGGCCTCGGAAAGTGCGTGTAGTTCCCGCGCTTCTTTTGGAGCCAAAAAGACGCAGATTATCAATCGGAAAGTTTTGCTCATCAAGAACGCGCAAGAATTCCGTTCCAACCGCACCGCTGGCTCCTACTATAGCGATATTCATCTTTAAACAGTTTTACTGTCGACCGGTAGTGGCAACGCTGCGGTCAATTTTCTTTACAAGACCCTGGAGAACTGAGCCGGGACCAAGTTCGATAAACTCGTCAGCACCATCGGCTATCATTGATTGAACATCGTATGTCCAGCGAACGGGGGCTGTAAGCTGTTTAATAAGATTAGCTTTGATTTCTTCAGGATCTGTGTGAGGTTTTCCATCCACATTCTGATAGACCGGGCAAACAGGAGTCTCGAATTTAGCTTCGGCAATTGCCTCGGCAAGTTCCTCTTGAGCCGGCTGCATGAGAGGGCTATGGAATGCTCCACCTACTTTGAGCTTCATGGCACGTTTTGCACCGTTGGCAAGCATCTTCTCGCATGCGGCATCTATGCCTTCCATTGTTCCGGAGATAACCACCTGTCCGGGACAATTATAGTTTGCGGGGGCAACAACATCATCAACTTCGGCGCAGAGTGCCTCGACTTTTTCGTCCGGAAGGGCAAGAACGGCAGCCATGGTGGAGGGGCGGAGTTCGCAGGCTTTCTGCATGGCATGTGCACGTTTCGATACAAGTTTCAGACCTTCTTCAAAGCTGAGAGCACCGGCTGCCACGAGGGCTGAAAATTCACCGAGACTATGACCGGCAACCATGTCGGGCTTAAAATCATCGCCCATAGCCTTTGCCAGCAATACACTGTGAAGAAAAATGGCAGGTTGTGTAACTTTGGTCTGCTTAAGATCTTCTTCAGTGCCGTTAAACATAAGATCCGTGATACGGAATCCTAAAATATCATTTGCTTTTTCAAACAGTTCTTTTGCTTCGGGATTGTTGTCGTAAAGATCCTGTCCCATTCCGACAAACTGGGCACCCTGACCCGGGAAAACGTATGCTTTCATTGTTTTCTGTTGTTAATTTAGCGGAACCTTTCAGTTAGGTAGCGTTATTATTAATTCTTTTTCGTTGCAAAATTACTAAAATTTCGCTGAATTGAAAATTGCTTTAAGAAAACTGTCCTTTTATTGTTCTCTGAAACTGACCCTTGCAAGATAAGGCAGCGAATCATAAAATGGGGCTCTTAGGCCCCATCTCATAAAAAATGGGGCCTAAATGTCAAGCTGACTCGAAAGAGTTAGTTTGCGCGTATCGCAGACTTTGCTCACTTTTGAAAGAATCGGCAGAAGATCTGTATAGGCATGCACGAGAATCACAAGGTTTAGATCGGTTTCATTTTTCTCATAATCATATTCAATATAATATGTGGAGAGATGTATGCCCATAGAAGAAAATAGCTTCCGATAGCCGTCAATATTGGTGAGGATACCATCTATAGTAAGACTAAGCACTTTTGATTCCTGTCCTAACTTACGGCGCTTCTCGTAGTGTTCGAACGTGACGAGAGTGAGCAAGATCAACAGGGTAGCGCCAATTGAACAGAGATACATTCCGATTCCGACCGCCATTCCGATTATGGCCGTCATCCATATTCCGGCAGCTGTGGTGAGACCTTTTACGGAGCCCTTCATGTGAATCATCGCCCCGCCGCCAATGAATCCGATACCGGTTATTACTTGTGCCGCAATACGCCCCGGGTCGCCGTTTTTTAGCCCTAAATAGACTTGTGGCACGTAGATGGAAAGCAGCATTGCCAGACACGCCCCCATAGAGATAAGGGCAAATGTGCGTATCCCGGCTATCTGGCCCTTTCTTTTACGTTCGGCTCCGACGGCCATTCCTAACAACATGCTGAGTATCAACCTGAACATGCTGTTGGTCATATTGACTTCGAGAGAGTTTACGGCATCGATAAACGATTGAAAAAATTGTATCACGTTTTCTTATATTTATTGAAGATGGTTTTACTACCTCCTCAGAAGTAGTATGAAATCTATTTTACAGGGAGAGTGGGGTTAATGAAAAAAACTTTCTGCGAGGCGCGTGTCACGGCCGTATATAGCCAACGGTAGAAGTCGCCGTCGGTTATATCGGGGGGAATGGCTCCCATATCTATATAGACGTGTTTCCATTGTCCTCCCTGAGCCTTATGGCATGTGACGCAATAAGCATACTTGGCCTGCAGCGCATTGTAGTAAGGATCTTCCATCGTTCCCTTAATCTTATGAGAGATACTGCCGTCGTAGGCGTCCATGACGCGGTTATAGAGGCGTTGCATTTCTTCCCTCGGAATAGCCGGCCCTTCGCTAATAAGGCTGCGCAGCATTAGTTTGGCTGCAACAGGTTGTTCTTCGTCCGGAAGCCTGAGTTCGACATCAACAAAATATCTGCCATACATCTTTTCGCTACGGCCTATCCATGTCACTTCAGCCGTATCGCCATTGGCGATGAAAGTCGGAAGACGATTGATGCGGCTCCAGTAGTAGTCGTTTTTGGAGATAACTATTTTTTCTCCGCGTTGCAAGGGGTCTTCTGCATACATCACTATGTTGCGTATGGCGCGGTTGAAATCGTTGGCACGCTTGTTGGAGCGAGTGATAAGGAGGGTCTCTTCCTCGCCAACCTCCGACCAGGAGGAGGATAGTTTATCGGCGAGATCCTGAGAACTTATAGCCTCCACATCTTCAAAACCGCGAGTGAACAGCATTAGTTTTTTTTCGGGATGCGGCTGAAAAAGCATGTCTCTGATACGTGTGGCATTATAAACTATACCACTCTCCACGTCCTGTCGCACCGGTATGTCGAGTGTATGATAAGTGGGATTCAGACCGAACGTCATCAAACGCTCCGTAGACATTGCCGAGCTTGAAGATTGCCCTACCGGGGGCAGCTGGGCCTCATCGCCGATGAGGATCATCCGGCATCCGGGAGCGGAATAAATATGTCGGATAAGATGAGAGAGAAGTGAGTTATCTCCACGATCGGAGATAAGAGATGCCTCATCGACTATGAAAAGTGTATTTATATCCTCATTAGGGGCAAGAAAAAAAGTGTCGTTGGATGGATCAGCCGAATTTCCGCGATAGATGCGTTTATGGATTGTGGAGGCATGGAAGCCGGAGAAGGAAGAAGCCACTTTTGCCGCCCTGCCGGTCGGAGCAAGAATCACGAATGGAATTTCTGCCGAGTGAAGTGCTTTTAGAAATGCGCCGGTCACAGAAGTTTTTCCCGTACCGGCGTAACCGTTAAGAACGAAGACACCGCGCGGGTCGCAGTCGGTGGCAAAAGCTGCAAGTTTCGAAAAAAGCATCTTTTGCTGCGGGAGCGGCTCGTGAGGAAAATTCTCAAGTGCAAACCTTGAAAGATTGTCAGTCGTTATTTTTTTCTCCATTAATATTCAAAGATAGTAAAAAATAATTAAAACGGCGTAGAGGTTAGAAAAATAATTGCTAACTTTGCGTAATCGGAAAAAGAGGCTTAAATTTACCTCTGACGGTCAAAATTTACGATAACTCAATAATTAATATCGAAGACATGAAAATTGAAAAAGTAATCGGTCGCGAGATTCTTGATTCGCGCGGTAATCCTACAGTTGAAGTAGACGTTATTCTCGAAAGCGGCGTTATGGGCCGTGCAGCCGTTCCCTCCGGCGCATCTACCGGTGAGAATGAAGCTCTTGAACTCCGTGACGGTGACAAGGGTCGTTATCTGGGTAAAGGTGTTCTCAAGGCAGTTGCCAATGTGAACGGCCCGATAGCAGAGGCTCTTAAAGGTCACAGCGCTCTTGATCAGATCGGTGTAGACCAGATCATGCTCGACCTCGATGGTACTCCTACAAAATCCAACCTCGGTGCAAATGCCATCCTTGGTGTTTCTCTCGCTGTTGCTAAAGCTGCTGCCAATTATCTTGATCTTCCTCTCTATCGCTACATTGGCGGAACCAACACTTACGTTCTTCCCGTTCCGATGATGAACATCATCAATGGTGGCGCTCACTCTGA
>CAZOPN010000039.1:0-19948 GCA_964581685.1 uncultured Sangeribacter sp. | reverse complement strand
CCCAATTTTATAAAATATTTTGTTATGAAAATCTTTCTCCTACTTTGTCTTAAGACCGGTTTTCTCAGTAATTATTAAAAATTTAATGAAATACGGTCTTAATATCTCGCTATTTTTGTGGGTTCAGCGAGAATGATTAATTTTGCAATTGATTTCTCTCCATTTTATCAGACTGCTACATTCTTGTTATGGAATTTAAGAAATTGCTTACCCGCACTCTGTCGGGAATCGTATACGTTGGAATTATAACTTTATGTATTTTCCTTTGTAACTGGACTATCATCCTGCTTGGTGTTTTACTGGCTTCTCTTGCTACAATTGAGTTTGCAAAGATATGCCATGAGACGGAACGTTCAAAAGTTCCTGCATTGATGCTTGATGTTGCCGGTAATATCTGTCTTGCCTGTGCAATCTTAGGTTTCCCTATAATTTTTTGGTTTATCGTAATGATAATCCGCTTTATCATGGAACTTTACATGCACTCGGAGACGCCATTGAAAGATCTGTCGCATTCTATGCTGAGTCAGGTTTATATCGGCATACCGATGGGAATGATGGTAGCCATCGGATATGATATGATGAATCCCGGAATTCTTTTTGCAATGTTCCTTATGATCTGGATAAACGATACGGGTGCTTTTCTTGTGGGTTCAGCTTTCGGACGCCATCGCCTTTTTGAGAGAATTTCACCTAAAAAATCGTGGGAGGGATTTTTTGGTGGCCTGATTTTTAATATTGCCGCTGCTTTTTTATTCAACTATTTAAATTCATTTTTCGAGATGCCCGGTGGTCTTCCGCAATGGATAGGGTTCGCAATCATTGTCACAGCATTCGCAACGTGGGGAGATTTAGTTGAGTCGCTTTTCAAACGCACTCTAAATATAAAGGATTCAGGGAATATCATTCCGGGCCATGGAGGAATACTTGACCGCATTGATTCATTACTCCTCGTCTCTCCTGCAATTTTCATTTATTTCCTGCTAACCAACTACAGCGATCTCTTTAATTTAATCTAACATAGACTACTTACAAAAATTTATCAGGAAAAAAGAAAAGCGAATTTATTTATCATTTAATACGGAACCAATATCCGGCACTCAACATTACCGACATAGAGTTTGAACCTCTGAAGGTCTCTTTTCTACCGGACTTCAATACATTCCCAAGTCCATAATAAAATCGGCCTTCAATATATATAGAGTTACGCTTATTTAAACTAAACTCCCCGCCAAGACCGGCAGAGATGCCGAAATCGAGTTTTTTACCCGCTTTAATGGCATACTGCGCTGTTGTTCGCGCTCTGCTCGGGAAACCGGATACGGAGGATAAGTCGTTATAATTAAAATTGGATTTCGTTGATTCCCCTATCATATATCCTATCTCCGGGCCTGCATTAAAGAAGAATCTCCCTCTTCGACCGAAATATATATGTGCCAGAAAAGGAATTTGAATATAATTCAGTGTACGCTGATATGAGAAAGGATAAACTTTATCATTTTCCTTAAAACTCTCTTTCCAGCCTCGTTGCTCAAAATTTAACTCAGCGATTATTCCAAAGTGATTCTCCTCTATATATCGGAAGGTTACACCTGCATTCCCACCAAGAATAAACGATTGCTTCACACTCGGCGTAAAAAAGACACGCGATAGATCAACGCCTCCCTTTACACCAATCGAAACGTTAGAACTATAATGTGTCTGAGCAGGAAGAAGTGAAGAAAATAAAACAAAAATCAGGATAAAAACCGAGAGTCCTTTATTTTTTTTCATTGTCAATAATATCTTTTATTTTCTGACAACAATCTTTTCAATAGAATTATATGGAGTGTATCTCACAAGATAAACACAAGGATTTATCAGACCGCTCCAATTACTGATTCTATTTAGCTGGATATCGCTTTGAACGGAGGAGGTGGAATGACCGAATGAATTTATATCATTCGATTTATCGAGCATTTCTTCAATAAAATAAACAGCACAATCGTAGCCAACCGCCGCATATAATGGGAATGATTTTATCGGCCCATGCCCGTAGAGAGATTTATACATGCTGATAAAAGACTTAGAGGACGATTCCGATTTATCGAAATAAAAACGCGACGGTATCAGAACGTCGGCATTATGAAATTCTTCCTCTAAAGTGGTGTCATGAACGATCCAGTTAGGGCGTCCGAGAACACTGATATCAGCAAGTGGATATTTCTGCTTAACCTCAGCAACCGCTTCAAGCATAGAAGATATATCACCCTTTGAAGTCACATTTCCATAAAGAATATACTTGATTGTTCCATCACCGAAATCTTTATTAAGCATTCCCTCTTTTGTCAAGTTCAAGACCTTTTTCCTATCCCACATTCCTGATAGGGATGTCCCGAGCTGATCACTTTCTTCATCACCGTAGAATACCAGTTCATATTCGCCATATCGATCAAAGATGTATCCGGCCACTTCATCGTTAAAATAGGCAGAAGGAGTCAGAAGCTGAATAACGTAGGGATTTTTTGTATATGTTTCATCTTTAACATCAAATACATTCACCATTGGTGTCTGGCTTATTTCTGAATACTCCGCAAGATATGAGGGAAGATTTTTCTCAGTAGAGGTAAAAATAAGATTAGGAGCGAACGCCTCAAGTTCCGTCAGGAGATCGGAAGAATTGCGGGTGGCATCCATTACCTTTATATTTATCTTGCCATCTGAATGTTTCAATTTATCAACACCCGTAAGAAATCCGCGCGTAAACTCAAGGTCTCTTCGTGAAGAAGGTTCGGTAAGAAGTAGAGCTATTCTTACACTTTGTTGCTGATCCGCATCAGTAATATTATGAATATCTTCATATATTTCTGTGATTCCTTCCGATGTCGCTTCACGTGGATCTTCCGAAGGCACTTCTCTTTCCACAGTATCCACATGCACCTCCGGGACAGCGATAATAGCATTTTTCTTAGGGATGGTTATTCCTTGATTGGCAGCGCGAAGATCGTCCTCATCCGTGCCGGTCTTATCTGAGATCGTGCTCCAAGTATCATTCTTTTCAGCCTTATATGTAGAAAATGATTCCAAATTTTTTGATTCAACCTTTTCCGTAACCATCTTAACCCCGGTTCCTTCAGCCGGTAATTTGATCACATCTCCTGCCTTAAAATTAGAGGCAGAGATGCCCGGATTTTGTTTCATGATTGCAGCGACAGTCGTGTTTCGAGCACGTGCCAGTCCGAAAAGTGTATCTCCCTTCTTGACTGTGTAATATACCGGCGCGTCAGGCAGCAGCTCCCCTGTCGATTCATTCAGCGTAAGAAGCTCTCCCTCCTTTATACCTTTACGGCTCGAAGGATTCAGTTTATAAATTTTTTCAATCGGGATATTATAAATTCTTGAAATCTGGTATACCGTCTCGCCTCGTTTCACCAAATGTTTAAGCGGTGTCATCTCCAAGCTCCCTATTCCGTCTGAAGGAATTGTTGTAGCCCGGTTCTCGGTCACCGGATAATATATTTTCATTCCTTTCGGAAGTGGCGAAACCGCACTTGGGTTTAATCTCTGGAGTATGGCATCATCCCATCCGAACTGTCTGGAAATCCCAAACATAGAATCTCCCTTCTTAGTTTCATAGACATAATATTTCTCACCGACAATCTCAACCGTTGATAGTTTGGGAGCTGCCTGAGACATAAGGTCTGCCTGAAGCAGACATAAAATAAATATAATGACTTTTAATGCTTTCTTCATAATCAGCGAATTGAACTACTTTGTATGGTCACTGTAAAGAGACGTGACAAAGCATTGTTTATAAACTGCAAATATATAAATTATCGGTGAATTATCGACAGAAATTTTGTGAAACTTAGGCCCGTATCTCATATAAAATGGGGGCGTGGGGGAAGCTTTAAGTCTATGCTCCTTCGCTCAAATGACAAAATTCAATCCAAGCCCGGGACCATTGCATTCCCATTTTTATGAGACGGGGCCTTAGAGAAGTAAGAAAATACATTTCTTGATTAATCAATATACTTTTTGTAATTTTGAAACAGATTATAAGCTTTCAAAAATAAAACGATAACGAAAAATTTTTGAAGGATTCTTTTTACAGGTATTATCTATGGCAAAAGCTAAATTTGGAACAAAAATCGGGCTTATCGCCGCAACAGTCGGTTCTGCTGTCGGACTTGGAAATATTTGGCGCTTTCCGGCCGAAACTCAAGCTAATGGAGGGGCTGCTTTCCTTTTTGTGTATTTTATTTGTCTACTGGTACTCGGAATACCGGTAATGATAACAGAATTCGCTCTCGGACGCGGAGGAAACGGAGATGCGATGACCTCTTTTAAAAATCTCAAACCGAAAAGTAAATGGTATATTGCAGGAATCGGGTCGTTGCTGGCATCCTATCTTATTCTTTGCTTTTATATGGTTGTTGCCGGCTGGACTCTCGAATACCTCCTGCAATCAATTACAGGAAACTTATATGCTCCCGATGTCTCGGCAGAGGGAAATCTAAGCATTGCTTTCCATCATAAAATCAATGAATATATTAATTCCGACTTCCCTCCTCTTTTTAATATATATGCACTTATAATCATAAATATCCTTATACTCATGGGAGGCGTCAGAAAAGGAATAGAACGGATGTCGAATATTCTGATGCCAATTCTTTTTCTTATTTTGCTTGTATTATGCTGTGTAAGCATAACTTTACCGGGGGCTGCCGAGGGTCTGAAATTTTTCTTATCTCCGGATTTTTCCAAGATTACACCATCGGTTATTGTCAGCGCGCTTGGCCAATCTTTCTTCTCATTAAGTCTTGGAATGGGAATACTGATAACTTATTCTTCTTATTATCCCAAAGAAACCAATCTATCTCGGACAGCAATTACTGTTTCACTTCTTGATCTGTTGGTGGCTTTGCTTATGGGTTGCATAATTTTCCCCGCTGTAAGCAGTTTTGGACTTGATCAGGAACAATTAAGCGGCACGACTTTGGTTTTCGTAACATTACCTGAAATTTTTTCAAAAATGCCGGGGACGCAACTTTGGTCTATTCTTTTTTTCCTTTTACTCTTAGTCGCCGCCGTTACATCGACCGTTTCGATTGCCGAGGTAACGATTGCGTGGATTGAAGATCATTTCAAAAAGAGCCGGAAAATAGCATGTCTAATCATACTGTGTCCGCTATTTTTATTCAGCTCACTTTGTTCTCTTAGCTTCGGATCGCTTAACTTTATAAAAATAGCGGGACTAAATATTTTCGATTTTCTGGATAATCTGGCAACAAATATCATGCTTCCTCTCAATTCCATACTTATTTGCATATTTATGGGATGGATAGTTGCTGCCAAAATATATAAGGACGAAATCACCAATTACGGCCGTCTTAATGGAAATGTATTCAGGATAGTCTCCTTTCTTATACGGTTCGTGGCTCCTCCTCTTTTACTTTTGATCTTACTCGCATCATTTATGGAATTATAACAAATTAATTTCCAATTAAGACCTATAAAGGAAGCGGCTCAATTTTTATTTTATGAGCCGCTTCCTGCATATTTTATTATAATCTATAGAATGTGTTTAAAGAGATCTTATGATTCTCCTACAGGCACAATATCAGTTTTCGGTGCCTCGTAATGATATTTTGCCTCCCAACCGAGAGCGGACGCACCGAGCACAGCTGCATCACTCTCCTTAAGTTCGGAAAGAATAATCTTTGTCTTGCCGCGATAAATCGGAAGAATATTCTTATTGAATGATTCAATAAGTGGTTTCATAAGCACGTCACCGCTCTTCGCAAGTCCTCCGAAAAGAATGATAGCCTGCGGACTGGAGAATGTGACCATATCAGCACAAGCCTCACCAAGAATATTGGCCGTATAATCAAAGATATCTTTTGCAAGAGGATCTCCTGCTACAGCAGCATCATAAACATCTTTCGATGTAATCTCATCAATAGGAATCGAACGAAGCATGGAAGGCTCTGAACGTATTTCCAGGAATTCGCGTGCAGTGCGAGCAACTCCGGTTGCCGAGCAATAGGCCTCAAGACAGCCTGTTCGACCGCAACCACACATACGGCCGTTAGTACGCTTCATAATCATGTGTCCCAATTCACCGGCAAAACCATCATGGCCGTATACAAGCTGACCATTTATAACAATACCGGAACCGACGCCTGTACCAAGAGTGATCATTATGAAATCTTTCAGACCACGGGCCGCACCATAGGTCATCTCTCCTAAGGCAGCTGCATTTGCATCATTTGTTACAGCAACCGGAATTCCATTGAAAGCTTTACTTACGCTTTCAGCCAATGGAATCACATTTCCCCAGGGAAGGTTTGGCGGATTAAGAATCTCGCCCGTATAATAGTTTCCATTAGGAGCGCCAATACCGATTCCCTGAATCTTATCTTCAGCATCATTGGCTTTAATAAGACGTTCCATTCCCTCGTGGAGGTGTTTCACATAGTCCGGAAACTCCGTATACTTACGGGTCTTTATAGAATCGCTTGCAACAACATGTCCGCGAGCGTCTACGATTCCGAATACCGTATTGGTGCCACCTATATCGACACCCATTACATAAGGCTTACTCATGGATTATTAAATTAAAAAGTTTATATTTTTAAAATTTTTGCATCCAATTTTAAAATTTCAGACTTAATTATAAAGTAAGTATTAAAACATTCGATTTTATTGTTTTACAAATATAAAATAACAAAACCTATTCTTATGCTCCGGTTTAGTCTTGTGGCTCAGGCGTATACGAAGTAATACTCCTTTATCCCGAAACTAAATCTTTCTAAAATTACATACATTTATATGCTTATTCATTTTAACACTTACATATCTGATACTATTTTAACAATTTTTCTGCTTATAAAGTTATATCCTGATGTAAATATTATTGGCTTAATGTTTTTCCTTATTTATATGATTATTATGAATACTATATAAATATTCAGTTCCGAGTGCGATTGCTGCTATAATAGATTTTCGGCACAGGATTTGTTAATAAAAACTGAACTGATAAAAGACTCAGTTGTTTTATAGTTAAACAATGTGAATCCAAGGGCTCTTCAGTGAGTGGAAATCACATTATGATTTGTTAAGAAATATTATTAAATACGATACTATGAATTTCAATAACTTTACAATCAAATCTCAGGAGGTTGTCCAGAAAGCGATTGACTATGCTAAGCAAGCCGGACAACAACAGATTGAGCCGTCACATATTTTGAAGGCAATAATCTCTGAAAGCGAAACGATTGTCAATTTTGTTTTCCAGAAGCTCGGTGCCAACCTTAACGGCGTCAAGATGGCTATTGACAACGATATCGCTTCCCTTCCTAAAGTAAGTGGCGGAGAGGTTTTCCTAAGTCGCGAATCAAATGAAGCTCTTCAGAAAGCCATAGATTTTTCGAAATCAATGGGCGATGAATATGTTTCGGTTGAAGCAATGTTGATGGGTATTCTCAAGACTCGTTGCAAAGCTTCGCAGATTCTTAAGGATAATGGTGTAACCGAAGATGGCCTTAAGGCTGCTATTACCGAACTTCGAAAAGGAAACACAGTAAAAGATCAAAGTGCGGAGGAATCATATCAAGCTCTTAGCAAATATGCAATCAATCTTAATGATCGTGCGCGAAATGGAAAACTTGATCCGGTAATCGGACGTGATGAAGAGATCCGACGTGTTCTCCAGATACTATCACGCAGGACCAAGAATAATCCTATGCTTGTCGGTGAGCCGGGCACAGGAAAAACAGCAATCGCCGAAGGTTTGGCAATGCGAATTGTCAGAGGCGATGTGCCGGAAAATCTTAAATCAAAACAGATTTATTCTCTCGATATGGGTGCTCTTGTGGCAGGAGCTAAATATAAAGGCGAATTTGAGGAACGTCTTAAAGCTATTGTCAATGAAGTTACACAAAGCGATGGCGAGATTATTCTTTTTATCGATGAGATTCATACACTTGTCGGCGCCGGAAAGGGAGAGGGAGCCATGGATGCAGCCAATATTCTGAAACCGGCTCTTGCACGTGGTGAACTCCGTTCAATCGGTGCAACCACTCTTGATGAATATCAAAAATATTTTGAGAAAGATAAGGCTCTTGAACGCCGCTTCCAGAAAGTTATGGTTGATGAGCCTGATGAGATGTCGGCAATTTCAATTCTCCGTGGTCTGAAAGAGCGCTATGAGAATCACCATAAAGTGCGCATCATGGATGAGGCTATCATTGCCGCAGTTCAACTTAGCGTAAGATATATAACTGATCGTTTCCTGCCTGATAAGGCTATCGATCTTATTGATGAGGCGGCTTCGAAACTGCGCCTTGAAATGGATTCACAGCCACAGGCTCTTGATGAGGCTTCCCGTAAGATTAAACAACTTGAAATTGAAAGAGAGGCTATCAAACGTGAAAATGACCAGTATAAACTGAAAGAGATTGATGAGGATCTTGCCAATTTACGTGACACAGAAAAATCTCTCCGTGCAAAATGGCAGGCTGAAAAAACTGAAATCAATAAGATTCAGCAGAATAAAATTGATATCGAGCAACTCAACTATGAGGCTGACCGAGCCGAGCGAGAGGGCGATTATGCCAAAGTTGCTGAAATCAGATACTCTAAGATCAAACAGAAAGAGGAAGAAAACAAAACTATCCAGGAGCGCCTGAAACAACTTCAAGGTGAAGGAGCCATGATCAAGGAGGAAGTTGATGCCGAGGATATTGCAGAGGTTGTAAGCCGCTGGACCGGTATTCCTGTCAAGAAAATGGCACAGAGTGAAAAAGAGAAATTACTCCATCTTGAAGAGGAGCTTCATAAACGCGTTGTAGGTCAGGAAGAGGCTATTAAAGCAGTATCAGATGCCGTGCGTCGTTCACGCGCCGGGCTTAATGACCCGCGCAGACCTATCGGATCATTCATTTTCCTCGGAACAACGGGTGTAGGAAAGACAGAACTTGCTAAGGCCCTGGCTGAATATCTATTCGATGATGAAGATATGATGACGCGAATTGATATGTCGGAATATATGGAGAAACACTCAGTCTCCCGACTTGTCGGAGCGCCTCCGGGATATGTTGGATATGAAGAAGGCGGACAACTTACGGAAGCGGTAAGACGTAAACCTTATAGCGTCGTGCTTTTCGATGAGATCGAAAAAGCTAATCCGGATGTTTTCAATATCCTTCTTCAGGTGCTTGACGATGGACGTCTCACAGATAATAAGGGTCGTTTCATTAATTTCAAAAATACGATAATTATCATGACTTCCAATATGGGTTCTGATATTATCCGTGAGAAATTCACCGGTTTCAACGACAAAAAAGAGGATGAGAAACAGAATATAATCGCAACTGCAAAACAAGACGTTATGGATCGTCTTAAACAGATTATCCGCCCTGAATTCCTCAACCGAATCGATGAGACTGTGATGTTTACACCTCTCGATAAGAAAGAGATTCTTGAGATTGTGGAACTTCAGGTTAGAAGTGTCAAGAAAATGCTTGCAAGCAACGGCATTACGCTTAATGTTACTCCGGCTGCTCTTGAACTGCTCGCGGAAGATGGATATGATCCTGAATTTGGAGCTCGTCCGGTGAAGCGTACGATCCAGAGAATGGTGCTTAACCAACTTTCGAAAGATATTCTGGCTCAAAAAGTAGATCGTGAACACCCAATCGTAATTGATCGGGAAGGCGATGAACTTATATTCAAAAATAAATAATAATCATTTTACCCATAAAATAAAACGGGGAGTCCGAAGGGGCTTCCCGTTATATTTTAATCATAATTCCACAAACTTATGATATATCTTATAGACCGACTAACGGGCAAGTGAGACATTGACCGCCACACCATAATTGGAATTACTTGTGGGATAAGCTGAATTAGAGACAAGCGGAGTATTAGCCTGATGATCAAAGAAAGCCGAGAGGGTGATTCGCTTACTAAGAATGTAGCTTGCCATAAAATTCACTGAGAATGTGCTTGTACCTTGAGTGGCCTGCGTATAAGCTGTTTCAATACGTCGGATAAGCGACTGATTGTTAGAGAAAGCAAAATCAAGATTTACAGTAAGATCATTAGAGACTCCTCCCTGCTTGCTACCGAGCTTGAGAATCTTATTGAAGTTTGCAATCTTATAGCCGGCTCCTACTGAAATTTGCTTACTTGTGGTTTCCACAATCTGTCCGGCAGACGTATTAAGATTCAATGTTCTGGAATCTCTATACTCGGCATTAAGAGTCATGTCATTATTGAGAGTCACTTTCACTCCTATGAGTGGATTGAATTTCTCAGTTATCGAAACCGAAGTAATGTTGTAGGGAGATGATGGCATAATCTGTTTCGTAAGTTCATCCTGAATGAAACCTCTGCCATCGCCGGCGCTCACCCAATTCATAAAGCTTGAGTAAGAACCTACAGAATATGTACACTGATAGGCATGAGAAATTGTAAATGATTTGAAGAATTTCTTCAAATTTCCTATCTGTATAAGGCCATCGTATGTGATTCGCCAGTTAGGACGCATTGCAGAAAGTCCGGGGAAATGAGATAAAGTAATCTTTTCAGGACTTGTAGCGCTATATGCCGCAAGAAAAGCAGGGATGAGCACATCGCTGCTCGTTTCGCTGGGACGTCCCTGTTCAGGATTATAGGGATGTCCGGCAAGCGAATTCCCTTCCATGAATCCGGTGCCCGGATAAGCCACTCCTGCATATTCGTTTTCCACACGTTTAGAAATTCGTGGAATATATTCAAGGAAACGTGAGAAAGCTTCAGATGCATAACCATCTTCCGCTTTGGAATTTCTTAAAGCGGAAGCTAATGCCACATGAGTTCGAACATAACTTCCGGAATAAGAAGTAGGATTACCTGCGAACATGAACTGCATCTGCTGCGTCCGGCTGTCGGTCAAATTTGAAGTCAGCAGAATCTTCAATCCCCGGATAGGTTCGAGAGTAAGCTCAAAATTAAATTCCTTACTCTTGTTGAGAAGAGCCGGAGAAATCTGCTCATCATTAGTTATAAGCCATCCTCGGTCGAGAGCCTTCTCTACATAATCATCGCCATAGAATCCGAAAGCAAAATCAAGACCCGGTGCCATAGGCCCGTAAGATTGCGACTGTCCAAATATATTACCTACATTCGGAGCAAACAAAGGAAGATTCAGAGAATGGCTACTGCGCCATCTGAACGACAAGGAGCGCGGCATCATAAGGAAGCGCAAACTGTGCTCGGCAAGTTCGGTGGCGAAGTTTTTCTTCTCCGCTTTCTTATCTTCTCTCACCGTCACTTTTACATTCTGCGTTCCACGATCGAGAATCTCAACTGTATTTTCATCAATAACCTTATATTTAAGTTTACGAGGCTGTCCGTTTACAACAGCGGAGAAACGAATCTTTTTAGTCTTAAGATTATGAGTCACGAATGTGGATGTATCCGGCTGTAATGTAAAGGCTCTTTCAAATTTTTTCTCCTTCTCCTTTGTCTTGTCTTTATTATTCCTGTTTGACATTCTCGCACCGGCGGAAGTTGAGAAGCGCTTATTTATCTTCTGGAGATATTTTGACTTATTATAAAGTGTCTCGAAGTTCAGACGGGCATCCGCGTTCCAAGTTGTTTGATTCTGTATGGTATTTCCAAGATAAACGTCTGCAACCGTGGCCCCCTTATCCCAACGGTAAACGGAATTATAACTTATTGAACCGGATAAATAATCAAGAACCGCAATCTTATTGAAAGGAGCACGATAAGTTCCGGTAAATGTCTGATTATAATTCCATGGTGTTCCCATGTGGCTTATCGAAGACATAACAGTATCTTTCCATTGCTGATAGCGATCCGGGAAAAGGCGTTTATTGACCGCTCCAAGAGTCTCTTCTATACGCGCAGTAGTATTGCTTGAAAATGAAAGACTTAATGATTTTATGAGATTCCATGTGAGACTGAACTGACGGTCCCAGATAAAATTCTTACTTACCTGTACCGGAAGTTGAAAATCAACATCTACCTCACTACGCGTCTGTTGTTCATAATAGTAACGATGAATTCCGGTATAGAAAGTCAGATTATTGAATAGCCAGTTGATCTCCCAGTCACGGAAATATTTTGCAGTTTTGCTCTTTCCCTTAATCCATGAAAAAGGTTTGAGAGGTTTCACATACGGGCTATAGGAATATTGAAAACTACCCCTATAATCATTTGTATTTTCATATTCTGTCGTAGGATCGATATTTTTCTGCTTATTGAATGAGAATGTAAGCTGGAAATTCGCGGGATCCCAAGGCATCGGAACTTTACTCTGAATGTTGAATCTAAAATTCGACACAGAGAAGCTTTCAACTGTCTTTTTAGTTACAGCATAGTTCTTTATTGAATCTTTCTCATGTTTGGAAGTAGCAGCATCAAGTGCATCCTTAAGCAGAATATCCTGATCAAGGGGATTGTATTTAGGTGTCACAGTTTCCTGAGAACGGGAATAATAGACCGGTGCCGAAAGTTTGGTCTTTGGAGGAAGCAACTTACCGACATCACCTTGAACAGCTACATTATATTGCTCATAATCATCCAATCTACGAGACGACAGACCCTGGTCCACACCACCGAATCCGGCAGTTTCTTTATGAGCGGAGAAGTTTACCATTCCAAGGTCGCTCATAGTAAGATTGACAGTAGCATTAGCAGCCCAACCTCCCGACTCGTTAAAATCTGTTACCTTGAGTTCATTTATCCATACATCGCCATCTTTAACACTATTAGAACGGTTGCGCACTCCAATAAGCATTACACGAACATCACTAAGGCTCGGATTGCCAAGCACCGCTACTATATTCTGGCTGTTGTCGGGATCATGGCCCGTATATACAATACTATAACCAACACCTTCGGTATTTGCACTCTTATCACGGTTACGCTGTGTTTTCAACGACGTAAAGATATCGAGCGGAATATTAAGGAAATTGGATATCGGCCATACAATAGAACGGTCACGGCTATTAAAGTTATTATAGTTTCCGGGAGGAGTGAGTTCGAGAGGAATCTCATACTCATAATAATTATTCTTAACGTCAGATCCCAGACGTATAAAAAGCGATAAGTCACCGTTCTTGAGATTTGTAATATTATCAATAAGCGCTTCAGCATGTACCCACATCTGCAATCGACGATATATACGAAGATCAAGCTGAGTATTCTTATATATGCCGCGTGCATCGCCGGGCTGAAGACCGGTAACCTTCATCGACAGTGATTGTTCGTTAAGCTGTGTGGCCTGCGACTGTCCGGGATCCTGAATACGGTCTACCCCGGGAGGAAGAACATAATTGACAGGTGTGCGTGCCGAGTTCTCCTCTATATTTACAACCGACATATCAAGCTCTCCCTCGGCAGGAGAATCATTACGACTGTTGAGATTAAATTTATAGTCGCGCCATTCCCCTCTCACGAGTTCGAGAGTAGCAAAACGAAGATGAGTCACCTCCTTGAAACCGGTCATGAAAATACGGGCAAACCTTACGGTAGAGAAATCATTAATTCCTCCAACTACTTTATCGGGCGAATTTAAAGGAATCTTAAACTGATACCATACGGCAGTCTGACTTCCTTCACGCGTAGTAATCTCAGAAACCTGTTTGTCGGTAATGTAGTTTTTACCAACCTCAAGGTCTTCCGGCCGAAGCGAAACCTTATACTGAAAATACCGCTCATATTCATTAAGAGTATTATCCTGATTAATATCCTCAACATCAGGCACCGCGCGAGCTGATTGATACTGTGGATTAGTCGACTGATCCGGAGATAAAGAGTTTCCCTCAACTCCATTATATCTTTTATATCGATCAAGAATACCCGCACGAACTTCATCATAATAATTACTACGGTAGAAATGATAGTTATCTCCGGCAGGGTCGTTCATCGCTGAGAACGGATTATCCTGCATCATAGAGATAGTTGATGCCGGGAGTTTAGATCTCAATTTGTCAAGATATTCCTTATATGTCGGGAAATTATATTCCTCATCATTAGGAAGACCGTCAAGACCGACATCCTGAAGAAGACGAGCATTCTTTGCATTCTCAAAAGCATAGGTCAGTGAGTTCTGACGTGACACTTTACCCCAGACCGTCTCACTTATAAAAGAATCATTACCATCTACAGGAAGCCCGTTTTCATAGCTCTTCATTCCATCTTTAAGGATATCTTCGCTTATCTCTCCGAAATTGAAATAGAGATCACCTCCCTCATCGTTCGGATTTTCCGAATCAAGGAAGGGATCCATCAGCCAGAACTGAATATATTCGACATTCGAAGATTCAAAGTTAGTATTATCCATCTTGCGCATGATGCCACCCCATCTCTTCTCCGGATTCAGAAGGTTTCCCTCCTCATCAATGTTTTCTGCATCGAGATTATAAGGGCCTCTCTCCTTAGGATAGAACGAAAGGTTAAGTGTCTGAATATAGTTGGCCTCTCCGTAAGCCAGATCACGATAAGGATAAAGTTCATTGATAGTAACCTCCCTCACGTATGGATTTGAGAGCTGATGAAGATCATTCTTAAGATAACCGGGAATTGAGGAGGAGTTTCGCTGATTCCAAAGCCGGTCTATATAATACCATGCTAAAAGGGCACGGTTTTTTCCATATTCTACATCGTTACTAAGTTTTGACTCGGGGAAAAGAGCATCAGAACTTGTATCGTATGGAGCAGAGGCAAGAAACCATGAATAAGGCGATCTTAGATCTATACCAGTCTGAGTAGCTTCGAAATCATCTATATAGCTTGAGCCTTTATGGCTTCCTGTTTTTTGCTTATGAGGAACAAGCTGGGCAAATTCTCCGCTAACATTTATTGATGAGGGAGCAGTAGCATTAACAGTCGGAATCTTATTGAGAAGATTTGTAAGCCACATGAATTCCTTATTATATGAGAAATTCAAGCCCCACATAGTGTTATTTATTACTTCGTCTCCTATATTTACTTTCTCCGTGAGTGCCTTCTCGGCAAAGTGAAGGAGGGTACCACCGATTGTAAAATCTTTATTGAAACGATACTGCGCATCAAGCCCAACAAGAGTCTTGCGTTGCATACTGAACATAGACTGATTTTCGAGCGTTACGCTAACATTCGTACCCGAATCAATGATGCTCTGATTGGTAATCGTTACAATACCCATAGAATAATCTACGGTATAATCACTATTTTCTGTAAGTTGCACACCTCCGGCCATCACCACAACCGAACCACGAGGCACGTTCATGGCGTTAAGTCTGATCTGAGCGCCGTTAGATGCTTGATATTCTCCAACCAGCGAATACTTATTCTTATCGGCAAACTGGCGTGCCGTAACAAGCGTTGAATCGTAAAGTTCTTTATAAACATACTGCGCCGCAATGGCCGGATTACCAATTTTTCTCTCAAGATGTGCACCAAAGGGTTCGGCAACAGGAAAAATAATCTTACCATTGGAAGATTGAACCGTATAACCTTCCACATAATCAAAGAAGCCGTCTGAATTAGATTCCTGATTGGAATCAAGACGGTCAAGATTCATAACCTGTAACAAAGGTTGATTGGCAATGGAACCTACAGGCAAATAGTTTATTTCTGTTCCCGTAGTATCACTCAGGAACTTAATGTTCATCTTAAAGTTTTTGCTCTGAAGCTGATATGCACCCAATGAATAGACATTTTTCATCATAAGCTTCCACATTGGCAGCTTTGGAGAAACAGTTGTGCTTCGAAGCATCTTCAGATAAAGCGATTGAGTGGTAGTGGTGACATCGCTTGAGAACTCTCCAACCTGATAAACCTTTCCCTGATAGGTATACTCGTAAGCAACGGCAAGAACTTCATCCGTTGTAAGTGCGGCTTTCAGACTGATATATCCAAGATCGGAGTTAAGAGTATATTCGCTCGATTTGAGGAGGCGGGCACTTTCAACTTTTTCATAGTCTTTTCCGCCTTCAATTCCATAGGAACGCAGAGGTTCGAGAGCTTGCGTCACTTTATTGATATCGCGCGCATCAGGATAGTCATTTTTTATTATATCAAGCAGATTATTCGACTGGTTTGTGGGATAATTAAAGGATGTATTGGGAATCCAATAATTATTGGCAAGTCTCGAATTCTCTCCGAGATCCATAAATCCGACAAAATTTCGCGACTCATTATAATTCCCGTTTTTATTTGTTATCCAAACCTCTATACGTGTAATTTTAATACCTGACGAAACGTATGGAAGCTTTGAAGCAAACTGATCATAATTATCGTAAAAATATTGGGCAAGGAAAAAGTGGCGGTTGGCATCATAATTGTCTGCCTTAATAGAGAATTTTGTTGATTGGACACCGCCTTGTGTCGAAACTGTCTTGGACTCGGAATTCTGTTGCGACACGAGACCGGTTAGCGTAAGCTTACCAAACTGCAATTTTGTTTTCAAACCGAAAAGTGCCGTTCCTCCTCTAATCAGACTTGATCCGGTGGTCATACTGACATTACCGGCCTCTATATTCTTAATTATCTCATCCTCTTTACCCTCATAATTAAGCTTAATATTTTTAGAGTCGAAATCAAAAGTTGCATCTGTATTATATGTCATGTTAAATTTAAGCTTGTCACCGACAGATGCATTTATAGTAGCTTGTATCTTCTGGTCAAAATCAAAATAAGTCTTTCTTCTGTTACGCAAAGAAATCGATGGATTCTCCGTCTTATTGCTTTTAATACCCATCGATAGCTGAATCGAGCCCTGTGTTGTGAGACGCACACCACCCGGACCGAAAATCTTTTCCAACGGCCCGAGCGAGAAATTCATATCGAAAATATTGAAAGGCTGTTTATCTTTCTTTTCGTAACTCTCGGTGTTTTTCAGTCGGAAGTAATCATACATCTCGCGACGGGTTACAAGATCATTATATTCTTGTGCCGACATCATATAAGGAGTCACGATATCAGTGTCGCCCAATTTTGTATGGATAATATATTTTCCTGTAAGAGGATCAAAAATAGCTTCCGTCTTGATATTGGATGGAGTACGAAGGTCAGCGGCAAATTCCCCTTCAGCCATTGACTCCGTGAGACGGGGAACAGTGGGACGAACCGGTGAGATCATCCCCATGCTATCCGCCGGAGCCTGTTGATAACCGGTTTCTTCAGAAGATGGAGGAGGAGGAGTCAATTCACTTTTATAATATTGAGACTTAGCGACACACGTAATCAGCAGTGTCACAATAAACACTGCCGAAAGTATAAAATATCTGTTTCGTGCTGTCAGGCGCATTAATATTCTCAAATTATTAATTTATCTCATCCCGGTTACATAAGTTGTAAAGCCTGGCGGATAGCCTCTTCCGTTGTAACGGAAGGATTTGCAGCGAAGATTTTCTTCAAAGCTTTCTGACTCTGCTGGGAAGTAAATCCCAACATGAGGAGAGCCGCTACCGAATCATCGTATGCTTCTCCGGCAGGGACACTTGTTATTAACGCAGATTCTTCAACTTTTATTTTATCGCGTAAATCAACAATTATACGTTGGGCTGTCTTCCCTCCAATTCCTTTTACCGCCTTCAACGCCGCATCCTGACCTGATGCAATAGCCGATTCAAGCTGTGTTGTAGTGAGCGATGACAATATAAGTCGCGCCGTATTGGGGCCGACACCGCTAACACCAATCAAAAGACGAAATAATTCCCTACTTCGTTTTGTTAGAAAACCATATAAGATATGGGCATCTTCACGAATGGCTTCATGCACATAAAGCCTGACATTCTCACCATCCTTGATCTCAGGATAATCCAGAAGCGAAACCATAATCTCATAACCAATTCCATTACAATCAATTACCACGTATGTGGGCGTAACCTCAGCAGCCTTTCCTCTTATATAATCAATCATTTCTTATTTATCTTTATCAAATTAACGGATAATTCACTAATTTTGTATTCCGACTCCCTCCAATAAAATAATAAATAGCCGGCTGTGGGCTAATTTTAACTTTTTCACTGCAAATGACAGACAACTTTAATTCTTCTCTTCTTGACGCAGCTGTTGCAGAACTATCCAAACTTCCCGGAATTGGAAAGAAGACCGCTCTTCGGCTTGCATTACACCTTCTTCGTCAGGATAAAAGCATAGCTCACGCCCTCGGTACATCTATTATCGACATGCGAGATAATATCAGATATTGTGCCAAATGTCATAATATAAGTGAAGATGAGATTTGCCCTATATGCAGTAATCCTAAAAGAGATCCGGAAACAATTTGCGTAGTTGAAAATATCAAGGATGTTATAACAATAGAAAATACTCATGAGCATCATGGGCTTTATCATGTTTTAGGAGGCCTGATTTCTCCTCTGGAAGGTGTAAGCCCTGCTGATATTGAGATTGACAGTCTTGTGGAGCGAGTTGTTAAGGAAAATATAAAAGAAGTGATATTGGCTCTAAGCCCGACAATGGAGGGTGACACCACACAATTTTATATTTATCGCAAACTTGCCGGTCTTCCTGTTGAAGTTACAATGCTTGCAAGGGGCCTCTCGATTGGTAATGAACTTGAATATGCGGATGAACTGACTTTAGGTCGCTCAATTCTGAACCGCATGCCCTTCTCGGACACATTCACCAAGTAAGAATCTTTAAAATGTTTCCTTAATTCTACACATCTAAAGGAATGCCAATATATGATGTCAGAAAAAAATATACGTCTCCGAGCCCTCGAACCGGAGGATACAGATATCATTTGTTCTGTTGAAAACGATAGCAGCCAATGGATTGAAAATGGAATGGGAGCTCCTTTTTCTCGTCATCAGATACTTCAATACGCCCTCAGCTACGAAGGCGATCCGTTTATCTCGGGACAACTTCGCCTGATTGTGGAAACATCTCAGAACGATTTTGTCGGCATAATAGATCTTTTTGATTTATCCGTTTTAAACCGAACAGCATTTATAGGAATTTATATTCGTCGTGAATTGAGAGGAAATGGCTTTGCACAAATCGCGTTAAAGCTGATGGAAGAATATGCCGGAAAAGTGCTTAATCTTAGAATTCTTGCAGCCCGCGTGGCTACTTGTAATGAAACCAGCATGTCTGTTTTTAACAAAGCCGGATATTCTCAATCAGGCTTACTTCCCAACTGGATTTTATCAGGAAACGAAACATACGATGTTGCTCTATTCACAAAAAATTTATATTAGCAAAGTTGATCTGCTTCATCATAAAAATTCAGTATTGGGTTTAACTTTACTTTAATAAACTAATTTAATTCCGGATCAGAAGGGACCAGTAGCCAGCTTTTATATTTTTCTCCCATAAGTTCTACTTCGCGCCGCCAATATTCCTCTCCCCCGCCCATAAGCAATTCGGTTGATTGAGGACGTCGATTCACCGCCCAGTTATTATTAAGGATTTCCGAAGATAATTGCTGATTGCTCCAGCCACTGTAACCAAGGAAGAACCGGATTTTTCCGTCTATTTGATTTCCTTCTCTTATATATTCCACAACCTCATCAAGGTCCGCGCCAACGTAAAGACCATCTATAACTTCCATAGAATCTTTAAACCTGTCCCCCATTGTATGGAGCATAAAAAGTCGATCGGATTCCACCGGCCCACCACAATATATCTTAACATTTCCTGCATTTTTCCAATCCGGGAAAAGATCACCTAACGACACAGGTGTCGGCATATTCATTACAAGCCCCAGATGACCTCCGTCACTATCTTTATCAAGTAGCATTACGGCACTACGCTTGAAATAAGGCGAGAGCATAAGGGGTTCCGCAATCAGCAGATCTCCTCTTGCAGGGTCTATTATTGTTGGTTCCTTATGTATTAATGACGCTAAATCCATGTGCATATCTTTGTTTTTTAGAGTAAGATTAATCTTTAAGTAAGTATTCAAAATTAAACGATAGTAAGCAATAATGTTATCTTTTATACT